>JAYTXL010000122.1:0-23383 GCA_043742955.1 Verrucomicrobiota bacterium | reverse complement strand
AGGGCGCCGTCGCGGCGCCCCCACGACCGCGCGACCCTGCCACCGATCATCATTGGGAGTTGGTATAAGAATGAAATTGCTCCGAGATGGAAGCGGGCGACCAAAAAACGGACCCGACAAATCGGCGAAAGCCCGCCTTTTCGGCCGATATATCCGGGTCGATCGGTGTTCATCCGTGGGGTCAAGTGGAGCGAGCCGGTCAGGTGTACAGCTCGCGGATGGGGTCGCCCTCGTCGAGGATTTCCACCGGGCGGCCTTCGGGCGTGCGGATTTGCTTGCGCGGGTCGATCCCCAAGGCGTCGTAAATGGTGTGGCTGACATCCGCGGGCCGCACCGGCCGGTCGGTGACGAATGCGCCCTCCTTATCAGTGGCGCCGATGACTTTGCCGCCGCGCACCCCCGCTCCCGCAAACAGCAGCGAGGCCGCCTTGCCCCAATGATCACGCCCCGCGTCCTTGTTCAGCTTGGGCGTACGGCCAAATTCACCGAGCGCCACCACCAGCGTTTCCTGCAGCAGCCCGCGCTGCGCCAGATCATGGATGAGCGCGGAAAATCCCTGGTCAAAAATTGGGAGTTTCTTATCCAGGCTTTCAAATATTTTCGCGTGATGATCCCAGCCGCCGAAGTTGACCGTGACGAACCGCACGCCCCGCTCCATCAAACGGCGCGCCAGAAGACAGCTCTGCCCAAATTCCGTGCGGCCATAATCATCGCGCAATTGCGGGGTTTCCTGGTCGATGTCAAATGCCGCCTGGGCCTCGGAGGACAACACCATTTCCGCAGCCTTCTGCTGAAATTCATCGTAGGTGGCAATCTGATCGTTCCCCTTGATCTCGCCCGCCAGATGATCCACCGCCGCCAGCAATGTTTTCCGACGTTCCACGGCGCGCGGGGTGGTCGGTTGCGCCCGCGAAAGATCGCGCACCTTGTAATCTTTTTGGTTCGGGTCCCCGGCCTTAAAGGATTCATAACGCCCCCCGAGGAACGCGCTCTTGCCCAGCTCCCAGGTGAACGCCGGATTTCGCGGCACGGCCACGTAGGGCGGCAACCGGCCCGCGAACCCGGTCTCATGCGCCACCACCGCCCCCATCGCGGGATAGTCGCCGAACGGCGAACCGAACCGGCCCGACAACACCCAGTTGGTGGCGGTTTCATGATGATCGTTCTCATGCGTACCCGAGCGCACCAGACACACTTTATCCATGGTTTTGGCCATGCGGGGCAGCAATTCGCCGATCCGTGTCCCCGGCACGCTGGTGGCGATGGACTGATATTTTCCGCGAATGTCCGCCGCCGCCTCGGGTTTCAAATCAAATGAATCATGATGCGAAAGACCACCACCGAGATAAACCAGGAGCACGGATTTCGCGCGCGGGCCCCGGCCGGAACCCTGGCCACCCCGGGCCTTCTCCTGCGCCAGGAGGCTGGCCAGGGAGAGCCCCATCGGACTGAGCGCGCCCACCCGCAGAAAATCCCGCCGCGAAAAGCCGTTGCCCCGGCGGCTTTCTTTTGGGCTTAAAGAGATGTCGAACATGGATTATTTAGGGGGTCGGGTTAGGTCAACGGTTTAATGATTGAAGGCGAATTCTTTCGAGTTGAGCAAGGCCCAAAACAAGTCGCCAAAAACGTCCGCCCGCCCATCGCCCGCCGCCAATGCCTGGCGCACGGCACTGACCTCGGCCGCGGCTGGCCGTCGTCCCAGCGCGGCCAGAAATAATTCCTCCAGCACCACGGCATCATCCGCCGTCGCTTTCAACAACGGGGCCAGACGCCCTTCGGCGGAGGAAATTTTATTGAGCATTCCCTCGCCGTTTTGAAGATGCAACAGCTGCGGCAGCGTCACTTCCCCGTTCCGCTCGCAGGCGCAGGCGGTCACCCGGTCGGAGCGGCCGAACAAGCTTAAGAAATACGAGCTGACCCCCGGCTCCGGGAGCTGGATGGCACGTGTCCCCAGGGGATAACCCGCGAAGGGGTCCGGCACGCTCGTGGCCTGGCTGACGGCGTCCAGCAACACTTCGGCCGGCAGCCGGCGGGCATAATAATGCGAATAGAAATGCCGGTCGGTCTCGTTGCCCGGCAGCGTCGCCGCGCTCAACTGATAAGCGCGCGAATTCAGGATCAGCCGCATCACATGCTTGAGATCATAACCCTGCGTGACAAATTCCCGCTTCAATACCTGCCACAGCTCCGGATTGGTCGGCGGATTGCTCGCGCGCAAATCATCCACCGGCTCCACCAACCCGACCGACATGAAATGACGCCACAGGCGGTTGATCATCGCCCCGCTGAAATATTCGTTGTCCGGACTGGTCATCCACGCCGCCAGCTTCACGCGCGGATCCTCGCCCGGCTTGACCCCGAGGTTTGCGCGATCCAGCGGCTGGGGCGGCAGAAATTTCTTGGTGCGCGGCTGGCTCGCCCCGAGCTGACGCAGTTGGAGCTGCTCCAGTTGCGCGCGGGCTTCCGCCAGTTTTTTCCGGAGCCCGGTCAGGTTGCTCGCGGTGTCAGTGCCCGGCGGCGCGGGCGCGGCGGCCTCCGCTTCGGCCAGGCTCTTCGCCTGCTGGTCGATCTGCTTTTGCTGCTCCTCCTCCTCCCGGGTGCGCGTGAGCAGGGACGTCAGACCCTTCGCCATTTCCTCGCGCTTCATCGTGACCCGGGAGAAAAAAGCCGCAAAATGATAAAAATCATCCTGCGTGTATTTTTCCAATGGATGGTTGTGGCACCGGGCGCAGCCAATCCGCGTCCCCAAAAACGACTGGGCCACCCCATCGGCAATTTCTGATTCCTCGGCCCGGGTTTTCTCCCCCACGTTGACAATGTAATACCCGATCTGCGGCTGCCCCACGGCATCGCCGCTGGCGGTGACAAGGTCACGCGCCAACTCGTCCCACGGCCGGTTGGCCGCCACTTGCGCGCGCAGCCACGCGTGGAAGGAGCGCACCCCCTTGGCCCCGCGCACGTCATGATCGCGCTCCTTGCGGTTCTGCAACAGATCGCTCAACTGCAGCGTCCAGTAATCCACAAACTCCGGTCGCTCCAGCAAACCATCCACCCACCGCGCGCGCTTGTCGGTGCGCGGGTCGCGCTCGAAGGACCGGACCTCCTCCGGCGTCGGGGCCGTCCCGGTCGTGTCCAGAAACGCGCGGCGCAAAAAAATGGCGTCTTGGCAATCCGCAGACGGCGGCAGGCGCAGGGCTTTTAATTTTTCAAACACAGCCTCGTCCACGGCGTTGTTGCGCCGGGCGAATAGTTGCGGATCCACCCGGTTCTCATGGGGCATCGTCAGCATCACCACGGCGACCTGACCCTGGAAATGGACGCGGACAGCGGCTTCCCCGGACCGCCGGGCGCGGACCCGACCCTCGGGCGTCACCGCCACCACGGTTTCATCGTTGGAAAAAAACCTGGCCAGCCAGGTCACATCGCGCACGCCGCCGTCGGGATAATGGGCGCGCACCAGCAGCTGCTGCTGTTCACCCGGACGCAAGGTGCGGTTGCCCGGCAATACTTCGAGCCGCGCGGCGTCCGCCTCGTCCGCCACCGGCCCGGGCGCGCGGGCGGCAATCCACGCGAGCAGCGTGCGGTGCGCGCGCGAGCCCTCGGCAAAACGCTGTCCTCCCTGATGCGGCACCGCCGCCAGCGCCTTGCGCACGAGCAGGCTTTCCGCCGGCACGGCGGGATCAATGCGGCGCGCCTTCAAATCGCTCATGACCCAGTCATGATCCCATTCCGGCGCGTAGCCGCGCAGCGAAAGCCGGAACCCATTTTGCCCCGCCAACTTGCCATGGCAGCCGCCCGCATTGCACCCGCCGCGTGTCAACACCGGTTCGATGTCCTGCCGGAAGGACGGCGTTCGGCGCTGCACGGCCTCCGTGGCGGCCACGGAAACACGGACGGACAGCCCTTGATAACGAGCCACAATTTCGGTCCGCCCATCGCCGACCAGACGGCAAATCCCGTCGCGGGAGACGGCCACGCTCTGGGGCTGTCGACTGGTGAAATGGGTCTGGCCCGTGACATCCCGCCGCCGACCATCAGCCGCCACCGCCGTGACCAGCAGCCCGTGCTCATCGTCCGCCCCCCGTAAATCGAGAGACGCTGGTTGCACGATCAACTGCACGGCGCGGATCGTCGGTTCCGGCGGGGCCGATGGCAAAGCTGCCCCCCGGGAAGCCAGCGGGAGCGCCAGAAAAACAATCAGGCTCTGGAAAATAAAAAGCGTCCCGCCGACAGGACGACGGCGGACAGCGAAAGTCGTTGATGAACCGGGCAACGTTTTCAATCGGCTTAAGGAACCGGGAACCAGCCTGGACCCTGACGGCGACCCGGCCGGGCACCGTGCTGGTCGCAGACTCTGGCGTTTCCGACTTTCCAGCACTCGCCGCGCCACCCCTGTTTAGGGGTCGCTGCCAGTCCCGGAAGTGAATGTGGATACTAAGCCCGCTAAAAACCGGGGCAATGATTTATTTCCAATGCCCGCGGGTAAACGGTCAGGGGTAGAGGCGCAGCAGCGCGTTTCCCGAAGATGGGGAGCATGCCCGCCCCGGGTGTGGCGAAACGCGCCCCGCGTTCCGCACTGCGGGCGACGGGATGAAATACGGACGCGGGGACCTTTTCGGATCGCGCCCCGGTTTTCCGCGCGGGCGCGCTCCCATTCCCATTTCGGAATTCGGGTTTAGCCGCCGGGCGAAACCATTTCACCGCCGCCGCGAGCCAACGACAAGGGAGAACTAGGGCGGGCCCAGCTTCAATTCGCCGCCGACCCGATGGATCGTGTTATAAATTTCCTGCGCCACGGGCGAACCGTCCGCGGCGGTCAGGGCGAATTTGATCTTCATCTGCATCACCGGCCGGAGCCCCGCGATTTCCAGGAATACTGTCTTGCGGTCCGGGGACAAACGCGCGGCTTGCACGGCCACCGGATCGTGGTGTTGTTCCCCCGGTTTTTCCACGGAGAATTCCGGCGAGCCATAGTCGCCGCTGTATTTGTAGTTCCATTGTTCCAGGCTGTAATTCTGGAGATCGGTCGCGGAGGCCGGATCCAGGGCACTGGTGAAGGCAATTTGAACTCCGTTTTTCGCAATGTGCAGGGCGGACGGCAGGTTCACCGCCGCGCCGGTGTAGCGCACGCGCTGGAAGCTGCCGTCCTTCACGCCGCTGGTTTGCCAGCCGCGCAGCCCGCTGACATAGAGCTGCCCATCGCGTGGATGAAACCGCGCGCGCATGGTGCCGCTGCCAAAGCGCAGCGGGAACTGGACCATGCCGGCCTGGGTCTGTCCATCCACCTGCTCGGTCATCACGTGGAAGAGTGTGCCTTTGCCGTAGGAGGTGAACAGGAGATGATTCTTGAACGGCCCCCATTGGTCGCTGGTAACGAAGACCTGGCCACCGCTGGAGTTATCCATGCTCATGGGGAGCCAGCAGATCGGCTGATCGTAGGCGGCCGGCACCGGCGTGCGCTGCGCGGTGGGCGCCATCCCATAGTAGCCGCCGGGCTGCACGAGGTTCAACTTGCTCGACGGCATCCAGTGGCCCTGGTTGTCGCTGACGGTCATCACGTCGCCGGGACCAATGGTCATGCCGTTCGGCGCGCGCAGCCCGGTGGCGAAGACCTCCAGCCGGGACCCATCCCGGGAAACCTTGAGCATCGTCCCCTGATGCGGCGACTCCGCGTTCGGCGGCCACGGACAGCCTTTCGCATAGTAGAAATTCCCCTTGGAATCGGTCTGCAGATCCAGGCAGAACTCGTGATAATTCGGCGTGACCACGGTGTCGTTGTTGAAGTTCTCGTAAAAATCCGCCTCGCCGTCGTTGTTCAAATCATGCAGGCGGTTGATCTGGTCGCGACCGGTCACATAAATTTTCCCGTCCACAATTTTCAAACCCAACGGCTGGAACATCCCGGTGGCATACCGCTTCCAGGTCACTTTTTCCAACCGGTCGTCCAGGCCGGACACGATCCACACATCCCCGTGGAACGTGCAGATGGCCGCGCGGCCGTCGGGGAAAAAATCAAAGCCGCCAAAAAATGTTTTGGCATTCCACGGATTGCCCGCGGGTTCCGTAATGGTGTCCACCACATACGGCCCGGCACCCGCCCCCACCACGCCCTTGGACACCACCGGCGCGGTCCAACGGGCAGCACCTCCCTTGGTGAGCGCCGTGAGGTCGGTGGCTTTCGCCGATGACTTGAAAGCTTCCGCCGCCTTCGCCAGGACTCCGCCCGCTCCACTGCGCAGCAGCAACTTGAACGACACACTTTTCTTTAGGGGAGGCAGCTGGAACAGGATCTTGCCCTCCACCACTTCCCAGGCGGAGCCCGGCGGAGCGCCCTCGATGCCGACGGCGGTGAACTTGCCGTTCGCCTCGAGCACCGCGAGGTTCTGGCCGGCCGGCCCGGTGGTGGCGGCACCCACCGCCGCACCGGCGGGTCCGACCCCGCCCGAGGCTTTCTCCACCTCACAAACGAGCATCGTCAGGGGCGCGGCTGATTTTCCCACCGTGAAGGAGCGGGTAAATACCGGACCGCCGGCGCCAGCCTCCAATCCGGGCATTTCCAGCACCGCGCAATCGCCCACTGTGTAAGCAAGGATGACGTTGTCTCCGTGCAGATAAAGCCCGCGATAATGCGCCCAATTTTTCGGCAGCGGGCCCTGCTGTTTTTCGCGCGGATCCCGGAATTCACCCCCGTCTTTGGCCCAGCCCGGGCGGGGCTGCGTGCCAAACATCGCCTGGCCTTTCACGGCCGGAGGTTGAGGATGTTCAATGCGCACCTGGCCATTGCCGAATTCCAGATACTCACCCGTCCAACCGATCGAAAGCCGAAGCAGATCCGTGTCGTAGCAGACGTAGGCTTTCTGCTCCTTGCCCAGCGTGACGACGATCCCCTTCATCGTGGTGTTGTGGCCGGGAAACGACGCCTTGATGGTGCCGGAATAAAAGGGGCCACGATCGATTTCAGTGGCGGCTTTGGGTTCCGCACTGAGGGCCCAGGGGACGGTGCCGACCAGCAATGCGCCGAGGGAGATCGGCCAGGCACGCCAGATTTTTTCCATATTCATAGTCAGTTTTATTTTGCGAATCCACCCGCGAAAACCGGGAACGCGCAGAGTGTGAACCCTCGCTTTGCGCGGTCAAGCCGGGAGTGCTTCGCCGCAGCCCCCCGGATCCGCGGGCCAAGCGAAGAGACTTGCGCCGGGCAGAGTTGGAAAAAAATTCCCACCGCCTTGGGCCCCATCGGCTTCCTTCTCCGTTGGCTCCGTTCCCTGTTAAACCGACTTCGGAGTTCGGGTTTAAATGTGACCGGGGCGGGGCGGTGGACGGGGCATTACCACCGGCTGCCATGGCCTTTTCCAGAGGGCGGCTTAACTGGAACGAGGCAGTTCAACTACGAATAGCCACCAATGCTGACAAGCTCACAACCTCCGTTTCTTCCGCATTTGCATTCGTGTCTATTCGTGTTCATTCGTGGTTTCCAACGGCGCGATTCTGGCTTAATCCCCGTGATGGCGGAAGAAATACATCGCGAGTAAAAGGCCGCTGCAAAGGAGCGACATGAGCAGCGCGGTCTCCGCAAAGTAGGAAATGGCCACGAGCGCAATCCCGCCGAACCAAGGCACCGTGGCCCGCTGTTTTTTTCCGTACAGCATGAAGCCGGAGCCAATCGCACCCCAGATCAACGAGGCCAGGAGAATGTCTGAGTTCATGGCAGGGTGATATTTGTAGCCGGGCGTTTATCCGCCAAACACCTGTCGAAAAACTGCCGGCACGCCAATAATTTTGCCCGGGAAACCAAACCGGAGCAACCGAGCTTCGTCCGATACCCGCCCCAGCTTCCGATCGTGCCGAACCATTCAGCACTCCCGGTGGGGTGGACCCGGTCGCTATTTTATTTCCGGGCGCAGGTGTTGGTCAAACCAATCGCCGAATACTTGCAGATCTTCCGCGGACTTCCAAAAATCGCCCCAGCCGTGACCTTTGCCCGCGCGCACCACCAGTTTGGGAACCGGGGCACCGGCTTCCCGGGCCCGCTTGAGGAATGACTCGGACTGTTGCAGGGGAACCGTCGGGTCCTGGTCGCCGTGGATGATCACCACCGGCGGCAGCGTCGCAGTGACAAAATAGAGGGGGGAAATTTCCCGGCCGTAAATCTGCCGGCTCGCCGCCGTGTCCGCCCGGGGGCCGAACGCTGCCTTGAGCGGAGCCATGATGCCCACGCCGACGCCGTCGATTCCGGGTCCGCCCCAATTCAGAAAATCCGTGGGTGGAAAAAAACAGGCTGCCGCCTGCACCGCGCTGCTTTCGCGGTCGACGGGATCCGGCGCGGCGGCTGAGCCGGGAGCCCCTTGGGTCGCGATCATCAAGGCCAGATGCCCCCCGGAACTGGAGCCGGTTATTCCCAACCGCTGCGGATGCACGCCGTATTGGGCAGCCTGATGACGGATAAATCGAACGGAACGATGGAGATCCTGGACGATCTCCGGGATGGTGAACTTGGGTTGCGATCCGTGCACCACAGCAAAGACCGTATAGCCACGATCCAGAAACGCTTGAATGGACTCCTGCCGGATCGTGACCATGTTCGGCGTGTCGCGGCTCGAGAGCCAGCCCCCACTGACCAGGAAGATCACGCCGGCACCATTGGCAGTCCGGGGGCGAAAGACATCCAAGGTCAGAGCGGTTCCGTATTTATGGCCGTAGATAACCTCCTGGGTACGCTCGCAATTCAAGTTGGCCTGAGCGGCGGCAGGCAGGGTGAGCCCGGCGGTCAGCATCCAAAGGAAGAGGGTAAAACACGTCCGATTCATGGATGATTTGGAAATAATGAACGGGCCGCTCGCATTCCGCGAGCTGATTTTCAGCGCCGAGCCGCCGGCGGGCATCGGTGAGCGACCCGCAATGTTTCACCGGTCTCCCCCGGTGCCGACGGCGACCGCGCGCTGGGGCGCGGATCAGTCCGGCATCGGAGGGTGCGGCGCACTATTCCAGATCTTCGGTTTCCAGGAAGCCTTGGAGCTGTCGGAGACGCGTGGGATGCCGCATCTTGCGCAGGGCTTTGGCTTCGATTTGCCGGATTCGTTCGCGGGTGACCTTGAACTGCTTGCCCACTTCCTCGAGCGTGCGGGAATACCCGTCCCCGAGGCCAAAGCGTAATTCCAAGACCTTCCGCTCGCGCTCCGTGAGGCTGGTCAACACATCGCCCAGCTTGTCTTTCAACAGGGCGTAGCTCGTCATATCGGACGGATTTTCCGCCGACTTGTCCTCGATGAAATCTCCGAAGTTGGTGTCTTCGCTGTCACCCACCGGCGATTGCAGGGAGATCGGCTGCTGCGCCATCTTGAGCACGGCCCGCACGCGCTCGACGGGCATTTGCATTTCGTCGGCGATTTCCTCCGGTGTGGCCTCGCGGCCGAAATCCTGCACCAACTGCTTTTGCACCCGCATCAGCTTGTTGATCGTTTCGATCATGTGCACGGGAATGCGGATGGTACGCGCCTGGTCGGCGATGGAGCGGGTGATGGCCTGCCGGATCCACCACGTGGCGTAAGTGGAGAATTTGTAGCCGCGGCGGTATTCAAACTTCTCGACGGCTTTCATCAACCCCATGTTGCCTTCCTGGATCAGGTCCAGAAACGACAGGCCGCGGTTGGTGTATTTCTTCGCGATGGAAATCACGAGGCGCAAGTTGGCCTCCACCATTTCCGTTTTGGCTTGCAGCGCTTTTTTCGTGAAGTGCTGCAGTTGCTGGTAGGCCGTGAGATAATCACCGGACAACAGGCGGACGAACTCCTCGAGAGCCTTGATCTTGCGCTGCTCGGATTGAATAATGCTCTGCTGATGGACCGACTTGCGCTGGCGCTCCATTTCCTCGATCGCCCGGAGGCTGAGGTGAATCTTATCGTGGATATTGTCGGCGACCAACGCCATTTCCTCGATGACTTTTTGCTTGTAGAAAAATTTACCGAAGGACTTCTGCAGTTTGTCGTCGGCCTTCTTGAAGGCGGCGCTCAACTTGTCTTTCTTGGCTTTGTTGGGCGCGTGCTGCCATTCGTGATAATGTTCGTCGACGGACTGGTCGATGCCGCGCACGTCCTTAACCAGTTTGCGGAGCGATTTAAGGTGATTTTCGCGGCCCTCGATTTTCTTGTCCACGATCACCCGGTCGAACCGTTCCTTCGGCGGCTCAGAAATCAACTTTTCGGCCAGCGCGATATGTTCTTTTCCGGCAAAGCCAAAACCGTAAATAATCCGCTTGACCTCGTTTTCCGCATCCTCGATGCGCTTGGAAATCTCCACCTCCTGTTCGCGGGTCAGCAACGGCACCTGGCCCATCTGCTTGAGATACATCCGGACCGGATCATCCAAAATGTCGAGCCGGGTCTTATCCTCTTCCTCTTCCGGCTCCGGCTGCTTGACGCGATCGACCTCGGCTTGATCGACGATTTCCACGTCGAGATTCCGAAGCTTCATGTAAATCTCATCCAAGTCATCCGGCGTCACCACCGTTTCCGGCAAGGCATCATTGATGTCGCCGTAGGTCAGGTAGCCTTGCTCCTGGGCCAACCGGACCAGTTCCTTGATTTTTTCGGTCAATTCCACGCCCGACTGGCTCTTGATCGGCGCGATCAGGTTCGGGTTCACCGGTGTGGCCGGCTCCTTGCCGGGCCCTGCGCCGGGCACCGGGTGATGCTTGCCGCCGGATTGGGCGGGCTTACCCTGCGGGCCACTCGCCTTCACGGCGGGAGCAGGGGCTTTCTTGATTCCGACCGGGCGGCCTGCTTTGCTGTGCTCGGAATGGACGACCGCTTTGGTCGCCGGTTTCTTAACTTTAACCTTCGCTTTAGGCATATTGAATTGGTTGCTTCGTCGCTGAGGAACGAAAATAGCCGCAAAATATGGTGGCTACTGTCGGCTTAGTCAAGCGGGGAAACCACCCGATTGGCCGCGTGGGCCGTGCCCCTACTGCCCGAACCAGCGCGGCAACAAGGTGGTCAAGGGCGGGAAATACGTGATCAACAGCACGCCGATGAAGAGCACCGCCAGCATCGGCAACACGCTGCGAATCACTTCCCCGATCGGTTTATTGAAGCGATAAGACGACAACAGCAGGTTCAATCCCACCGGCGGGGCCAGAAAGCCCAGTTCCATATTCGCCAAAAAAATGATGCCCAGATGCACTGGATCCAGTCCCATCGCGTTCCCAATCGGCACGAGCAGGGGCACCACCACCACAATGGCGGCATAAATCTCGATGAGTCCGCCCACGAGAATCAGGACGACGTTGAGGCCGAGGAGAAATACCCATTTGGAATGCACATTCGCGGACGCCCAAGCGACGAGTTTGTCGGGAATTTGCGCATCGACCAGGTAATAAGTGAAGCCGAGCGCCACGCCCAGGATCATCAGCACGCCGCCGATAACCAGGCCGCATTCCGTCATGACGCGGGGCACGTCGCGGAACAGGGTGAGGTCGCGATAGACAAAGGTCTGCACGATAAAGGCGTAGAGCGCGGTCAGCGCGGCCGTTTCCACGGGTGTGGCAAAGCCGCCGAAGAGGCCCGCAAAAGCGACGGCGGGCAGCAGCAGTTCCCATTTCGCGGCCCAGATGGCGCGACCGGCTTCACCAAGGTTGAAGGGTTGGCGGGCGGATTTGTCCTTGGGGGCCTGCCAGACACCGAGCGCGGCGGTGACCATGACCAGCAGCACGCCGGGCAGAATACCGCCCAGGAACATCTGTTTGATGGTGACACTTTTTCCGGCAACGATGCCGTAGAGGATGAGGGGGAGACAGGGCGGAAAGAGCAATCCCAGCGAACCGGCGCTGGTGACCAAACCCAGGGCATTTCGTTCCGAGTAGCGGGCGGACACCAGCACGGGCATGAGCAACCCTCCCAGCGCGAGGATGGTCACGCCGCTGGCCCCGGTGAACGTGGTGAAGAACGCGCAGACCAGGCAGGTGACGATGGCGGGTCCGCCCCGAAAATGGCCGACCAGCGCCTGAAAAACCCGGAGCAACCGCCGGGAGGCACCGCCTTCCGCCAGAAAATATCCCGCGAGAGTGAAGAGCGGGATGCTGGGCAGCGAGGGATCGGTGACGAGCTTGTACTGGCTGATGGGGACGGCGGCGATGGGTTGGCCGTCGCCCCAAAACAAGATGAGGGCCGCGCCGCCGAGCGTGACGAAGATGGGCGACCCCAAGGCGGCGGCCACGAGCAGGAGGCCGAGGCAGGGCCAGACCATTTTCTCCGGGCTGACCGGCGGATGAAGGGCCAGCCAGATGATCAGGCCGCCCAGCGCGAGCGCCAGGATCCGGCCGCCCCACTGGTCGGCGGCGTGACGGGCCATCCGCCACGCCACCACGGCGAAACCCAGCGGCAGGATGAGTTGCACGATCCAAACGGGAATATTGTAGGGAAGCTTGTTGCCGCTCTCCTGCTCGGACTGGATGAACTGCCAACTGGCGACCACCAGGAACACGGTCAATCCGATGGCAATCGCACTGGTAACCAGCGTGGCGGCGGATTTCCATTTTCCCTTCAGCACATTGGTCAACGCGGCCATGGCGAGCAACCGGTTGTCCCGGGCAGCGAGGGCCCCGCCGAGCATGCCGACGAGCAGGGTGAGATGCTGGACAAAGATTGAAGAGCCGGAAATGCCCGTGTGAAAGGCCTTGCGCAAGACGATTTCCGTCAGCGGCAGAAGCACCATCGCTGCCAGCGCCAGAACCACCAGCAGATTTTCGCCGTAAAACAAGCCCGCACGAAAGCCCCGCGACGGCGGCGAGGACGGAGAAGCGAGGGGACTGCTCATTTTTTTGAGCGAAATTCCTGGAGCAGGCGCTGCACCTCATCAAACATGTCAGCGCGCACGGCTTTCCCGCGGATCTTGTGGTAAACCACCTCGGCGAATTTCTCCCACTCACTGACCTGTGCGGGCGTCAGGGTCTGGACTTTCAGCCCGCGCTTTTTCATCGCCTCCACCGACTCGACACTTTCGGCGCGGCTGCGTTGCTTGATGGCTTCGCCCGCCTCCGCCGCCGCCTTCAGCAGGGCGGCATGTTGACTGGCTGGCAGGGCGTCCCAGGCCTTTTTGGAAATGACCGCGGCCCCGGTGAGCGGCACCCAGTTTACCTCCACCATGTATGGCGCGGGGTTGAAGAATTGACCCGTGAGCGCATAGATCGGAATGGTCGGCACGCTTTCGATCAACCCGTTCTGCAAACCCAGAAAAACGTCCGCCTGCTCCAGCGGCACGGCGTTGATGCCAACTTCCTTCATGATGTCTGCGGAATGCGTGTCGCCGGACCAGATGAACATTTTCATCCGCTTGAAATCCGCCGGAACTGCGGCCGGTTTTTTGGAAAAAAACCGCACCCACCCGGCGTCCCCCAGAAATAATATGACGAATCCTTTTTCTGCAAAACGTCTTTCCAACATGGGGCGGAGGCGATCGCGCACGTAATCCAGTTCATCGAGGCTCCGGAACATCATCGGCATCAGCTGGAGGCCGGTGATGGAGTCATCAATTTGGGAAAGACCCGGCCCGGAGAGCAAGGCGGCCTGGAGCTGGCCGGCGCGCATCCGCCGCACCATGTCGGCCTCGCCCCCCTGGGAACCGTCCGTGTAAATGGTGAGCGCGAGGGCGCCACCCGATGCCGTGCGCCACTTCTCGCCCATCGTCATCAGGCTCTTGTGAAAAGAGCTGTCCTTGGGCGCCAGCGTGGCGAGCCGGATTCTGGTGTTGCCGTCCGCCGCCCCTGCGGCGGTCGCCGCGAGCAGAACCCCGAGCACCACCGGCACCCGCAACCGCCAACCCAAAAAACGATCCAGAAAGGTTTTCATTTTGATTTCTCCACCGCCGGTTCAGCCGTCAAAAACAAGTCATCGAGATGGGCCAGCAACCAGCGCGCGCGCCGCTGCATGATCAGATTTACCAGCCGCCATTCCGGCCTAGCATCCACCTTAACCGCCAGCGCCCGATTGAGCAATGTTTTGAACTCCTCCACGTTTTGGGTCTTGATCGTGACGGCCTCGGCGAGGGCCACCAGCGGTCCCGCCTGCCCCCCTTTGGTCAGGGCCATCGCCCGGTCAAAGTGCTGCCGGGAACGCGCCTGGGCATCGCCGGGCACTCCCTGTCGGGAGGGTTCATACGTGATCAAGAACGAATGAATCGCCCCGTCGTCAAAATCCGGATCCAGCGCCAGCGCGCGATCAATGAGGGCCTCGACCACCGGCTGGTCCGCGATCAGGTCGGGATTATCCTTGGACAACGAAATCGCCGAACCCCAGGAGGCCGCCGTCCAATAAAGGAGTGCCACGTCGGCCTTGGTGGCGGCGAGCACGGCCGCGCGCGGGTTGGCGCGCAGTGCTTTCTCCCAGCCCGGGTGTTTCACTTCCAGACCGCGCAAACCGTAGTTGCAGGCGCGCAGGTGGAGCTTGCGGGCCCGCACCCGCAGGGCGGCGGCACCCGCCAGATCTTTTTCCTCCAATTCGTCGGCATCCGCCTGGACGAACGCGTAGGAGTACTGCGTAAAACCGCTGGCGGCAGCGAGCAAAAGACCCTCGTGCCGCGGTGTTTCAGCGAGGAGACTCTCGATCAACTTGAGACTGAAGGGCACGGCGCCTTTGACGAATTCGGGATCATCGTCGCTCGCCAGCGTGGTGCCGCTGTGCGCGAGGGCGTCACCCAATTTATTAATGGCAAACTTGCGAATCGAACAGCCGGAAGTGCTGACGAGCACGAGCAATCCCGCCAGCCAGGGGGCGTGGCTGGACACCCGCCGCCGGGCGGCGCGGCCGCCTTTCTCCGCAGCGGACAATTCCAAATTCAGGGGGCACATTCTGGACATGAGCGCGTCGTTTCTACATCGCCCCGCCGCCGCAATCAAAATGTATTTTCCAGCGGTCCCCGAATATCATTGGTCGCCAAACTCGGCCGCGGGCGGCGGCAGCTCCCGGTGGATTTCCGCCAGCCGATAACCAAAACCGGCGCCGCCCAGCGTGGTCAGATCGAGCACCCCGTGGCGGCGGCGATAGAGACCCGGATGCACCGCCGCTTCCGGCGTGGAAGCGTCGGGGTAAAATTGCATGGCGTTGGTTTCCACCCCCATGATGGTGCCGGCGTGCGCGGCGAGGAGGACATGGGGTATTTGCGCGAGCATCGGATTGGTCAGATCCTGCACCATCAGGGTCATGCCATGGGCCTTGGCCCAGCAGCAACTTAAGATCGCACCGGTTTGCGTCTTGCAGGTTTTCAACGCGACGCCGGACCAGCCCAATTCACGGCCCAGCCGCACCTGCCGCCAGTCGTGCGCGCTTTCATCCAGAAAGAGCGGCTTGCGGGCGGCGACGCTGTGCACATCGATCCGGTGGTGAGCCAACTCGTAGGGGAACGGTTGTTCCACGTAGAGGATCATCCCGTGCAAGCGCGGGTGATCGTCGCGCAGGCGATCGAGGATGTCGTTGACGTAGGCTGGTTCGCTGACCGTGCAGTTAAAATCCGCCGTCAACCATTCCACGTCGCCCGCCAGCGCGATTTGTCCAACCTTGAGGAGTCGTTGATAGTCCCAGACGGCGTCGGTGCCCCGCAGTTTGACTTTCAAGCATTTCAAGCCGTCGCGCCGGATCCAATCCGCCAGCAGCACTGGATAGCCGTCGTTGGGCTCCTTGCCCGTCAACTCTGACGGATCAAGCGGATCCAACCCGCCGATCAAATGCCAGGCGCGTAGTTGCCCGGGGCGGCGCTCCACCAGGAAATCCTGGGGGTATTTATTATGAAACGTAACCGGCGAGTCGGCGATAGGAGTGAGATAATCAGCCAGTGATCGGCTCAGAAATTCGAGACCGTAAGTTTCATAGACGGATCGCCGATGCAACTGGCCGTAGGCGTCATGCACCGCGAGATCGAACACCGAGCAGCACAGCAAGGCGGCCAGCCAGGGCATGGCCTCAATCCTTGGCCCACGCTGGAGATTGAACTGTTGCAACAAACCCGGCAGCACCTGTGCTTGGAAATCATGCCCGATCTCGAGCGGATGCCCGGTGGCGGCGAACCCGGCCCAAGCCTCGGCTAATTGGGCGCAAAACTGTTTCATCGGCTCATGGCGCTGCTCGTAGGTCAGACTGCTGGGCCAGACCCAGGTCACGCTCAGGGGGGTTTCTCCCCAACCCTCCGCAGTGCGGCCCGCCGCGTCGCGCACGGTGACCCGCGCGCGCGCGCAGGTTACATAAGTGACGGTCTCCGGTCCGAACTTGATGGGCATGCGGGTATGAACCGGCAGGAAGTGAAGGCGCGCGCCGACGCAGCGAATATCAGTGGGTTGGCTCATGGTAAAATTTTACGGGTGGTTGCCGCCGCGATGGCTGCCCCGGTTTTCCTCCGGCCCGGGCAAGGCATCCCGCTCCGGCTGGTTTCGCGCGCTGGATTTTGTTTTTGAATTCATCAGGCCCGGCCAACGTGCTGAGGCGTCCCAGAATTGAGATCCACTTCTGGCAGACTCAGGGCTGCAACAAAAGCAAAAAGAATGCGGCTTGCTTTTTCCGCGGAGGTTTGGAACTTTGTGACTCCCTTGGTGCGGGGTCGTAGCTCAGTTGGTAGAGCGTCTCGTTCGCAATGAGAAGGTCGCAGGTTCGATTCCTGTCGGCTCCACCAAACAGGTCTTCGGTTTTGCACGCGCTGATTGCGTGTTTCCCCTTGCTCCCCGCCAGGCTTCATCCCCCCATAAAAACCCGCCGCCGAGTTTTTCCATCCGTCTTAATTCCAGCTCGTCCGCGCCTGGCTTTCGGTTCCTCTGGTTCAGGGCAGCTGTCGTACGCGATAAAAGCCGCGGGTTGAGTTCGTGGCGGCACCCGCATCTTGAAAATCAAAAACACCCGTGGCAGCCGAGTTGGTTTGGCGCGCGGACCAGTTCACCAGATTCGTGGAGCTGTCGATGATGTAGCGAAAATCCCGTTCACCGAAGATGCGGAACCGGACCTCGCCGTTCGCCAATCGATTGAGTCCAGCCAACGCCGGCGGCAAGACCGGGGCGGGCTCGGCGGAGAGATAGTAGTTATCGAAGAGCAGGTAGTTGTTGCCCGCCGCGCCGGGGGTGCGAATGACCCAGACCGCGTCGGCATCGCCCAAGGTCAGCGGCGCATTTTGGGTCGTAATGGGCAGGTTGGAGGCGAGGAGGCGGTCGTCGAGCCAGGCATGCCAAAGGTTGTGGGCGAAGTCCAGTTGCACCAGGAGCGAGTAACTGACCGCGTTGGTGAAGGTGGCACCGGTAAAAATGAAACCGTTCGTGTCATCGAGCGCGTAGGAGATCCGAAAGGTCAGGTTTTCAAAATCAAGGGTGAAGAGGCGCTGGGCGGTGGCATTGTAAAAGCTCCAGCGAAAATCATCATAGTTGGTGTTACCCGCCGAGGAGTCCGTGATCGACATTTGCACGGTGAAAGTGACGAGCTGCTGATTGCGGTTGGTCGGCGTGAAATTAATCGGCCGCCAAACCGTCAGTTGGTCGTTGGTTCCGGTCGGGGGAAAGAAGCCAAGGAATGCCTGCTGTCCACCGCCCGGAAAAAAATCATCCACGAAACCGTTTCCGCCATTGCCAAATCCAACCCAGCCGTTCTGGCCGACCAGGGGGGCGCTGGCCCTAAAACCTTCGTTGGTTTCAAAGCCGGTTTGATACAGCACCACAGGCACCGCCGCAGCGCATTTCACCGCCGCCCATTCACCGGCGGCCAGCACGATCCAAACGAGAATTCTTGCGACAAACAAAACTTGGGTTTTCATGTCTGGGATCCATCCCCCTTACTTTCAAAAATTCGCCCGGCGAACCCTCTTTTGTCGCGGAGTGGCAAAAACCACGCTTACGGATTGCGCTTCTCCGGGCGGCGCTGATCATTCCCGTTTCCCGGTGCGGGGGCAGCAGGCTGCGGCCGGCTTGGGGCCGGGCTGGCGGGCGGAGGGGCGACGACGGCGGGCCGGCTCGGATGCGGGCCCGAGGACGGCGGCGGTGAAGCCGGGGCGGGGGAATTATTTTGCGGGCGGCTGGGTTGTGGAATCGATGGCGCCGGGGCGGATGGTTGGATGCTCGGGGCGGCGGGAACCTGGAAGACGTTGCGGGCGGGCGGTGCAGGCCGTTGCACTTCCGGCCGGGAAATGGGCTCCGGCAGGCTCAAGCGGGGACGGTTCGACGGCAAAGTCACCGGAGCAGGCGTCGCCACGGGTGCCGGTGGGAGCAAGGTCGGCACGGTCAGTTGGGGTTGGGTCGCCGGGCTCGAAACCTTCGGTGCCTGGAACTTGAAGGCGGGCTGCGACGTGGTTTGCCCGCCGACTGGCGGTCGGTTCAATTCGGGCCGCTCCAACTCCTGACGGCTGGCGATTGGTTCCCGGGCGTCCTTTTTTTGCTCCAACCGCCCGGGTTGCGACACCGTCGGCGACTTCGGTGTGGCGGGAACGAGCGGGGCAAGTGGCAAGCTTGGGGTCGGCCGACTGTTCACCGTGGCCGGCGTCGCCAAAGCCTTGGGGGCGCCATTAGGCACGGTCAAAGTGCGGCTTTCGGTGGCGGGCGGATTCAAGCTTGAGACCGTCGCTGGTTTGGTCGGGCCGCCATCGCGGCGGGGGGTGATGCCGGCAGGGTTGGAATTAGACGGGCGGGATGGGGCGGGGGCGGATCCCTGTTCAGTGCGACCAGCGGGCGTTGCTGTTGATGAGGGGGTAAGGCTTGCCATTTGCGGACGGAAGATTGCGATTGAGCTCCCCTCCCGCACCAGGCGGTCTGGTTGGACGCGGCGCGCGTTTTCAGCGGTGGTATCCCGGATGGCGACCTTTTGGATCTCCGTGCGTGAGGCGGCCACGACCGCCCGGTGGTCCACGCCATGGTTGATTACCGTGTTGTTGTTGCCCGTGACGTAGTTGTTCACGATCGTGGTCTGCTGGTAAACGGTGGTGACTTGATTCGCGGGCAGAAAATGTTGGCGCGGGTTGCGGTCACAAAACCGGTCAATGGGGACGAATGTATAGTGGCTGGAGCTAAGGCCAAACTCGAAGTTCACTCCCACCCGGGACTGGTGGTAGGAGAAACCGACCCCCACACCGTAGCCCGCTGCCGGGGGCAAAGGAGCCCAACCGCAATAGTTGTTGGAAGAGCGCCAACTCACCCAGGCCGGTGCCCAGGTATTGCCCGGCACCCAAACCCAGCCGCACGACCGATCCTGATGCCAGCGCCCATAGTGGAACGGGGCCCAGCCCCAGGAATAATCGGATTGCCAATACCAGCCGGCATCGGTATCGAGCCAGCGGCCCCGATGGTGATAGGGTCGCCAGCCCAAATCAACCACCGCCACCGTCGGCTGCCAGCACCGGCCGTAACCGCCAACCTCAATCCAAGTGCCATAGGGGGAAAGTTCGTTGTAAAACACCGGTTGCGAAATCACGACGGGTTGTGAATAGACCACCGGTTGCACCACGACTTGCGCCGGGGCGGGGGCGGGTTCCACTGTCGGCGGCGGCGCCGTGATGGTGGGGGCGGGATTGAGGGCGGGGATTTCGGCTTTAGCCACCGGCCGACTATTCGTCATCGCCGCCTGCGCCTCCGCCAGTTTCGCGGTGGCATCCGTCTGTTGCCGGCTCCGGTTGAGGATCGCGGTCAGCACGGGCTCAGATATTCCCACGTCGTGTAAATACAGGATCTCCTCCAGGCTCGGATTGAAGGCGAAGGCCGACTTGTTGATGTAGGCCAAAACCACGCTTTCCCCCACCTGAGCCTGAGCCAGACGGATCACCTCGGGAAGACCCGGCGACAATTTAGGCAGCGTGAGCTCTGGCCTGGGGGAAGTTTCAGCGGCTGCCACGCTCTCTGGAGCGGGTGCCGTCACCTCGGGTGGCGAATCCTTCGCGGGCTGCTGGTCGCTCGCTTTGACCACAGTTTTCTCCCCGCTATTGGACGCCGGCTGCTCGCTCCCACCCAGGCAACCCGGCAAAAATGCCGCCAGCAATAAAGCGGTCACCGACCTCCTCATCCGCACAAATATAGTTTTCATAATGTTGCCCTGCCTAGTTTACTTACCGGTCGCGCGGGCGATTTCTAATCTCCAGCCTCGCGAACGGCGGCTACTACGCCAAGCAAATACTGCTTGCACCAATCGACTCACAACCAGTAATGGTTATTCATTTCACTCAATTAACTTATAGTATCCAGCAGACCAATGACTTAACCTCGATTGAGTCGCGCCCCTTTGCCCCCCTCGGTCTGTGCGGGGGGGGGGCTTTCCGCGCAAGCGACGGTATTCCGTCCTTCCGGCGGGAAACGCCGTGCGGCGGGACGGGTTGGATTGCTTTTCGGGGTCGGAATGCGATGTCCCAAGCTCGGGGTTGGCTGGGTGCGCGCTCGCGACCAGCCTCCGGCGACTCTTGCCCTCATCGGAGTGGGGCCTTTTTCGTGTCCGCCGGGGGGGGGCCGCGCGGGCGCGGAAAATAGCACCCGGGGCGGGCGCGCTCGCCATTCGATTTCAGAATTCGAGTCTAATGTACCCCGGTCTTCCTTGCTTCCAAACAGCGACCAAAAAATGCGCGTTGATATCTTGAACCACTGCGGCTAGTTTCCCTGCGCAATGCTCGATGATCGTTCCTACATGCGCAATCCCGAGTTCCGGCCGCAGTGGTCCACGACCACCCTGCTCATGTTGGCCTGCACAGTGGCTTTTGTGGTTCAGAGCATCGTCGGGCACCACTTCCGCCATTTCCAGCTCGCGGAATTTTTTGCCCTGAGCCTGCCGGGTTTGGAGCACGGCTACTTTTGGCAATTCTTCACGTTTCAGTTTCTCCACGGTGGATTGCTGCACCTGATCTTCAACCTCATCACGATTTATTGCTTTGGCCACGCCATGGAGGACGCGTTGGGTGCGAAGGGGATGTTGCAGTTGTACTTTTGCAGCGGTGTGCTCGGTGGTTTTGTGCAAGTGGTGGGCGGGTATCTGGCGGACGGCAGTCTTGCGGTCGGGGTAATGGGTGCCTCGGCGGGGGCGTTCGGATTGGTGGCGGCGTTTGCGACGATGTTCCCGGATCGGCAGCTTACATTACTGGTGTTTTTTGTAATTCCCATCACGCTGCGCGCCCGGACGTTGCTGTGGATCAGCATTGGCCTGGCGCTCTTTGGAATTTTGGTGCCGAGCGATAATGTCGCTCATTTCGCGCATCTGGGCGGAATTTTGACAGGTGTATTGTTCGTTCGGTGGATCGTGCAGTCGGATCGGACCGCAGGACTTTGGCGTCCGTTTCGACGCCCACCCCGGGCGCGCGAACTGGTGAGTACACGCTCCTATAATTCCGCATTATTGCACCGGCCCACGGTCGCGCCCCAAGCAGAGTTGCCTCCGGCTGAGTTCATCAGCCGGGAGGTCGATCCCATCCTCGACAAAATTTCCGCCCACGGCATCCACAGCCTGACCGAACGGGAGCGCAAGATCCTGGAGGCCGCGCGCAAGAAGATGTCGCAACATTGACCCCTTGCAGCGGGTCACCCCGTGCATGACACCCACCAAGCCCAAACGCCGCGCCAACCAGCCCGCCCTACCGTCCGTGTCGGTCGAGACTTGGAAATCCCTGCTCGTGGCGGCGGACGGCTTCCACCGCCTCGCCCCCTGGGATTGGATGCATGATTCGCACATCATCGGTTTGCGGCATCCGGTCACGAAGGAACTATTGCTGGGTTCGATCCTGGGCCGCTTGCGAGAGGTTTTTGCACTGCTGATTTACCGTCGCGACACCGGCCATCGCTGGTTGATCAATACGATTCTGAACGAGGGTGATTCGGACGGGCTGGAGAATGAGGACAGTGCTTTGGAGCAGGATCTGGTCAAGCTGGAATTCACGCCAAAAGGCGAATTGACAAAGGAAGACCGCGCCGTGCTGGCTGCGGCCGGCTATGCCCCGGCCGTCAAACGCGGGGTCGTATGGCCGGTGTTCCGCAGCCTCGTGCCGGGCGGCTTTCCGTGGCACGTGACGCAAGCCGAGGCGGAAACGCTGCTATTTGCGTTGCCACGAATGGCCGCCGTCGCCCGGCTGGTGCGGGACCATCCGGAGGTGTGCGAAGGTCACTTGGACGGTGAAATCGCGTATCTGCCAGATGCCTTCGACCCGGCGGCGGGTGAGTTGCGCGGCGCACAGCTCGACTGGCGACCCATGATTCCCCCGCCCGAGCCCCCGCCCGATTTGGTGTTACTCGACGCGCCGACGCAGGCGCGGCTGATGCAATTCACTCAAGCGAAAGGGCTTCATCTGGAACTGGACATGGCCTATTCGTCCATGGCCGTCGCAGACGCCGGTCGTCCGCGTTTTCCCAAGCTGGCCATGGCGGTGGATGGGGCCTCGGGTTTTGTCGGTGGCTTTCACCTGAGCGACGGCAAGGACAGCGACGGGGCGGAGGCCCTTGGGGTGGCCTTGCTAAATGCGCTCACACAATTTGGCCAGCGGCCTGAATCCATCCGCGTTCAACGTCCGCGCGTGGCGGTGATGGTGTCGAAGGCCGCGAAGGAGCTGGGGATCCCCGTCGTCCTCGAGGTGGAACTGCCGGAGCTGAACTTTGCCCGACAAAACATCGAGGGCCGTTTCGGCGGTGGCCGGTAAGTTATTGAGGAACCGGAATGCGCTCCACGTATTCCGCTCAGCGGATGTAGTTTTTTAGGAATTCCAAGTAGCCGCGACGACCGCCGGACTTGGTATGGCGTTCAACCGAGCGATGAAGTTCGTGCAGGTATTCCACCAGTTTTTCGAGGGTCGGCGGAGGCAGGTTTCGGTTCAGCATCCCTTTGAATGGTTGCGCACCGGCCGTCAATAGTTTTTCACAGACGCCCTGCACGGCGTTGAAGGTTTCGAGGTCGAGTCCCGTGAGCGCCGGCGGCTTGGGGTCGTGCCCGCGCAGACGCGCCCGGTAAAGCTGATACGCGGCGTCGTAGGCCCGGCCGGCGGTGTAGTCGGTCATCTCCCCGTGGCCGGACCAAATCCGGAGGGCGGTGGATTCAAGTTCCTTTAGCGCGGGCAGGTCATCCTCTTTCCAGGTCATATCTTGGATGCGTCGTCGGGCATGGCGGTGGTTTAGCAAGAGTCGACGGCGGGGGCGACACAAATGTTGTCGCGACATCGAAAGGCAGCAGCGAGGCCAAAAAGATCCGGAGGAGGAATAGGACGCGCCTGGCGTTGGGGATTCCTGGTTGCGGACTATTCTCTGCTTTCAGATCCCAGCGTTCTTGATGGCCGGTTCCGTCTTTTTGATCGGCACTCCCGCATTGCGGAATAATATTTCGGCTCTTCCGGGATTAGCGGGGGATTTTTCATTGGTTGATCCGCAATTGTGCACCTCCCACCGGAACTGCTGCGGGTCGCACCACCCCGTGGAAGGCCC
>JAYTXL010000121.1:0-3447 GCA_043742955.1 Verrucomicrobiota bacterium | reverse complement strand
CGGAACAGATCGCCAAGCTTGCCAAGATCAAGCCCTCCGACATCGGCGCGCTGGAGACCGCCCTCACCTTCGCCCAGCAAAACCCCGGTGCCATCAGCGCGGACATGGACATCGCCGGACTGACCCAGGACGTGGCGCTCGCCCGGCAGGCCATCATCGTCAATGCCGCGGCGCAGCAGAAGGCGGATATGACCCACACCACCATCATCGCCGCCCTGAGCGACGGCCGGGTGACCGCCGACTCTATCTACCGCGTGGAAAAGGCCAAGGGCAAGAACCCGCAGAACGCCACCTTCCTCGAAGAATACGGCCAGCGCTACGCCCGCGGCCCGCAACCGCCCACGCCGCCCGCGCCGAATCCGTGAGCGGGCCTGGACCTAACGGCGGCGGGCCAGCGCGGTTGCAAACGGCGTGCCTCGTGCGCCGCCATCTCCGGTGGATGCCGCCAGCGCTCCTCCCTCTCCGCTTCTGGTTCCCTCTCCGCATCGGATGGGGAGAGGGGTCAGGGGTGAGGTGCTCCTTCGTTTCAGTTGCGGAGAGGTGCGCGTGGTGTTTGGCCCCCACGATAAAGGGCCGAATCCAGTCCACCTAACAAAGCTCCGTCCGCCGCGCCATTTGTTTGCACCGCAGCATCTCCCGGCACTGATCCAGAAACCGCCGCTTCGGATGGGGGACGAAATGGGACCGGGTGCGTGCCGGTGCGGGGTCAAACGGGGCATTCATGCCGGGCCAAACCTTTGCTTGCCAAATCTGCGAAAACAATCCCAAATGGGGTCCAGATGCACCCCGTTAAGCCAAACCCAGTCGTGCTAGGCCAAACCCAAGTTAGGCCGAATATCTGGTAGGCATCGAAGCCCACGCCAAATGTTGTTCGGTAGCGGTAAATTGAACTCCGGTGCCATCGGTGAAAATGATAGCGAGCGAGTTGCAGCATCCGTCTATGTCAGGAGACGTGAGAACAGTTTTCACGGTCTTCCCAGCCCAGTCAGTATTTGAAAAATTATGAGACATAAGTTTTCAGTTCTAAAAACGTCTTTGGTTGCAGAGAGACACGGCAAGGGGCGCAGCGCATATTTCACGGCGACTTGTTCGATTTGCTTGTATGAGCATTCGGTTGATGTTTTGAGTAGCGACAAGGCTGCCGAGGTTGCGGCCACGCTGAATGTTTTGGCGCATATTAAAGCATCTCATAAAGATGTCGTTGAATTCGATGCCTAACACATTACAGGAGCCAACGCCGATCACGCTTGTTTGTCCGCTTCGCGGTTCACGTCACCGGCGGCGTGGCTCATTTCTTGTTATTAGTCCACAACACATGATCGCGCGCATCCTCATCCTGCTATTTTCCGCGACGCTCTCGACAGTTGCGGCAGACCTCCAATCTCCTACTCCCGCTCAAAACGAATGGGCGAAGCAATTCGCATTCAACGGACTGCGCTTACGTATGACCCCGGCGGATATTCAGCGCATCTGGCCACAAGCACAACGACTCGAGAAGGAGGGCGATACACGCAACAGAATCGAAGTCTGGCAGGCCGCACGACATCGTGATCTCAAGACTGGCTCCACGGCAAAGTTTTTCCTGCTAGACCAAAAGGTATATGAGATTCAGATCTACTACCTCAAAGATCAGCTTCTCAAGCTCGGCGGGTGGCAGCCCATTTACAAACGCCTTGTCCAAAACCTCGGCGAGCCACAGAAAGACTCACGCGGGATCAACAAGACGGATGGTCGGGTTGATTACTACTGGTATAATGCCGATGCCGATACCATCTTTACCTTCTTTTTCACTGAGGCTTCCAACGCAGTAAAGCTCACGGTGATCGACGGAGAACTCGGCGAACAGGCAACGAAGAGAAAGCAGAACTTACCCAATGTTGGCTTCTGAATGTGGCCTCACCATGCGCCGCAGCGACCGGCGCGGCTGTCACGGCCCCTGCTTCTTCCCCCCGCCGCGCCGGTCGCTGAACTGGAGGTGGGAGGGCGCTTTTGATAACGTCGCTCTTTAATGTTGTCCCAAAGACCCACCAATGAATACGGACCAAATTCAGCATCCTCCTGCTGTCGTTGTCGTATTGCTCCTAGGATTCCTCGGGGCGCTTGCACCGGAGATTTACCGACTCTACAAGCTGCGGGCGCGACTCCACCACATGACGTTTTCAGGTTCATATTTCGTTATCAGTGTTTTGTATGCCCTGATGGGCGGGGTTGTGGCCGTGGTGTTGCCCGCCATCAATCCTTACGCGGCCTTTTACGCGGGAATCACTTGGCCGGTCGTTGTGAGCACTGCGCTCCATCGCCGCTCCCGCGAAGCCAGCCGGATTGAGTTCGCAAATTCCAAAGAGGAGATCATCAATGAAGCCGACGCTGCCACACAGCGACCGCCGCCGCCTCGCCGCACATTCACCCAGTTGCTTCAGGACCATGCCGATGGTTTGTTTTAGAGTTATATCCAGCCGCCGCTCAAGTAATAGACGAAAGGGCGGTTTCTGAAGGGCGGTGAGGGTCAGTGGAAATACAAAAAGGCCGCCCGCCGTTTTCGTTGCAAAAGCAAGGCGGCCCGGCGATGGATACTTCAGGTAGGGCCGCGTTGCGCGCGGCCTCGTTCCCTGTTCAAACTCTTCCCTCCGCCAGCGGCAACGACGGGACGGTTAGACCTGGGAACGAGGCCATGCACAGCGACGGCCCTACCGCCGGCCCCGCGCTCATGCGCTGGGCTATGTGTTCGGTCGTTCCTGCGGGACTCAGGGGGGGACGCGTCTTTCCCCAGCGCACCGTTGGCGCGGTCAGTTCCGCTGCGCGGTTCGCGACGCAAGTCGCCGGTGGCTCAGTTCTTGGGTCGTTAGGTCCGGCGTCCACTAACAGCCACGAGTCTCGCAAGGGACGGCAGACCGGTTCTTTCCTCCCGGTGGGACTTTTCCCCATGCGCTCCGGGCACCCAGCGCGGAAGCGTCGGGCTTTTTTCCGCCTGATTTCTCATAACTCCATGATAACCGGCAATTTGTAAGGATTCGTTCGCCTTTTAGCTGGGCAAATTGCCGCTAAATCAGTCGCCAGCCCCGGCTTTTCAACCATGGACGACCCGGGACAGCCGTCAGCTGGTGATTTTCAGGGAATGACGGGTGCGGCCAGTCGTGAATGGGTGAAAATCAGGCACAGAAGTCCTCCCGCAGCCGCCAGCGGGTGAAAATCACTGACGGGCGGATTCCCCGAGCCGTGATTGGATGCTGGACACCCACGTATGGATGAAAATCACCGGAGAACGGCTGAATTTAAGGGTCGAACGGGTGTTTTTCGGGGTTGCGCCGGCGTTTTTCAGGGACGGATGGATGCGGCATAGAGGCGGATGGGTGATTTTCAGTCGCCCACGGGTGAAATTCAGCGGCAGACGAGTGCGGCTAAGGGAGTGGTGCGTCAAAATGGCGCACCCTTCGGCGATTATCCGGG
>JAYTXL010000120.1:0-9620 GCA_043742955.1 Verrucomicrobiota bacterium | reverse complement strand
TATTCTGTCATCTCATTTGTTTTTTGGCTCCTATAAAAACCATGAAAACTCACAAAATTCGCGATTTTGGGCCGAATCCTGTGGGATGGCTGTGAAATAATTTGAGGATTCGTGGAAGCCAATTTCTCAGCAACAGCTCCAATTCTTGCCACCCCAAAAACTGAATCGCCAGCGTGGCCGGTGTGGGCGCATAGTGGCAGCGTGAATTTGGGCGAACATCCGGTTGGCAACCAAACGCGGCCTTTAGCGCAAGAGGCGGATGTTTCAAACCAGCCTGAATCCATCGTCACCCACAACTCTCCGCCCGCTGCCAAGATAGCGCTATTTCGATCGCTATTCCGGGGTCGGGAGGATGTCTATCCCCGCCGCTTCGAGAGCCGCAAAACCGGTAAATCCGGTTATGCCCCCGCCTGCGCCAATGAATGGGTCCGCAGCGTCTGTGAGAAACCGCAGATCAAATGTACCGACTGTCCCAATCGCCGCTTTTTCCGGATTACCGATGAAGTGATCGGCTGGCATCTGTCGGGGTGTGATGATCGCGGCTCGGCATTTGTGATGGGGGTCTACGCCATGTTGCAAGATGAGACCTGTTTCTTTTTGGCGGTGGACCTCGACGGTGACGAGTGGCAACGGGATGCGGGGGCATTTCTTGAAACCTGCCGGCGGCTTGAGGTTCCCGCCCTGCTGGAACGCTCGCGATCGGGCAACGGCGGCCATGTCTGGTTTTTCTTTGATGAAGCCATCCCTGCCAGCCTCGCGCGCAAACTCGGTTCGCACCTGCTTACCGAAGCGATGGAATGCCGTCCTGAGATTGGCTTTGACTCCTACGACCGTCTCTTTCCCAATCAGGACACCCTGCCCAAAGGCGGATTCGGAAACCTCATTGCGCTGCCGCTTCAGAAACAGGCACGACAGCGCGGCAACACCGTCTTCCTTGACGGCCAGTTCGTACCTTTCCCCGATCAATGGGCGACCCTGGCCGCAGTCCGGCGAACGAGCCGGGCGCAGATTGAAGCTCTGGTGCGCGACGCCGAATCCAAAGGCCGGATTATCGGGGTGCGAATGGTTATGCCGGATGAAGAGGATGACGACCCATGGACGGCGCCACCATCACGCCGCCGAAAGGAACCCGCCATCTCTGGACTGCTGCCGGAGAAGCTCGAATTAATCCTCGGCGACCAAATCTATATCGGCAAAGAAAACCTCCCGTCCGGGTTGCGCAACCGGTTGGTACGCCTGGCGGCGTTTCAGAATCCCGAATTTTACCGGGCGCAGGCCATGCGGCTGCCGACGTATGACAAGCCCCGTATCATTGCCTGCGCCGAAGATCATCCAAAGCACTTCGCTCTACCGCGAGGGTGTCTGGATGAAGTCCTCGCAACGCTTAAGACGCTCAAGATCGAGCCGGTTCTCCGCGATGAACGTTTCGGAGGCGTCCCGCTCGAGGTCGCCTTCTGTGGCACCCTGCGGCCCGAGCAGCAAAAGCCGGCCGAGGCACTGTTGCGACATGACCTTGGGGTCCTTGCCGCAACGACAGCGTTTGGAAAAACTGTGGTTGCTGCGTGGCTCATTGCCCAGCGCGGCGTCAATACGTTGGTGTTGGTTCATCGCCAGCAACTGCTGGAACAGTGGATTGAACGCCTGGCCTCCTTTCTCGGCGTCCCGGCCAAATCCATCGGGCGCCTCGGAGGCGGACGCAAGAAACTGACTGGCACCCTGGACGTGGCCCTCATGCAAAGCCTCGTTCGCAAGCAAGTGGTGGATGATCGAGTAGCCAATTATGGACACTTGATCGTGGATGAATGTCATCACATTTCCGCCCACAGCTTCGAACTCGTCGTTCGGCGTGCCAAAGCGAAGTTCATCACCGGTTTGTCCGCGACCGTGGGGCGCAAGGACGGGCACCAGCCCATTATTTTCATGCAGTGCGGCCCGGTTCGCCATCGGGTGGACGCAAAGACCCAGGCTGCCACGCGACCTTTCACTCATCACGTCCTGGTTCGTCCCACAAATTTTCGCGCGCCACTCGTGACCTCCGCACCGGACCCACGTTTGGAATTTCATCAGTTGTACGAGGCCCTGCAGAATGACGAAAAGCGCAACCAAATGATTTGTGCGGATGTAGTAGGTGCAGTCCAAGAAGGACGGTCTCCGTTGGTGCTCACCGAAAGAATCGAGCATCTGCAACGGCTGTCTCAATTGCTCGCGCCAGACATTCCCCATCTGATTTTGCTCCAGGGAGGACAGTCGCGGAAGGAACTTGGCGCTGCACTCGCACGTGTGGCAGAACCTTCACAAATCGGTGGGCGAGTGATTCTGGCCATTGGAAAATTCATCGGCGAAGGTTTCGACGACGCACGCCTGGACACGCTGTTTTTGGCGTTGCCGGTTTCCTGGCGCGGAACGATTGCGCAATATGTCGGACGATTACACCGGTTGCACGATGGCAAACGCGAGGTGCGCGTGTATGACTACGCCGATCTGAATGTTCCGATGCTTTCGCGGATGTTTGACAAACGTTGCCATGGCTACGAAACGCTTGGTTACACGATCCTGCTACCCGGCAGCGCCCTGCCGGGCTGGCCCGTCGAAGTGCCCCTGCCGGTTGATCCAGAATGGAAAAGAGACTACGCCGCCAGTGTTCGCCGGTTGGTTCGGGATGGGGTGGATGTCCCCCTGGCAAATTTGTTTGTGAAGGTGGCCCGGTCGCCCGGAGTCGACGCCGAGGGTGAAGCTCGTGCTCGTAGCGCCAGCGAGGCGTTTTTGTTTCGCCGCCTGCAAACCCTGCCGGAAACACGTGACCGCTTTCGGCTGAACGTCGAGTTGTCGATTCCCTTCAATAGCCGTGGACAGATGGAGGTGGACTTCCTCTGTGTGGACACATCCATGGTCATCGAGTTGGATGGACCCCAGCATTTGGCCGACGCCGAGGCCTACCGCCGGGACCGGCGCAAAGACGCGCTGCTCCAGCAGCATGGATATTTCGTGCTGCGGTTTCTGGCCGAAGATGTCGGCAAACATCTTGATTCAGTCCTGGACACCATCCGCGCGACGCTGGTCAATCGCCAGAAAACGCGGAGGCGCTGATTTCAAAAAGTAATCTCCTGATTGACTGCCCGCCACTGCTTGTCATCCTCTCGGCATGCGCACAACTTCCAAAGCAAAAACGAATATCAAATTACCCGCGGCGCATGACTGGCGCACGACGGATGCCGATGAAATCGCCAAACGCCGCCAGCGCGCCCGCGAGGAATCATTCCTTATCACCAACAGCACTCCGGCGCAGGCCATCTTCTCCAACTTCCGCGTTAAATCCACCAGCGGCCTGACGTATTCGGTCGAGATACGCGGTTTGGATTTGTGCCAGTCGGCCTGCGATTGCGCGGATTTTCGCATCAATGGCCTCGGCTTCTGCAAGCATGTTGAAGCTGTCTCGCTCCACCTGCAAGCCCGCCACAAAAAGCTTTTCAAGGCGGCGCAGACGGCGGGTTCCAATCGCATTGAGGTGACGGTGGATGCCCTGGCCGACACCTTGCGGTTGGCGTCTGGGCCGGGAAAATTGCCTCGGGCTGTTGCCAAATGGTTTGACCGCGAAGGCCGCCTGCTCGCCGGTTCCCCGGAATCGGCACTGGACGCGTTGCGCCAATTGCGCGATGGCGGGTGCCCGCAAATCCGCCTCTCCCAGGAAATCGAGCCGTGGCTGGAAAACCGCCGGCGCATTGCCGAGCGCAGCCAGTTGCGCCGCGAATATGAACTCAAAGTCCAGAGCGGCGAATGGCCGGCGCACGAAACCACCGAGCCGTTGTTTCCCTACCAGCGCGAGGGCATGTTGCACCTCGCCTTCACCGAACGCGCGCTCCTGGCCGATGAAATGGGCCTGGGCAAAACCATCCAGGCCATCAGCGCATGCGCGTTGCTGCGCCGTCTGGGCAAGGCTCGCCGGGTGCTCATCGTCACCCCCGCGTCGCTTAAGACGGAATGGGAGGAACAGATCCGAAAGTTCACCGCACTCGATTACCGGCTGGTTTTCGGCGGCAAGGCCCGCCGTCTCCAGGCTTATGACGCGGGTGCCACCACGCCCTTTTTCACAATCGTCAATTACGAGCAAATGGTCGCCGACGCGCTGGACGTGAACACCCGCCTCGCGCCGGACGTGGTGGTGCTGGATGAAGCCCAGCGCATCAAAAACTGGGGCACCAAAACCGCCCAGGCGGTGAAGCGCCTCCGCAGCCGCTACGCCTTCGTGCTGACGGGCACCCCCATCGAAAACCGCATTGATGAACTCCATTCCCTGATGGATTTCCTCAACCCCGCCGCGCTGGGCCCGCTGTTCCGCTTCAACCGGGAATTCTACGAGCTGGACGAGAAAGGCCGTCCCTGCGGCCTCCGCAATCTGGACGTGCTCCACCAGCGCATCAAGCCGTTCATGCTCCGCCGACGAAAAGCCGAGGTCGAGACCGAACTCCCCGAGCGCACCGATCACAATTATTTCGTCCCGTTGAACAACTTGCAAAAGGAAAGTTACGCCGCGCATGAGCAGCAGGTTTCAAGACTCGTCAGCACTGCCATGCGCCGCCCGCTCACGAAGCAGGAACAGGAAAAGCTCCAGCGCGAATTGGCGATGATGCGCATGATTTGCGACACCAATTACATCCTCGACTCAGCAGATCGCACCTGCCCCAAGCTCGGGGAATTGGAGAAACTCCTCGAGGAAAGCTGCGACAACGACTTGAAAGTCATCGTCTTTTCCGAGTGGGAGCGGATGCTTGAACTCGTGCGCGACCTCTGCGACCGCCGGGATGTGGGCCACGCCTGGCATACCGGCAGCGTCCCCCAACAACGCCGCCGCGCCGAGATCAACACGTTTAAGGACGATCCCGCTTGCCGCGTTTTCCTCAGCACCGATTCCGGCGCGACCGGCCTGAACCTGCAAACCGCCAGCGTCGTCATCAACTGCGACCTGCCCTGGAACCCCGCAAAGTTGGAGCAACGCATCGCCCGCGCGTGGCGCAAAAACCAGACCCGCCCCGTCACGGTCTTCAATTTGATTTCCGAAAACACCATCGAACACCGGATGCTCGAAACCCTGGCCATGAAACAGACCGTGGCCATGAGCGTGCTCGACCGGCCCGGCGAGGTGAAAGAGATCAAGCTGCGCAGTGGTCGGCAGGCGTTCGTGGAGCGGCTGCAACAACTGGTCACACCCGCGAAACCACCCAATGGCGCGTGGCCAGCCGTGAACGCCCAACCACTCGGCCTGTCCCGGAGACTGCCGGCCGATCCCGCGCTGGCCTTCGCTCAACTTGCTTCCGAACGCCTCAACGGCGCGCTCCTCCGCTGCGAAGAACGTTATCCGCAAACCGGAGCCCACTCCGTGCTGGTGGTGGTGGTCGAACGCGACGTCGCCCAATGGGTTGAGAAATTGAAATCGTTGCACACCGAATATTTTGGCCTAGGAAAAATAGATCCACTGGCGCCCGTGCAACTCGAAGTCATGGATCGCGCCACCGATGAAGCCATCCAACGCCTCATCGACGCTGGTCTCATCAGCCGGACCACCCGTGCCGCCCGCCCGTTGCTTCCCTCCGATGCCAGCGCCCAAGCCGCGCCGCTTTCCGCCGAAGAACAAGCCAAAGCCAGGTCGCACCGCGAACGTGCGGCCCGCAAACTCAAAATGGCCCGGGTGCTCGGCGAAGGCGGTTTCGACGAGGAAACGCGGCCCGCCTTGCTGGAGGCCATGCACGGTCTTGGTTGCGCGCTGGCGGTTGAGCGGCGTCTGCCTGAACCAGTGGCGGTGAAGGATGCGTTTAATCCGCCGCTATCGCACGCTTGGGCTGAGGCTCTACCGGTCCTGAATGCGTTCCTCCGCGAGCTTCAGTCGGATTGGAAACCTGTCGCCGAAACGCTGGCACAATTCGGCTCCCTGGCTTGAACGTGGCCAAGCCTGTTTGACACCGGCAAACGGTTGTAATAGTGGATTGATAACAGCTATTGCGCCAAAACACTGGTGAAAGCGTGAATGAAACCGGCGCTCTCGAAAATCCACCGGGAGATTGCCGCCGTGCGGCGCGGCGACAAAGCCCCGGCCCGCGCCTACCACGTCACGCTCGACGCCAGGGGGCGCGCGGTTCGCAAGGAACTCGCGACCGAAGCCTTCCGGCGCGCGCAAGCCGCCGCGGGGCAGCGGGAAGAAGAGCGGAACCAACCCCAGGCCGGGCTCATCGTGAATCGCAACCGGTCATCCTCCGGAACATGGCTGACCATCCCGGAGCATGGGCAATCAGTGTCCCAATGAATTTCTCCCGATCTGCGCCCTTCAATCTGTCGCCGGATAACTCGAGGAATTCCTGAACGACGCAGCCAGCTTTCTCCGCCGGGAAATCCACGGCCCATCCCAGCCCGCCATCAGAATCGGTTTTCTGAGCCCGATGCAGCCCTGTCACAATGCCCACGCACACGTTTTCTGCGGCGGGCATAAGTTCCAATTCCACCTGCCGCTTCAAATCTTCAACCCACTCCTCCATGGCCTCATCCAGAAGTTCCCACGCCGCCTCACTCGGTTCCACGTAACCCCAGGAATGTTTGCCCGCCCGCCCGTTCAGAGCTTCGAGGTCAACCCCGGTCACGGCGCTCAAAACTTTCGCCGCAATGTCTTCGACCGATTGCGAAGAAACGACTTCCTGCGCGATCTTTTCAGTTTCCGGGCGTAATTCTGGATGTTTATCGAGCAAGCGATGCAGGATGGATTTGGCTTCCTCGGAAACCAACCGATCAAGTATGTCGGTGGCGGCAGTTGCTTTTGATTCTGTTCCATCCCCCACCATCACATCCCTTTCTCCACGAGTCGGGCGATGAATGACGATTTGCGCGCGTGCGCTTCGTGAAGCGCGGCCACCCGTCGGGCCGTATCGTCTGCACGTCCCTGACGCACAGCCAGGTCGCGCAAGTCCACCAGGTGCTGGAGGGCGAGATCGTAGCTTTTGGGTAGCCGGGTCGCGATGAGTTCTTCAACTTGCGCCCACAACTCAAGTTCCCGCCCGGCGATGGCATCCAGGTGTTTCGCGCGGGCGATGGCCGCCCAACGCGCCCGTTCTGCCTTTGCTTCGGTTGCCTTTCGGTTCTCGTCGCGATGGTGTTTTGTCCCCTGCGCCTCCGCGACGGCCAGCAACTCGCCTGCGGTTCGGCGGCGCGGTTTAGCCACCGGTGTGTTCGACGTCTGGCGGCGCCGGAATCGTGAATAAAGTTCCGGCCCGATGTGCGCATCCCCGCCTTCGATGATACGAACCAGGAGGGAGTTTTTCTCCTGCGCCGGAAGATCCGCCACCCAGGCAGCCATTGCCTCGCGATCCGTTGCTGGTGGCTGCTGATCGAGGCTGGCGGCGGCAGCCGCAGCAAATAAATCTGAGTCAAGGCGAAGGAACTTCATAAAGTTCTCCAACCAGAGATCCGCATGGCCCTTGAAATCTCCGAAGGAATACTCATTTGTGAAGCTCGTCGGGGTAATTTCCGCGCGCGATGAATAGCGGCGCAATTGCTGCATTTCCATTTCGCCGAGCCGGCGGTCAACGGCCTGAAAATCGTAATACTGGTATTCGCTCATGGTGCAAACGGTGAACCAAATGTGACCACCTCAATCCTTAAAAGACAACCGGTATCATGCAACCGTGCGCGCGCGGCATGCGTGGTTAGCGGCAAGCGCTGGTTGGCGTAAGCCCTGGCGGGCAGGTCTCGGTTATCCAGGAAAGCCTGCCAGCGGATCTCTTATACGCACCATGAGCTTGAAACCTTGCGCGCCGCCGTGGGCAATTTCCCTGCCTTGAACACCAGCAAACACCATTGACACCCTACGTCATTGAAGTAGGTTGAAGCACGTGACCTTTGTGGAACTGGCCGCTTACACCCGGCGCGCGGCGGGTTTGCTGAATGATGACGCGCAGCCTGATTTGTGCGTGCGGCTGCTCCAATGCCCCGGTGCGGGCGACATCATACCGGCTTCCGGCGGATTGCGGAAAATCCGCGTGGCGGCCAAAGGCCACGGCCGGCGCGGCGGCGCACGGGTGATTTACTACTGGCAGGACACGGCGGGCAAAATCTGGTTCTGCCGCATCTACGCCAAAAACGAGGCGGAGAGCCTGCCTGCCGCCGAAGTGAAAAAGATTCAACGCGAACTAAACCAATGAAAACGACCTACCAGCAAATCCACCGGGAGATTGCCGCTGTGCGGCGCGGCGACAAAGCCCCGGCCCGCGCCTACCACGTCACGCTCGACGCCAGGGGGCGCGCGGTTCGCAAGGAACTCCCGACCGACGCCTTCCGGCGCGGGCAAGCCGCCGCGTGGCAGCGGGAAGAAGCCGTGGCCGCCCGCCGCAAGCTCGGCCTGTCGCAAACCGAGTTTGCCCGCCTGCTCGGTATCAGCGTGCGGACGTTGCACAACTGGGAACAAGGCTGGCGCAAGCCCACGGGCGCGGCCCGCGTGCTCCTGAAACTTGCCGCCATGAATCCCCGCGCCGTCTTGAAAGCCGCCGCTTAACGGCCTGCCGCCGTGGGCAAAGCCCCCCGCCTTGAACAAACACCGGCAAACACAGTTGACATCGCTCCCGACGTGATACAATTTTTGTATCACCATGAAAACAGCCACCGTCAGAGATTTGCGAAACCGCTTCCCGCGTGTGGCCGCGTGGATTGCCGAGGGCGAGCCGGTGGAGATCACCAAGGCGGGAAAAGTGTTTGCCCGCCTCGTGCCGCCCAAGCCCCCCAAACTCATCAAGCCCGACATCATGGCGCAGTTGAGAGAGACCTGGGGCGACCGTGTATTCTCCGCCAAGGAAGTCGCTGAAATGCGGGCGGCGGAACTGGACGGCCAGGAAGGATGATTGCATTTCCCGACACGTCCTTCCTGTGTGCCATGTATGTGCAGCAGGACAACTCCCCGGCGGCCGCCGCGCGCTTCAAAGCCATACCGGAAGCACTCCCCATTTCCGGCCTGCTCCTTTACGAATTTCGGCAAAGCGTGCGCTTCCAAGTCTGGCTTCACACCCGGGACAAAGCCAGCGGCTACCCGCAGACCACAGCGGACGCCGCGCTTGCCAAACTGCAAGCCAACCTGGATACAGGCGCGCTCGTAATGGTCGCGGTGGAATGGGCGGACGTACATCGTCGCGCCGAAGACCTTTCCAAGCGCCACACCATTGCGGGCGGGCATCGCAGCTTGAATGTTCTCCATGTGGCGACGGCGTTGCACTTGGGCGCGCGGGAATTTCTGACCTTTGACGCCAACCAGCGCCAGCTCGCCGCCGCCGAAAAATTGAAGGTGAAACCGTGAAGCGCAGCGAACGCAAAGCCAGATCCGCGCGGTTCGCAAAATTCGTGGAGTGGAGCGATGACGCCAAGGTTTATGCGGAACTCTGCGGAGTGGCGGAAGAATGGGTGAGCGCGATGTCGAGCTTGCGCGTGACCGCCTCGATGAGCTGGCGCCGGACAGCGGGGGCAAAGGTCTTGAGGGCGGAATTATCACCGGGACATCGTATCCGTGTTAGCAACCCCGTCTATGAAGGGGTAAAGGTACCGGGGTAATCTGGCAGGGAATGTCAGGATTTCTGCGCGGCTTTCCAGGCGGTGGG
>JAYTXL010000119.1:0-1692 GCA_043742955.1 Verrucomicrobiota bacterium | reverse complement strand
GCAATCAGCACGCGCCAGACCGATCGCCGGTATTCGTCGGCGCCGGCAAAGCGGGCGGCATATTCGCGGGCCAGCTCCGACTTCAATTCAGCTTCGTTCATGGCAAGGGAGCGGGCGTCCGGACGGGTGAGCGGCGGTAGTCACCGCGGCTGAAATACTTCTCGAGCCAGACGTAAAGCACGATAAAAAGATAGCGGCTTCCCATCTCCTTAATTTTGAGCTTGGCTTCGCCCGAGCTGCGATTCCGCCACGAAATTGGAATGGTCGTCCAGGTAAACCCGCGGACGATCGCCTTGAGCGGCAACTCCACCGTGAGATTGAAATGCGGCGCGATCAGGGGCTGGCAACCGACGATGACCTCGCGTCGGTACGCCTTGAAGGCGTTCGTGGTGTCGTTCAGCTTGATCCGGAAGAGCACGCGAATGAAAAAATTTGCCAGCCGGTTCAACTGCAGTTTGAACCGCGGGTAATCCACCACGCTGCTCCCGCGGATGAAGCGGCTGCCGAAGACGCAGTCGTATCCAGCATTCAATTGGTCCCAATAACGCACTGCATCGCCCGGCGCATCGCTTTCGTCCGCCATCATCACCACCACCGCGTCGCCCGACATCTGCTCGAACCCGCACGCCACCGCCCGGCCGTAGCCATGAGCGCCGGCGTTTTGCACCGGGACCAGTTCCAAAATCCGCCCCCGCAACCCCGCGAGAATTTCCCATGTCCGGTCGGTGCTTCCGTCATCGACCACGACAATCTCGTGACGAATTTCGCGCGAGGTCAGTTCGCGGTGCAGGTTCTCGATCATGGGTGCGATCGAGCCCTCCTCGTCGCGCGCGGGGACCACGATGGAGAGCAGGTGCAACGGCGAACCGCCCGATTCCGGGGAGGTTTGATTCATGAAAGGTCAGCCAATTGCCGATTGCTCAAGCCAGCCGGGATGCTGCTCGGCGTGGCTGGCAATTTCCTGCAGGATTTCTGGGAGCGAAACCTCCGGATGCCAAGCCCAATCTTCGCGGGCGCGGGCGGAATTCAGGACCAGCCACGGGATGTCGGCCGCGCGAATCGTGCTTTCCGATGTCACCGGATGCGTAAATCCAAATCGTTCGCGGCACCAGTCCGTGATCTGGGCCAGGGAGAACGCGTTGGGCGTGCCGCCGCTTACGTTGGCGAGGCGTGCACGACCTGGCGCGTCACCGGCGGCGAGTTGTTTGAGCACGAGCCCCGCCAGATCGCGCGGATGCAATGCGTCGCGCACCTGGGCTCCGGCACCACCAAACCCGAGGTACTTCAGTGGCGCACGGCGCAAGTAGGAATTCAGCCAGTACGCGAGAATTCCCTGATCGGGCCGGCCAAATTGTCCGGCGCCTGCCAGCAAGCCACAGCGGTTGATCCAGACGGGCAAACCCAGGCTTGCGCCGTATTCGAGCGCGAGCGTTTCGCTGGCCAGCTTGGTCGCGCCGTACAGCGAAACGGGGGCCGCCGTGGAAAACGTTTCGCTGATGCCATGGGGATCCGCCCCAAGCGGCAGCGTTGCCTCCGACCGCAAGCCAAGCGCGTTGCCGGTCTGCACGAGGGGCAGGGACGCAAGGGCCGCAATCGAGTAGACGCGACTGGTGCTGAGCAGGAGAAAGCCGGCGTGATGGCGTCGGCAGAACTCGAGCAGATTGATCGTCCCCAGGAGATTGTGCTCGATGA
>JAYTXL010000118.1:0-11354 GCA_043742955.1 Verrucomicrobiota bacterium | reverse complement strand
GCGGCGGACCTCGAGACGCAGCCCAAGGGCGCGGCGGAGAAGGTGGCGATGGCGGTGCGATTGCGGGCAGAGACGACGATGACGGCGGGGTGGATTGCGACCCGTCTGCGGATGGGCAGTCGGGCCTACGTCAACCAACTGCTGTATGGGCGGCGGAAGTCCGGCCGATAGTAACCAATAATAAGAACCGACCCCTTACCGGTTTAGAACAAGGGATCTTCGGCGTCGGCCTTCAGGGCTTCGAGGAGGCGGAGCGATTCCGCGAGGTCGGCGGCCCGTTCCGGCGCGAGGGTGATAGCCCTTTTGTAGGAGTCGATCGCCGGCCCGTATTGCTCGAGCGCCGCCTGAGCAGCGGCCAGGGCGAACCACGGCCCCGGTCGGTCCGGTCGCAGGGTCGTCGCACGCCGCGCGTGTTGTTCGGCGGCAGGCCGGTTTGCCTGAGCGGAGGCCACCTCCGCCTGTTCGAGGGCGATGGCATAATTCTGCGGCTCGATTTCGGCGGCTGCATGCAACTGCTCGGCGGCGTCCTTGAGCTGGTTCAACGCGCGGGCCCACCGCGCGACGCGCACGCGAAACCCGGCGCCGGGGAGACCGTCGAGGAGCGCGACCTTGCCAAATTGCAGGGCCCACGCCAGGCGCTTCGGATCCTTTGCGAAATCCTCCGCCTGCGCGGCCCATTCGCCGGGAATTTCCGGCGGCTCCTCGGCCTCGCCGTTTTTGAGGAGGGGGCGGAGCGATTTCGCCACCTGGCTAAGGAGGGTCACTTCACTTCCCAGATTGAGCCGGGTCTCGAGAATCTGAAACGGGTTCACGGCGATGCCGCTCGGCCAGGTCAGATGCCATTACGTCATGGGCGTGATCGAGGCAACCTGCCACTGACCGTTAAACCGCCGACAGTACACTTCGCCAATGAAGGCTCCCAGCGCAAGTTGGTCCTCCGTCCAGGCGGAACCTGTCGTCCGGGGCTTCGCACCAAACAATTCGGTCACCAACAAATCCGCGTTGGCGAGCGTCATCGCCCCGCGGTTCGTCCACATGGCGCGCTGTTCTAGAAGGGATTTTCCGAACGCGATGGCGCTGGCCAAAGTGTTTGCCGCGTCGTTGGCCGCGGGGAGCTCCGGCGTTTCGGAGGCGGTTTCCGGAGCGGGAGGAGCGGCGCTGGCTGCGCGCAAGTGTCCAAGGTGGGCCCGCACGGCGGCGTCCGGCCGCAGCAGGAGCGCCTGCTCATAAAAGCGCAAGGCGATATCGACACGGCCGGTGCGCTCGAAGAGCCTCGCCTGCCCGAGCCAGCCATCCGCCTCGGACAGCGAGGGGATCACACCCAGGTGAACACGGACCTGGGCGAAGAGATCCTGAAAGTTCGACCCCGCGCCATGCTGCAGCCGTTGCCAGGCGTGGTGCACAGGGAAAACCTGCACTCCTTTCGGCAATTCGACGGACGCGAGAAGCAGGCGCTCAGGTTGCGCCTCATCCTCCTGCCAGCGCCCCCCGAAATATCGCCGCACCTTTGCGCCATACCAACGCCCGCCTTGATCCCGGACTCATTCGCGACGCGCTGGCACGCGATCAAGCCCGCCAGCAAAAGAAATATCCGAGGCAGGCAAATGAGCAAGTGTCGGTTCTAAATTACGCCAATGTAAGACGCAGCACTCACATAATCGATATGTTGCATTTGATGGAGTTTTACAGGATTGCCGCCAAATATTATTACTCGCTTGCGTGACACGCAACAAAGCTGCGCGTCATCGCTCAGAAGCCGACCGTGATCGCCAGGTGCATGCGCGAGTTGTTGCGAGTGTTCAAGCCGGTGTCGTGCAATTGCCAGCCGTAGTCGAACCGCACGCTCACGTTCTGGCGGATTGAGTACCGCAGCCCGGTGCCCACGCTGCCCAGCACCAAGTGCGGGTCTTCGCCGGGCAGCAGGGTCTTGTTTTGCGTCGCCCCGTAATCGACGAAAGCCAGCAGTTGCAACTGATCGCGCCAGCCCGGCGCGCGCACGATGTTCCCGACACTGAAGGGCGGCAGACGCAGTTCGTTTTTGATCAGAAATCCCTCGTCGCCGTTGGCCTCGCGCTCGTCATAGCCACGCACGGTGCTGTAGCCGCCGAGGCCCAGTTGCTCGCTACCCGCCAGGTTGCCATCCGCGAACTGGACGCGACCGGACAACATCCAGGAGAAGTTCCACGGCAGCCGCGTGACCCGTTCCAATCCCAGGCTGGCGTACACGTATTCGCTGTCTGAAAAGGCGCGCACGGCGAGGAACTGCGCGTCGTGGTTTTTGGTGGTCCAGCCGCCGGGACTATAGAAGACGGTCGCATCGAAACGAGTGCTCCCCAGGCTGTCGCGCAAGCTGCCGTTGTAGCCCGCGCTCCACTGGAACACATCGTATTTGCTCGCCAAGGCCGGGGCTCCACCGAAGAGCAGGTTGTTGTCGCTCTGCTTGAAGTCCACGCCGAATGTGAGCGCGTGCTCGTAGGCCCTGACTTTGGGCAGCGGCACTTCGTAGCGCAGCCCCACCTGCCAGGTGGAGCCGGACGAGAGGAACGGCGGCGGCACGTCGGCCTGGATGTTGGCATAGCTCCCGAACAGGGTGAGCGTGTGACGCCAGGGAAGCGCCGCGACGTACGTCGCCGAGTGGGCGCGGAATTTTTCAAAATCGCCGCTGGTCATGAACTGGTAGTTGAGGATGTCGCCGCGCCCGAAGGCGTTGCCCCAGTTGACGCCCGCCAGCCAGCGGTTGTCGTCCGTCAAGGCCGTGCCGCTGTCCTCATAACCGGTGTAGAAACGCCACGGGAAACGGTCCCGCGCCTGGATGATGACGTCCGACGTGCCGAACTCCTTGCCCGGTTCCATCACCACACTGGCCTCACGGAACGGGTTGCGGTTGAGCCATTCAATGTCGGCATCGAGTCGGCGCTTGTAGATGGAGTCCCCGGATTGGAGCCGGACGGCGTCGCGATAGGCTGCTTCCTTGAACCATTTGGCTCCTTGAATCTTCACCTCGCCGGCCTTGCCTTCAATGACGACGACCTGCAAAACACCGCTGCTGATGTCCTGCGCGGGAGTGGTGACGACGACGAATGGGCGGCCGCTTTTGGTGAAATGGGCGACGACCTCGTTCGCCAAGTCCTCGATGGAGGCGAAGCTGACTGGCTGGCCGAGGAATTGCGCCATCCGCTCGCGGAACGTAGCGGTGTCGAGCGCGGGGATGGCGCTGACGTCGAGGCCAGAGACATTCTTGACGCCTTCGCGTTTGACCTTCTGCGGGTCGGCGAGGAAGACGACGCCCTTCAATTCCTTCACGCGCAGGGCCGTGTCTCGGGGAATCGCGTTGGCACCGGGCGGGGCAGCCTTGCGGTCAGGCTGAACACGAGGAACTGGCTTGGGCGCGAGGCGATCAAGCTCTTGCGCCATCGCTGCGCCCGTGCACAAGGCGAGCACAAGGAGTGTTGAGTGTCTCATAAGTCGTAAGGAGGCGATGAGAGAGCAGAATCAAGGACTACGTAAGTTCAAGTCGCCAACCGCGACGATGCCGCTACCGCCACCTTTGACAAAATTTCCGCCGCCGCCCGCGACGATGCTGGCGGCATCCAGGCCGATTAGATTTCCGCCGCCACCCGCCACCATCTTTGCCATATCAATTATGCTAGCGCTGAAGGAAGCAGCATTGCCGTCAATGAGCGCAGCAATGCTGTTTCTTAGCGAAGCGCCGTCTATCCCGATCAAGTTGCCCACGCCACCAGCCACGATGCCAGCCGCAATCAAGGTCGAACCACCTTGCCCGATCAAGGTCGAACCACCTTGCCCGATCAACGAGGCATAATCCTTGACGCTTAAGTTTCCCCCGCCGCCAGCCACAATACTGGCCACCGTGTTGTAGCCAAAATTGCCACCCCCGCCTGCGACGATGTTACCACCGCCTCCCGCGACAATGTTACCACCACCTCCCGCGACGATGTTCCCTCCGCCTCCGGCCACGATGCCGGCTCCGTCCTGGCCGATCAAATTCCCCCCGCCGCCTGCGACGATCCCAGCTTGAAGGATCGCAACCATGGTATTCGGCGGAATATTACCATTTACGAGTTTGCCGCCGGCAGCTTGGACGAGGCTTTTGACTTGCTGCGCGGTCATGTTCCCTCCGCCGCCCGCGACGATCGCAGCTATCACCCCCGGTGTCACGTTGCCGCCGCCCCCCGCGACAATGCTCCCGACATCGTCGGGACTCAGACCCGAAGCATTGGCCATCGCTATTATCCGTTCGTAGTTACCCCGACCACCGAGTCCCGTGGTATAGGCACTGGCGATCTTCAAGCCGAGACCGCTCTCCATCCCCGTGCTTGGTTGCGCGACCAGGACACTATTTCCATTTTTCAGCGTCACGAGCTTCAATCCGTTGTCCGCGAACTTCGTCTCCCAGTTGTTGTTGATGGCCCGGTAAACGCCCCCCAAATCGTTGTCTGTTTCAATAGTGGCACCTCCCTCCGTAAAGGATTTGGAAACGACGGCGCTGCCGGTGTAAACCAGCGTGCCTTGGCCGGATCCGAAGATCATGGCTCGTCCTGAAGCCCCTACCGGGCCAAGCACTTGAATCCGATCCAAACCGGCGGTAACGACGCTACCGCCGACCGGCACCTCGACTGTCTTGCCGTCGTTGAACACGACCTTCACCGTACCACTCGAATCCGGGCGTGAAGCAACTATCCGGGCGTCGTCGGGTGCGAACTGTGCCGGGGTGGTGATGTGGTAATTTTGGCCAGCAGCAAGCGCAGCACCCGCAGCGGCAAGGATTCCGTCCAGTGCGCGGTCCGAAAACCCCTTCCGGCTTTCCGCGCCATCGAAAAGCTGTGCTTTAATCCAACTCTTGGCATTAAAGGCCGAGTCTTGCTCTGCTTTCGAAGGCCACCGAAACGTGGTAAGGTCGATTGGTTTATCGGGGCCAGTATAAGCCCTAACAGCCCTTGGCGTCGGTAGTGTCGTTGGTTCGGTAACGCTCAGAAGTCGGCGAGCAGTTTGACCGCCACCATCACTTCCTCCTCCTCCACCACTCCCACCGCCACTGCTGCCACCCGATGAAGGTGCGCTCTGAAAGAAGTAAAACACGTTCTGAGGACTCAAGGGGTCCGTATTGCTATCCGAGAGGGAGACACCGAAGTGATCGACCCCAGACAGCCCGCCTTTGTCATGCGGCGCGCTGTTGTTCCGGGAATACACCGTAAAGCGGCTGCTGGCGTTCAGCGCCGTCGGTCCGGCTTGATTGATGAAGAAGCCCCCATCGGAAATTAGCTGGAGTTGGCTGCCAGTGACTCGGGCACCGGGGGCCAGCGTGAGATTGCCAGCCGGGGTCTCCGAGTTGCCTGCGGAATTGCGAATACCGATGATTCCGCCGTTCAACAGCCCGTTCACCGTTAGATCCCCTGCGCTGCTGGCCACTATGATCATACCGCCGCCAGTGGTGATGTTCCCCAGTTCACTGATGGAATTGGCCAAACCACCAGCCGAAAAATAATTCGCCGCCTCACCCAACAGCCGCGATGTTAGGAGTTGGCCGGATAACGATACGAAACCACCATCGGAATCGAGATCAAGGATGGATGCAGAGAGAATGCTGTCCACCGCGCTGGTGATGTTACCCATCGCGTCCACCTCGATCCGGCTGGCGACCGTGCCTGAGCCGCTCACTTGCAATGGGACGTTGAACGCGACTGCTCCGGCGGTCTGGATGGAAAGGCTGTTGATCTTCGTCAATGCCTGCGCCGGCGCGCTCACCGTGATGTTCCCTGCGAGTGAGTAGTTGCCGATGCTGAGGTCGTTGGCGGTGATAAGGTCGAGTTCCGCCGCCGAGAGGTTCAACTGACCGGCACTGCTGCCCGTCGCGCCGATATCAATGGGCTGGTTGGCGCTGGCTTGCGAGAGCCGCACATTGGCCGTGCCCGCGTTGATGGCCGAATTGATGACGAGGTCGTCGCCCTTGAGAAAGATGCTGCCGGGTGCGCCCGCCCCGGCGGTGGTGAACAGCCCGTTGGCCGAACCACTGTCGAGCGAAATGCCGAACCCCGGCCTCGAGTTGAGACTGATGGAACCGCCCTGGGCGAGGATGTAAGCGCCCGCCCCGCCGCTTTGAGCGAGGAAGATGCTGTTCGCGGTGATGTTCACATTGCCAGAGTCGGTTGCAGTGAGCGTGGTGGCTCCATCCAGGCGGACATCACCGCCCGCCAAGAAAGTCACGCCCGCCGCGCTGATGATACTCCCCAACTGCCCGGTAATGTCCCCCTGCGCCTCCACATCCAACCGTCCGATCCCGTCGGAGCCATCCACGATCAACCAATTGTTGAACGCGACATCCCCGGCAGTCTTGAGCGAGAGGCTATTGACCTTGATGAAGCCCAGCACTGGCGCGCTCACGGTGATGTTCCCTGCAAAAGCAAGGTCCCCGATGCGAAGGTCATTGGCGGTGATGAAGTCCAGCTCCGGCGACGAAAGGTTTAACTTGCCGACGCTGCTGCCAGTCGCACCGAGGTCAATCGGTACTGCCGGGTTGGCCTGCATCAGTTTGACATTGGCCGTGCCCGCATTGATCCCTGAATTGATGATCAAGTCATCGCCCTTGAAGGTGATGTTGCCGGGCGCGCCCGCCCCGGCGGTGGTGAAAACGCGGGAACCGGACCCGCTGTCCAGCGAGATGCCAAATCCCGGCCGCGAAGTGAGGCTGATGTTGCCGCCCTCAGTGGAGATACGCGCACCGGACCCGCCGTTCTGGTCGAGAAAGATGCTGTTTGCGGTGATGTTGACGCTGCCCGCGCCCTTGCCGGTGATCGAGGAAGCAGAGTCCATGCGGACATCCAAACCGGCGAGCAAGTTCACTCCGGCAAAGCCGAGGACATTGCCCGGCGCCACCGGGGAAACCGTGCCGAGAATGATGTTTTGCCCCGCATCCAAGGTGACAACCCCGCTGTGTGAGCGCACGCCGTCGGCATTGAAATTGGCGACGGTGATATCGGCAAAGGTGCCCACGGCGCGAAGGGTGACATTGCCGCGACCCGTCACACGTTCACCGAGGCTGGACGTGAGAAAGATGGAGCCGTCGTTGACAATGTTAATCTCACCTCCGGTGGTCAGATTCACCTGCACGCCGAGAATCGAAGTGTTCGGGTCATTTCCCGTGGCGCTGGAACTACGGCCAATATTCAGCGTGCGGTCATTGTGGATGAACACCCCGCCGAAAGTCGTCGCGGCGTCAAGGCGTCCAACCGAGGTGTAGAGTGGGCTGGCCACGCTGGTTCCCACATCGGTGCTCGCTGCGAGCGACAGCCCACCGCCACCAACGACGACTGGCGACGTGTTCAACGGCGTGCCGGTGATCTGGCCGTTGGCAGAGAGTCTCGTGGTGCCCGTGGGGTCGGTCGCGATGGTAGCACCCGTCAGAAAATTTATCGGGCCACTGCCGCCGGTGGTGATGGAAACTGTTCTGCCTGCGGCGACGGAAATATTCCCGTCAATCGTCAACCCTGGGCCGTTGGCACTGTAGAAGAACATATTTCTAGCGCTCGAGATGTTCTTCAACGTGCCGATGCGGGCGGTGCCGGCGATGTCGAAGTTGCCAAACAAAGTGAACCCAGCCAGTTCGTTGGCGGTCAATACGCCGGAACTCAGAACTTCGAGGTTGGAATTCATGACCAGTCGATTGGCGGACAGGTTGCCACTGGGTGAATTGCGAATAATGCCCGTGGCAGTAATCAGCAGATCGCCATGAACCCCGGTGCCCGTCGCGGCCACCTGTCCACCCATGTCAACCGCTCCGCTCCTGGCCGACAAAGTCATGCTGCGGGCGTTGATAGCGGCACCGTTGTTGATGAAAACATTGTCTGCCTGAAAATTCAGGACGAATTGGTCGGCAGTCGAGGCCGCGCCAATCTGGCCGTTCACCGTAATGTCCCCATCCGCGATGGCGCGAAGCGTCGCCGTGGACAATGTGGGCACAATGGCACCATCGAAGATGATGTTGCCCGAACCAGCGAACGCGGAAGCGGTGTTGAGGGTTACATCCGTGCCAGCGTCGAGCGCTGCCGCGATGGTGCCACCGCTGATCGTGTTGGCATTCGCGGTGGGGGTGAAGTTCGGAGCCGAGCCATCCAGGTTTCCCACTGTGGGTGAGGCAATCACCGTAATGTCCGTTGGGTCGAGCAGCCACAGTCCCGGTCGTCCAGCCGCAGCGCTTGCGTTCGCCGTTGCCAGCGGGCCAAGGGACAACTGAAGTTTCCCGGAGGTCTCCACCAAGCCGCCGTCGCCACCCAGCACGCCGCCGCGCGCGGAGATGCTGCCGTTGAAAATGGAGAACTCATCCGCCCACACGATGGCCTTGCCGCCGTTGCCGGTTGCGCCGGCGCTGACATTGATGCTCGCCTGCTCGCCAACGAAGGTGCGGCGGGCATTGGCCACTTCGGGATTCGCACCTTGGTAATCGCCGCCCACCAGCACCGTGCCACCACTGCCATCCGCATTCTGCGCGGAGATGACACCGGTATGGGCCACTGTGCCGCCAGCACTGGTCAGCATCACGCGCCCGTCCTTCTCCACGATGCCGCTGGCCTGGATGACGCCGCCGTTGTTGACCGCCAAGGAATAGACATTGCCGCCAGCCGCCTTGAGTTCGGCCTGTGCCGCCGCGATGAGGCCGGCATTCTTCACCCCGGTTTCCGTGGGCGCGGTTGCCGCAGCCGTGGTCCGGATGAACAAGCGTTGATCGCCGGCGCGCTGTAGCAACACATCGTTGCCCGCCGCCAAACCCGCCACACCGCCCACCGCCTCGATGAGTCCGGCATTCTCCACCGAGTGCGCGATGAGGAACACGTCGCCGCCGCTGGCCCGGATCACGCCGAGATTCTGAATGCCTGCCTTGGAGTCGCCGAGGAAGTTCAGGTTCGCACCCGACATGAACTGGGAATCTGTGAGGTCGAGCGTGGAGGCGATGAAGCTGTGGGTGTTGATCACCGCGCCCCCACCGACGAGGATGCCGTTGGGGTTGATGAGGAACACGCTCCCGTTCGCTTCGAGCCGGCCGAGCAGGCTGGAGGGATTGCCCGAGAGCACGCGGTTGAGTGTGGCCGACCCAGGCCCCGGCTGGAGAAACTTGGCGGTCTCACCCGCGCCAATGGAAAAATTCTGCCAGTTGATGATGGCGCGGTCTGAGGTCTGGTGGATGTTCAGCGTCGCGCCGCTCTGCTGAATTGAGGCGGCCCCTGCGACGACTTGTCCACCGGCAGGAGCGGCGTAGGCGACCCTTGGTCCCAGTTGCCAGCACAGCAGGATGGCGAGCATCAGGACACGGACGACGTGGCGGAAAGGTGAGCCCGGATAAATGTCCGGCACTGGTGGGACGAGTTGAATGTTCATGGCAGTCTACATAACTTACACAACTGTAACTGAAACGCCGTTGCATGGGATCCACCACTGCTCAGCAGAAAATCAGGATACTGATGTCCTTCCGCAATCTGACGCGGTCTTCTCAACTGCAGGCATACCCTCCCCCCCCCGACCCCCCGGCGCGCCGCCTACTCGTCTGGGAGACATTAATACGCCATTGACTACAGCGGAACCTGACAATTGCAAGACAATTCCAACTCAGTGTCCGCGCGCGATTTGACTCAAAAAAAATGTTACCAAAGGAGGGGTAGAGGGATTCGTGTGAGGCCCCTGTAAGCTCAAAATGGCTGTTACCGAGATATGAACACCAAAATGAGCAAGATTACACGGGCGGAAGTGCTGGCCAAGAGGCGGGATCGTTACGCGCGGGCCGGCAAGGAACACAAAGGCAAAATCATCGCCGAATTGGTCGAACTGTTCGGCAATCATCCCAAGTCGGCGATCCGGGCGTTGCGGCCACGAGTGGTGGTGGCCGCGCCATTTGTGCTCGGACGACCGAGGGAATATGATCCGGAAAAGTTGCTCTCGCCGCTCAAAGCGATCTGGCTGGCGGCATTGCAACCTTGTGGCGAACGGCTCAAGGCATGTCTGCCGGAGTGGTTGCCGGCTTATGAAGCGGATCAACGGCGGTTGGATAGTGACGTGCGCGAGTCATTGCTGGCGGCGAGTCGTGCGACCCTGGACCGGTTGTTGATCCCGGCCCGGGTGGCGCATCGGCGGCGGGCGACAACGCGACCGGGCAGTCTGCTGCGGCAGAGCATACCGATCCGCATCGAGTGGGCGGAGCGTGAGCCTGGGTTTCTGGAACTGGACACGGTGGCGTCGTGCGGCGGGGCGTTGGATGGCCGGCACGGCTGGATGTTTTCGGGCGTGGACATCCACACGACGTGGAGTGTGTTGCGCGGGTGGCCCAACCGCAGCGAAGCCAGTATTAGCGGGCAAATGAGCGATGTGGAGGCGCGACTGCCTTTTGTGTTGCGCGGGGTGGACAGCGACAACGGGGGCGAGTTCATCAATCACCAATTGGTGAAGTATCTGGCCGGGCGCACGCCGCCGGTGGCCTTCACGCGGTCGCGCCCGTATCGGAAGAAAACAACCAAGCGCACATCGAGCAAAAGAACATCACGAACGTGCGGCAGTGGTTCGGCTACGAGCGCTACGATCACGCGGCGGTGTGGCCGTTGGTCAACACCTTGTGTCGCGGCGCGCTGGATCAACTGCTCAACTACTTCCTGCCGACGATGAAGCTGGAGAAGAAGGAACGGGTGGGCAGTCAGACGCCGCTGGCGCGGGTACTGGCGTGCGCGGAGGTGACGGCGGAAACCAAGGCGCGGTTGCAGCAGGAGCGAGCCGCGCTCAATCCGTTTGCGGTGCGGCGGGAAGTGGACCGGCAAAGGAAGGAGATTGAAAGTGCTCGCCGCAGTGCGGAAGCTTGACCCCGAACAGAAACAAGATACAAAAAAGCCCCCCAAGAAAACGGGAACGAGGGCGGCCGGACTGCCACAGGCGACGGCTTCCTTCGATCTCAAGTCGGGGGAGAATTGGGTAACACCACTTTTGAGCTACCGGAGTCCTTTCCGGCCTCTCCTTGAGTAACACCTACTTTTGAGTGCAGGCGAGGGAATAACAATTCTCAAATCTGCGCTTTTCATCCCCAGCGCAAACGCATATTTAATTGCCCAAACATGACCCGCATTAAATTCGTCGCGGCCGTAGGTTTCGCCTTCCTGGGATACACCTGCCCGCTGCTCCACGCCCAGCTCGCCGCGCCCGCGCCCGCCCCCATCCAAGGGGCGCGCATGCCCGCGCTCAGTCCCGAGGGCAAACGTATCGCGTTCGTTTATCGCGGCGATGTCTGGGTCGCGCCCGTCGAGGGCGGCCACGCCACGGCGCTCACGCAAAATGTCGAGACGGATGCCTACCCGCTTTTCTCC
>JAYTXL010000117.1:0-8362 GCA_043742955.1 Verrucomicrobiota bacterium | reverse complement strand
CTCGCGCAGTGCTTTGAAATTGTAAATCTCCCCGTTGAAACTGATGACCAACCGCCCCGAGGCATCCGCCATCGGCTGCCGGCCGCGCTCCGACAGATCGATGATCGCGAGCCGGCGATGAGCCAAACCCACCGTTCCGTCAATTGACACCCACGTGCCCTCGGCGTCGGGTCCGCGATGCGCAATCATGGCCGAGCATTTTTGCAGCATCCCAGACTGCACTCCCCCCAAATACTGAACGACTCCCACAATGCCACACATGGTAGATCCATTAACTCGCCGCGCGCCAAACCGACGGGATTTCCTTAGAATTCCAGTGGTAGCCCCCGCCACGAATCAACTCCCGAGGTTTCATAACACGCACCTTGATTCCCCAACACCCCACACATCATTAGAGCCTGTTTTGAAAGTGGGTAGCCCGCCGGAACAGACCAGTGGCTTGTTCCACTCAGAATTGAGTTTTCAAACAGGCTCCAATAGAAAATGCGGTTACCGGGGAAGGTAAACCTCCCCAAGCTTACGGGAGCACCTCGAACCGGAACGCCTCATCGCCCACCGCGGCACGCGCCAGAGTCACCCGAAAACCACCGCCGATATTTTGCGCGCGAAAGGCCACGGGCGCACCCGCCTCCTGCACCACCCGGAGCCGCGTGCCGCCATGGACCAGTCCGTTACTGACATTGGTCGAAACCGCCGCCGCGGCAAAGCGGACCACTCCGATGTTGGCGTTGCTGGCGAGATTGACAAGCGGCGACGCCAAAGCCGTGGCGTACAGCAGTTGATTATCCTTCACGAGCACCAGATTGGAAGCCGCATCCACCCGCACGGCCACCAAGTCGAAATCACTGACAAAGCAGTTCCCCGCGATGATCGACCGCTGCAACCCCGACGCGACAATCGCCGCCAGACCGCCGCTGCGATTGAGGTTGAAACCGGTGAAACGATTGTCCGTGACCGTCAACCGGGTGCCTTGGGTGATATAGATACCGGCTGCCCGGATCGCCTCAATCCGGTTGTTTGCCACCGTGGTGTTGGTGGAATTAATGAGATAGAGACCATAGGCGAAGTTGTTGATGGTATTATCGGTGATCCGGATATTGTCCGCACCATCCAGAACCACGCCAATGGTCGAACTACTCGCCACGCTATTTAATATCGCATTGTTCGCGATTTCCACGCCCCGGAAGGCGGTCAACCAGCGGTCGGAGATATAGATGCCGTGTTTCGTGTTCCGAAAGACGTTGCCGCTCACCACCATGTCATCCACCGAAGTGCCATCGGCACCACTGAAGTAAAACCCGGAATTCTGGCATTGGTCCACGAAGTTGTTGCGGATGTGGACGCCATTGATGTTGTTGGTAGCGGTGACTCCGCGGGAGGTATTGCACCAGATGCCATTGTAACTCCCCTTAATAACGTTGTTGACCACGCTGATATCTTGCAACCCGGTCTGAAAAAAATCCGGATGGGACGCGATGTTGATGCCGTTGACGCCGGTGTTGAGCACCGTGTTGTCTCGGATCACCACGTTGTTTCCGCCGAAGGACTCGATGCCTTCCAGCGAGACGGCCCCGCTCATGTCCCGCACCCCGCCGTCGCAATAATTGTTGACGATGCGGATGGCGGTGCCGCGCAGGTTCCAAATAAGGTATTGGTGGGTGTCAAACCCAAAAACCTCGCAATCCATGACTGAGCAACGAGAACAGGGCGTGCCCGTGTAGTTGACACCATCTGGCAGCATCGCAATGCCATTGGCATCGGTGCCATTGGTGCGGTTGTCCACCGTCAGGCTCTCGACCGAGGAATTGCGTATCCCCACCATCGCGATATTGGCATAGGCATTGGCACCATTGACCAACCGACCGGGAAAGGCGCCCGCGATGCCACGGAGGATCGTGACGCCGCGGCCGGCGCCGACTACCCGTGTGTTGGCCCCGACGAGCAGGGTATTGCTCAGTTTGTAAAGTCCCCGCGGAACGTAAACGACACCGCTCCCGCGGACCGCCACATCATTCAAAGCCTGCTGTAGTGCCGCCGTGTCATCGACCACACCATCGCCCACCGCGAGATAGGGGGGAGCCTTGACGCTGGTGATCTGTAACCCGGCAAGGAAGCCCGCCTCGTCAATCCTCACGCTGGAATTGGTGAGAACGCCGACTCCATTTAGCGCTGCCAGACGATTTGGGGTGAGGGATGGAAAGGCGGTCTGGCCCTGCAAAGTAAGGTTGTTGGCCAGTCCATTACTGCGCAGGGTTAACGCGTCGAGCTGCCCCTGAACCGAGTTCTGCACCCCAGCGAGAGACGCGAGTTCGCCAGCCGAAACGACGGAAGCGGTCAAACCCATTTGGGCATCAAACACAGCCACGGAACTGGCGCGTGCCGCCGGAAGTTGCAGCGTGCCGACGACCGTGAGATTTGACGCCGTGCCGTTGGTGGCCGCGAGTCTCCCGCTGAACTGGGCTTGGACCGGGCCTGCGACGCCGACAAGGTAGCTCAACTCCAACGGCGTCACGGGGGAATTGGTCAGCACCTGATTGGTATCATAGACCGCGACGGAATTTCCCACGACGCTGGCGTTGGTGGTATTACCCGTCAAAGTTACGCCAATAGCCGAGCCGATGAGATTGGCCGCATAGGCGGCGTGGATGGCAAACGCCGAGGCCGCCAGAGATTGGCGCGGCGGAACCACTGTGAAAGCGCCACCGCCCGCCGGTCGCACCGCCAGCTCCAACCACAGCGTCGCGGCCTGCGACAGAACAACCCCAAAATCCAAAACCACTCCATAATTACCATTGGTCAACGTGACACCCGACAGTTGGAGTGGAGTGCCGACCACGTTCCCATTTGCCGCTGCATCATACGGCGTAAACGTGAAATCAAACGCCCCGTTTGCCATGGTTCCGTTGCTGCTCAAGGTTCCCTCGTAGGCAAATCGTGTCGAAACCCCTTGCGCACGGCCAACGTTCTCGCCGGGAATAGCCAGGCAAAACGCCGCTACACACCAAAACTGCAGCACGAAATACGACAACCGGTTTTTCATAATACGACACTTGGGCCAATGAGCGCCCCAACCAACCACACTATTCGCCGGTCGCAATCGGTATCACGACAAAACCGCGCTGGCAGGTCGATTGGTTGCAAAAATGTTATTGAAGCAATCCGGTCAAGGGAGGATTTCGTAGCGGAAAATCTCATCACCAACCGCCGCTCGGGCGAGCGTCACCCGGAACCCGCCGGCGGTCTTTTCAGCGCGGACGGCCAATGGGGAACCGGCCTCTTGGCTGACCAAAATTCGCGCGGTTCCAAACGCTTGTCCGTTTTCGACATTCACCACGGTGGCGCCGACGGGGAACCGGAGCACCCCGGTGTTAGGTTGGGCACCGTAATTCGAAAACGGCGATACCACGGCTGTATTATAAAGTAGTTGGTTGTCCTTGACGCCTACTAGGGAAGAGGTCGCGTCCACCACCAAACCCGGCAGATCGAGGTCGCTCGAAAATGAATTCCCAGACACCATTCCCCGGCGGAGTCCAGAAACGATCATGCCCGGGTAAGACGGCACCTGGGCGAGGTTGAAGCGGTGGATGAAATTACGGCTCAGGTTCAGGCTCGCACACTGGCTGGCATAGATGCCCGCGTATTTGGTGGCCTCGATTTTGTTGTTTATTACCATGTGGTTGGTCGCCTGCAGCAACACCACGCCGTAGGTGAAACCGTTGACACTATTCTCTCCCACATAGGAGTTGTCGGTGCCATACGAAACCACTCCCACCGTAAGGCCAGCTTGGCCGTTGTTGAGAATGGAATTGCCCGCCACCCGAACCGCGCGAAACAACGTTGCCGATCCGCCAAACAGATAAACTCCATAGCTCAAATTCTGGAAACAATTCCCCTGGATCACTAGGTCATCGACCGCGGTGCCCAGTTGCCCGGAGAAATAGAACCCGGCATTAGCACAGGCCTCGATGAAATTGTTCGCGACATGGATTCCGACAATATTGTTCGTCGCCGTCGGACCGCGCGAGGTGTTCACCCACACGCCGTTGAAACAGCCGCGGATCACGTTTTCCGTGACACTGATTTTGCGCAGAGAGGTTCCCGGCATGTCGCCGGTCGAGGCGAGGTTGATGGCATTAAGTCCCACGTTGAGAATGACGTTCTGGCTGATCACTACTTCCTCCCCGCCGTAGCATTCGATTCCTTCGAGACTGACGCCTCCCGACACATCAGTCACTCCCCCGTCACAATAATTTCCGGCAATGCGAATCATCCGTCCGCGAAAATTCCAAATGAGATACTGGTGGGAGCCAAACCCCAGCACCTCGCAGTTCAGCACCGCGCAGCGCGTGCAGGGCGTGCCGGAATAACCAGCACCGTCGGGTAGCAGCGCAATGCCATTGGCCAGCGTGCCATTCGCCCGGTTGTCCACGGTTAGATTTTCCACTGAGGAACGGTCCGCGGCAACCATGGCGATATTCGCATAGATTTCAGCCAAGTTATTAGTCCGCCCCGTCAACGCTCCGCTGCCCCCACGAATAACGGTCAGGCTCCGCCCCGCCCCGACCACGCGGGTCTTCGACCCGATCATCAGACTGGCACTGATCTTGTAAATACCTTGCGGAATAAAAATCAATCCCCCCCCTCCGGCGGCCGCGTCATCAAAGGCCGATTGCAGCGCCGTGGTATCGTCGATCACCCCGTCCCCCGCGGCTAGATACGGCGGTGCCTTCACGTTGGTCATCCGCAAGCCCGACAGAAACGCCAGTTCGTCACCGCTCGTCACCGACCCCGTGAGCACGCCGTTGGCGCTTAGCACCGTCACGCGGTTTGGAATGATGCCTGGGACGACCGTGCGCCCCAGCAAGGTTAAGTTGCTGACAGTGCCGTTCGCCCGGAGGTCCACCCCATCAAGCTGCGCCTGCACCGAACTGCGAATTCCCACCAGAGCCGACAACTCCGTGGCCGATACCAGCGCGCCAGTGACCGTACCGGAGTTGTCGAAAACCGCGACCGCACTGGGCCGGGCCAACGGCAACGTGAGAGTGCCCTGCACCGTGAGATTGGAAGCGGCCCCGTTCGCCGCCGGGAGCTTCGCGTCCAATTGGCCTTGCACGTCCCCACGGCTGCCGGCAAGCGAGCTAAGTTCCAGCGGCGTCACGGAGGAATTGGTCAGTACCCGATTCCTATCGAAAATCGCGACAGAATTCCCCGCGATGTTGGCGTTGGTCGTATTCCCCATCAAAGTAACGCCTATCGCGGAGCCGATGAGATTGGCCGCATAGACGGCGTGAATGGCAAACGCCGACGCGGCCAACGATTGGCGCGGCACGATCACCGAAAAACCACCCGCGCCAGCGGGGCGCACCGTAATCTCGAACCACAGCGCGGAGGCTCTCGACAATGGAATTCCGAAATCCAGCACGGCCCCGAAATTGCCATTGGTCACGCTGACGGCGGGAGATGGGACCGGCGATCCAACCTGATTCCCGTCGGCCGCCGCATCAAACAGCGTGAAGGTGAAATCGAACAACCCATTCGCCGGGCCGCCGTTCATGTTCAACGCCCCCTCGTACGCTAGCCGCGTCGAAACCGTCTGCGCGTGGGCGGTAAACAGCCCGGCGAAACCAAACAGGATACCCGCCACGCAACCCAGCCGGAGACATCGAGGCAAACACAACACTTTCATGATACGCATAAGACAACGTGCTTTCTGAAGAAAAGAATGGCCCAGCTAACCACACTATCGCGTCCGCGCAAAATACATTCACAACGGAACGGTTCTTTGCGCCATTGGAGGGGTGAAAGCGGCGCACGCGGCCCCCATGACGACGGCCTTCACTCAACTTCCGCCGCCGCCATTGCCGCGTCCAAGGATCGCCTCGTAAGCATCCAAATACCCCCGCGCCGTCGCCGCAATGTCCCACCGCTCCGCGCGGCGCCGGGCGATCGCCGCCCGTCCCTGCGCCCCCTCCGGCGCGGCCAGACACGCGAGGAGCTGGGTCGCGATCCCCGCACTCGAACTGGTCGGCGCGAACAACGCGCTCCGCTCATCCAGAAATTCCCGGTGTTCCGAAATTTCGGAAACCACGAGCGGACACCGGCACGCCATCGCCTCCATCACCGCGTTCGGCTGACCCTCGAATTTGCTCACCGACACAAAAACATCCGCGGCCTTCATGAGGGCGTACAAATTTCCGACGTAGCCGAGAAATTGCACCCGCCCCGCAAGCCCCAATTCCGCCGCGAGCCGCTGGAGTTCTGCTTTGTCCGGCCCCTCTCCGCAGATCAACACCCGAAACGGGCCGCTGTTCAACACAGCGGGCAACGCTCGAAACAAAACCGGAAGATTCTTCTGCGCGTCCAAACGACCGGCGTACAAAATGATTCGCTCCCCGTTCCCCACCGAATCCGGGCGGACCGCGTGCTCCGCGTCAATCTCGGCCAGCGGCAGCGCATTGGGAATCACCCGCGTCAGCACCGACCGGGTCCCAAACTCCTCGCGCCAATACGCCGCGCCGGCTTGGGAATTCGCCACCACCACCGACACCCCCCGCGCCACGCGGCGGCGAACCCGGTTCTTGAACGTGGGCGGATACATCTGCCGCGAACACCGTTCGCTCAACACCCACGGTGTCCCCGTCCAACGCGCCGCCAAGCCGCCCCACACATCCATCTGGCAAATCCACGATTGCACCACGTCGGGGCGAAACCGGCGAATCGCCCGCCACAACCGCCACCACGTCGCGGGCGACACGGGCGAAAGGTCGGTTAACACCTCCACCGTTGCCGGCGTTGCCCGCAGCCTCTTCTCATTCACGCCGCCGCGCATGGTCACGACCTGCACCGCGTGGCCGGCGTCCGTCAAGCCCTTGGCCAGATAACACAATTGCCGTTCGGCACCCCCGCCTTCCAGCGTTGGAATACACTGCAAAATCCTCATCGATCCTCGCTAGCCCCGCAGCCGAATCAACCGCGTACCCAGATCGGGATGGGGAATTACCTGCATCACCAAAAACACCGGCAGCGCCTCCAGCACAAACACCGCGAAGGGTTGCAGACTGGTGGCACGGAACGAATGATAGGACATCACGATCAACCACGCATACGCCACCGTGTGCAGCCAACTTCCTGAGTGCTTGGAAAAGTAGCGATGCAGCCCGGCAAACAGGAAACCCGTCAAAATCCCCCGCCCCACCAATTCCCACCAACCGAACCCCGCCAGCGACTGCGAGACCACCCCGAACGCCGACGTTTGCCCCTCCCTCTTGAAGGTCATCCGCGCATACCACTGCGAGTAATCGAATTTTTGAAAGGGCAGGAACTGTTGCGGAATAAACACCGTCAACTCGCTGAGCTGCGCCTCCGGCGGCAGGTTGATCATGTTCCGGGACATCTGCTGCATGAGGTCGAGCGCATTGGCAAACACCGCCTCCATCTCGTTGCTCTGCTCCCACAGCCCGGACTCCGAGAGCACCGCCTCCAGGCTCGAATTGCGCGCCACCCCCAACAACAGAAACACGCTCAGGATGACACCCCCGGCCCCCGCCAGAGCCAGGGCGCTCACCCGTCTCACGTACGCATGAAAGAAGAGGATCGCCGCCCCCAGCGAGAGCATGAAATAAGTTCGCCAGCCCATCTTGAACAACAGCAGGGCAAACTCGACCCCGAGCCAAATGCCGACGACCCTCACTGGATTCGGCAGCCGCAAAAAAATGCCGCAGAAAATCAGCAGCTTGAGCGTGAACGCAATCCCGGGGAGATGCCCGTAGATTTGATTCACCGACTGCGGCAGGTTTTCCCCGACCAAATAGCTCTCCGTATAGGTCGAATAGGACAGGTCGTAGGCCAGCTCAATTCCGAATTGCAACACCATGGCCACCCCTAGGAAAATCCCGGCGAACAGCAGTTGCTTTTTCCCCACCTCCTCGACCGCCAGAACCTCGAAATGGTTTCCGCGGCGCACCAGTAGATACCCGGCGGCGAACACCACAAAAAACACGACGTGCGCCCACCCAACCATCCCCACCTCCTCCGCCGTCGGTTGCGACACCCAGAGCCGCGAATCGCTCGCCGAGCCATAGATTCCGTTGCGCAATTGATACTGAAACAGTGGCATGACGCCGTAAATCGTCACCACCCCGGCAAACATCGAGCCGATTTCAAACACCGGCACCGCCAACGTCGGCAGACTCAGGAGAAACAAAAAAATGCACGCGCAGTTCAGCAATATCACCGCGGGAACCACGACTGCCACGTCGCCCTCGCGACTCGCAAAAACGTACCCCCCACTCAGGAGCACCAGCCCGAGAATCGCCCAGCACCCACGGACCACCGCCCCGCGCCCACCGCCCGCCGAATCACC
>JAYTXL010000116.1:0-18199 GCA_043742955.1 Verrucomicrobiota bacterium | reverse complement strand
GGTGACGACCACCGTGTAGCCGGATTGCAGGCTGGAGTTGACGAGAATCAGGCCGTTCGTCACGCCCGAGGAACCGCCGGTGTAGGAAAAGACGAAAGTGTTGCCGTTGCTGGAAACGAGCGTGAGCGGGGTAGCCGACGCCGTGACGCGGGCGGACTTCGCCGACGCCTGCAAACCGCCGCCGCCGATGAATACGATGTTCGTGCTGGCCACGGGCGCGAGTTCGAGTTGGAACGACCAGGTGAAGTTCGTGGTTTGATTGCCTAGCGTGTCCGCCACGGACAACTTTGCAGTCACGAGGTCGCCCGCCGCGCCGAGAAACTCGTTGGTGCCCGGCGCGTAGGTGAGGTTGGTGCCGTCGAACTTAAGCCGCGCGTCCGCCAGCGTGACGGGCGCATTGGTTGCGGTGGGGTTGCTGAGGGTGAGCGTTATGGTGTTGGTGGCGATGCCGGTTTCATCCCGCAGCCACGCGCGCAATGTGGCCGTGCGGCTGACGGCGATGCCGCCCCCCGCCGGCTCGGTGCGATACACTTCCGGACCTTCGGTGTCCACCGCAAGCACTCGGAAGAAGCGGGCAAGCGCGTCGGTGGCGAAAGATTGCGAGAGGGAGTTACTGCTGGCCAGGAGCGTGCCGGGCAGGGCATTGAGCCACGGCGCACCCAAATTCGTCGAGGAGAGCAGGCGATAAGTCCGACCGGGGGTGGCGTTCCAAAGAGTGAGCACGCCATTGGTCCCGCGGACAATGCTGGCATCCACGGGACGGTCGGCGGCCAACGCAGCCGGCAGTAAAGCGACGGTGACGAGAAACAGAGCGAGTAATCGTTTCATGGGGGTTCCTGGGTTCAGGAAATGGCTGAATTTGGGTGACTCTGGCTTGATTCGGCAAACGGGTCAACACTCTTCAAAACGCGTGTTCACAACGCGCAACAAACGGGCGGGTGACTTGCCCGACCGCTTCATTACCAGGTATGTTCCGCCAACTCACGCACCGCCGCGACCATTACCGCGAGGGATACAAATGGTAGAGGAGCATGTAAATCACCACCCCGGTGACGGAGACGTACATCCAAAGCGGCCAGGTCCAGCGGGCGATTTTTTTGTGCAATTCATACCGCTCCTTGATCGCGCGATGAAACGTCATGAGGATCAAAGGGACAATCGCGACGGCCAGGATCGTGTGCGTGAGCAGGATCGTAAAATAGACCGGACGAATCCACCCCTCGCCCTTGAATGCGGTCCGGCCCGCCGAGTAGTGATAGACCAGATAGCACACCAGAAAAATCGTGGAGGTGACAAACGCCGCGATCATGCAGTTGCGGTGGGCGAGTTTGTTGCCCCGTTTGATGAAAACGTAACCTGCGGTGAGCAGCAATGCGCTCGTGGAATTCAAACAAGCATTGATGGCCGGCAGATCGGTAAGCGTCATAAATCCTTCTCGTTCAGCAAGCGGTCGATGGCGTTCCGAATGCGCGGTTGAAAATCTGGTTCCAAACTTTCGAAAGCACCGCGCAACCGGCCCAGTTTATCCACGAGCACAAAGATCGTGCTATGGACAAATAAATCGTCGCTGGCCTTGCGGTCCTCCGGTTTGTTTTCGATGGCCGTGAGTTTCAATCCGTCGATGGCGAGTCCGGCGATTTGAAGTTTCGTCCCGGTCAGAAATTGCCAGCGTTCGGGTTGCCCTTGAAAACGTTCGGCATACTTTTTTAAGACCGTGGGCGTGTCGAATTCCGGATCGGTGGTGAGGGACACAAACTGGACGGGCAGGCGGGAAGGAACGGCGGCTTGGAGTTCGCTCATCCGGCGAGTCATGGTCTCGCAGGGGCCGGGGCAGCGCGTGAAAATAATGTCGGCCACACTCACCTTGCCGCGCCAGTTTGTCAGCGCGACGGGTTGGGCGAATTGATTGGTGAGCGTGAAGTCCGCGAGTTGGCTGATAATGGGCAGCGGCGGGGCAATTAATTGAGCCGGCACCGTGTTGGAGCGAAAGAAAGCCCCGACAATCACTAATACGGTCAGCAGCAGGGAACCCCACACCAGCCATTGGATGGAACGGGATGAGGACGTCATGAGACTAGTAATCCGCTTCCGGCCGAACCCTCCACTGGTTCACCCCGGGCCCCGCCCTGCGGCGACTACTCAAAGCTGGTAGCCTTGGAACCGGCGCCCTCCAGCCATTTGTTGTAGGCCGCCTCATCGTCCACATACAAACGACCTGCGGCCATCGCGGAATGACCATTGCCGCACAGCTGAGCGCAATTGATCTGGTAAATACCCGGCTTGGTCGGGGTGAAATGCAACGGGATGCTCATGCCGGGGATCGCATCTTGCGTCAGACGCAGCGAGAGGATCTTCAAGGAGTGAATGACATCGCGTGAACTGAGCTTGATGATGACGGGCTTGTTAAGCGGAACGTGAATTTCGTTTAAGATTTGGATGTCATCCTTGGATGCAGGATCCGCTTTGTCCACCCCGAACTTGTTGTCGGGCGCGGCAAATTTCTGATCTTGCCGGCCAAAGACCCCGTCTTTACCGGCATAGCGCGCATTCCAGCCAAATTGCTCCGCCACCACCTGAACGACTGTCGATTTTTTCTCCTCGGGGAATTGATCCACGGCCTTGGCCCAGAAAGGCACCGCGAAACCCAGGAGTAAAATTCCCTCCACAAGCGCCACCGCACCTTCGAGATACGAGGAGATGTGGCTCTTTGCTCCGACGTAATCCGCCTTGGGCTGCCGGCTCTTGCGAAAGCGCCACAGCGAGTACAAAAAAAACGCCAGCCAACCGACGAACAGCGCCAGCATCAGCCAATGCACGTACAACAACAGGTCATCCACGTTTTTACCGTGCTCAGAGGCCAGCACCGGCAAGCCCATGTATTTCTTCAAATCAAATAATTCGCTCATGAATCAGCCCTTTTTTGTTGCAGCGGAGAATCCCTCCGGCACGGAGTTGGGAAACAGCGCTGCGCGTTTTGCCAGATAAATGAAAAACATTGCGATCGTGCCTAAAACACCCACCACCACCACCAAGAGACTAAAGATGCCCCAGTTCATCCCGATCGCCAGCCGGGAGTCCGACGCCCCGAAACAGGCGGCACAAGCCCACAGCGATGAGGGCAGGCAGACCAGGCTCCAAAGCATCCCCGCCAGCATCAAACGGAATTTCCCCCCCCGCATCATAAATAGCTAATGTTCTTCAATTTCTTCAGAAAATAAACCCCGTAAACACCCAAGCCGACTGCGGTTCCCAAAGAGGCTAATCCAGAAAACAGGTAGCCGCGCGACCCGGCTCCGGAGAAATAGGTATCCAACGCCCAGGCACCGATCCCCAACGCGAGCAGAATCGCGGACGAGATGAACACAATATGAAAGGCTTTCAGCGACATGGTGATCTTAAGGCAGCAATTTAGGAATATCCTGCATGGCCCAGATGGTCAAAGCCATCAGGCCGACCAGAAAGAAACCGGTGGAAGCCAAAACGCAATAAATCAGCTTCTTTTCAGAAATCAAATGCATGAAGTAGGCCGCCACCAAGAAGGCCTTGATGCTGGCAATAAACAGAGCGACGGCGATGGTCGCCGGCACGCTCGGGATATGCACGTAATACATCCCCACCGTAATGACGGTGCCGACGAGCAGGGCAACAAATACCAGAATGTATTTGCGAACCGATTTTTGAAGGTCGTGGACGCTATGATCGCTCATATTTTTTAGAGAAGATAAAGGACCGGAAAAAGGAAAATCCATACGAGATCAACGAAATGCCAGAAGAGCCCGGAAACTTCAATGCGGTTGGTGAACCGTTCCGGGTCGGTTTTCCACATTTTCGCACCCGGCCCCCAAAGATACCCAATGACCAGGGCACCCCCGATGACATGCAGGGCGTGCAGACCAGTTAAGGTAAAGTAGATTGCGAAAAAAGTGCTGTGCTGCGGCACAAAGGCGGAGAGCCGCTTAATTTCGGCAACCGGAACCTTGATCGCTTCGGCGTGGCCCGCCTCGTGCCCCTGCCCCTCGGCATGGGCCTTGGCCGGTTCCGAGTAATGGTGCGCGTCCGGATGAAACGACACCGCCTCGAGCTTCTTGGCTTTGAGTGTCTGGGTGTTCCAGAACCAGGGTGTGCGGCCATTGTCATCGATGTGCCCGGTCATCCGGGTTCCATCCGTTTTCCAGATTTCGTAATGGGTGAATTTATCTTTGTATTCGAACGATTTGATCGTCACGAAACCAAGCGCACACAACAAGGTGATGGCCTGGTAGACCTTGAATTTTCCAAAATTCCCCATCTTCAGCGAAGCCCAAGCCATGACGACCGTGATACTGGAGGTGATCAGGACGGCGGTGTTGAAAGTGCCGATGGGAATGTTCAGGAGGCCGTGCGGCCAGTTGGCCGCATCCGCCCCGATGCGCAGCATGATGTAGGAGGAAAACAGCGCCCCGAACAGCATGACTTCCGAAGCCAGAAAGAGCCAGATCCCGACCTTGGCATTGAACAGGCCGGTATCTTCACGGGCTTTTACTGTGTAAGGTATATCCATGAGGGCAGTAAGTTAAAGCAGGGTAAAAAGTTTGGTTAAGCTTGATTTTGCGGGGTGAAATCGGATTTCGCTCCGGGCACGCTGTATTCGTAAGGCCCGTGGTACACGGTGATCGGCTTCTCAAAATTACCGTGCGGCGGCGGCGTTGGAGTCTGCCAGTCGAGGGTCGTCGCCTCCCAGGGATTGTCCGAGGTCACCTTCTTGCCGTTGCGCATGCTCATGAAGAAATTAATAATGAAGGGGATTTGCGCCAGGCCCAAAGCCCAGGCGGCGTGTGAAATGCTGGTGTTCCAGCGCATGATACTGTCGCTTAATCCGCCAATCGCCTCCGGCACCCGGGCCTGGGAATAATTGGCGCCGCCATCCGCCATGCGCCGCAACATCCCCGCCATGCCCTGCGCAAACATCGGCTGAAACACGGCGTTCATAAAGAGCAGTGAAAGCCAGAAATGGATCCGGCCCAAAGTCTCATTCATCATCCGCCCCGTGGCCTTGGGATACCAAAAATAGATGCCAGCGAACAGCGCGAAGATGGTCCCCGGAGCAACGACATAATGGAAGTGCGCGATCACATAATAGGTGTCGTGCAAATGAATGTCGCTGTAATTGAAACCCAGCGGCAACCCCGTCAAACCACCGATGCCAAACATCGGGAGAAAGGCCAGCGCGAAGAGCATCGGAGTGTTAAACCGGATGGAACCGCCCCAGAGCGAGATCAGCAAACAGGTGAGGATGATCACGGACGGAATGGAAATGATCATCGTCGTCGTTTGGAAAAAAGTGCTGATCTTCGTGCCCATGCCGGTGAGATACATGTGGTGGGCCCAAACAATAAAGGAGAGGAATCCGATGGCCATTACCGAATAGACCAGTGATTTGTAACCCCAAATCGGCTTGCGCGTGTTGTTGGTGATGATCTCGCAGACAATTCCCATGGCGGGCAAAATCAGCACGTACACTTCCGGATGTCCCAGGAACCAGAATAAATGTTGCCAGAGCAACGGACTGCCGCCGCCGCTCAAATGTTCGGCGCCCGCAATGGCGAGTCCGCTGGGCAGGAAGAAACTGGTGTGCGCCACTTTGTCCATCAATTGCATGATGCCGGCGGCTTCCAGCGGCGGGAACGCCAGCAGCAGGAGAAACGCCGTCACAAATTGCGTCCAGACAAACCAGGGCAGACGCATCCACGTCATCCCGGGTGCCCGCAGTTGAATGATGGTGGCGATGAAATTCACCGCGCCCAACAGCGAAGAGGTGATCAGGAAAATCATGCCGATCAACCAGAAGGTCTGACCGTCGGTGGGAATGGAGGTGGCGAGTGGCGAATAGGAAGTCCACCCCCCTTGAGCGGCGCCGCCCGGGATAAAGAAGCTGACCATCATGATCACGCCACCGACCGCATAAGACTGGTAGCTGACCATGTTGATGCGGGGAAAGGCCATGTCGGGAGCCCCGATCATCAGGGGGACGACGTAGTTTCCGAAGGCAGCAAAAGCCAGCGGCACGATGGCGAGAAAGACCATGATCGTGCCGTGCATGGCACCGAAGGCATTGTAGAGGTCGTTACCCATCGCGTAGCCTACGACCGCACCATCCTTGGTAACCGGCGAGACGGCATCCCCGACGACGGAATGCAACAACGTGCCGATCATTGGGAGCGCTTTGCCGGGATAAGCGATCTGCCAGCGCATCATGGCCATGAGGCAAAACCCAAAAAACAGGAAGGCCAGCGCGGTTACGCCATACTGAATGCCGATGACTTTGTGGTCCGTGGAGAAAATGTACTTCTGCCAGAAACTCTGCTCATGGTGTTCGTGGCCGTGCGCTTCTGCGTGATGGATGGCTTGCGTGGTTGGCTGCATGTGTGCTTCTGGTTGTTCGGTGATTGCGCCGGCTTTCGCGCCCAAGGTCATTAGTTAGCGGTGCCGGAATGCGCGTGTCAACAGCGGATTAAATTTTGAAGTTTTGTTCACTCACTGCTTAATTTTATCTAACACCAGCAAGCCCAGTAACAGCGGCAGGTAGATGATTGATAAGAAGAAGAGCTGGCGAGCCCGCGCCACGGTTAGCTGGCGGGCAAACTGGATCGCGAAGAACAGGTAGAGTAAACCGAGGGTCAGGGCACCGGTGAAATACACCACCCCCGCCAGCTTGAACAGAAACGGGCACAAACTCACGGGCAACAGGCCGAGCGTGTGACTCACCGCCTGCCGACCGGTGCGCTGCCCGTCCGGGTCCACCGACGGCAGCATCACGTAACCCGCCTGCGCATACTCCTCCCGATACATCCAAGCGATGGCTAAAAAGTGCGGCAGCTGCCAGAAAAAGAGAATCGCGAAGAGCGACCAGCCTTCCACTGTTACTTCGTTGCGCGCGGCCGTCCAACCCATCAGCGGCGGCAGCGCCCCGGGGATCGCGCCAATTACCGTGTTCAGCGTCGTGATGCGTTTTAGCGGAGTATAAATGAAAAGGTAACTGCCAAGGGTCGCCGCGCCCAGCAAACTGGTGAGCAAATTCACCGCCAGCGCCAGCTGGATCAAGCCCAGGCCAGACATCAAGCCACCCAGGATCAGCACGGTATCCGGTTGCAAGCGACCGGTAGGTAGTGGGCGGCTCTCCGTGCGTCGCATCCGGGCATCATGATGCCGTTCGAGCAATTGGTTCAAAGCGGCGGCGCCACAGGCGACCAAACCGGTTCCCATTAACGCATGGAACATCAAGCCGTAGTTCATCGGCCCGCGCCACCCGAGATAAAAACCCACCAAGGTCGTGAGCAGCACCAGCAGCGTCAATCTCGCCTTAACCAGCTCAGATAGGGTGGCAAGGCGGCTTTTGCCAGTCACTGTTGCGGCCGGGAAAGGTTGTACGGTGGCTTTCATGGCGCCTCAGATCGTGCTGACCGTCTGAGCGCTGCGAACCAGGGACTCCTCGAAGCCGGCTTTCGACCTTCGCGCCGCCACATTGATGCCAGCATTTGCCGGGTGAAACGCGGCGGTAGTCAGGAGGGTGCCCGTCATCAAACTCAGCGAGCCAATCACCACGTGCAGCGTCGCAATGTCCGCCGCCTTATTGCTCCAGACCGTCCACGCCCCCAGCAGCGCCTGGATCAAGATCAATCCCAGCCAGACCCAGACCCAGCGGGTGAATGAAGTCTGGGCCCCCAACTCCCGCCGGGTCCGCCACGCGCAAGCGGCGACCGCGACCAGCACCAACACGGCGGTCAATCGATGGCTCATATGCACCCGAAGGTGAGCAGCGGTGATCTCATTGAACTCCCGAGCGTCGGTGCGGCGTTGATTGATGGCACCGAGTGATTCCGCATCCGTCGGCGGCCACACTTTGCCGTAGGCCAAGGGAAAGTCCGGAACCGCCAGACCTGCGTGTTGATGGCGCATCGTCGCTCCCAGCATGAGTTGGATAAAGATCAGGTAGGACGTGACAAGGAGCAGCCGGCGCAATCCGCTCGAAACGGAACCCACCGGGGCAGATTCCGCAACCTGCTGCCAGCGCCGGGACGTGCGCAGGGCGATAACACAAATGAGGGAAAAGAAAAGTTGCGCGAGGGTGCCATGAAATACTCCAATTTCATCCTTCATGGCCGTCACGCGCAAACCGCCGAGCACCCCTTGAATGAGGACGGCCGAAAAGGCGATGGCGGCCAACCAACGTAAGGATCGCGGATCATGGTGCAGCTTGAGCCGGCAGAATCCGATCATCCCCAGGGCGCCGATCGCCAGGACGAAAAACATGGACTGGGTCCGCACGCCCATGAGTCCCAAGGTGGCGATGATCGCAAACAAAGCCAGCCGCCGCGGCCAGCCACTGGCTTCACGCACCCAAATCCAGCCCGTCAAAATAGCGGTGAGCAAGCCTACCACCGAAGCAACAAGGCGGTGGGTGTGCTCGTAAAAAACCCCGCCCACCCATTGGGAAAACGGGAAGAAAAACATGTTGTAACCGTAAGTCGTCGGCCAATCCGGCACCGCCATACCGACACCGTGACTGGTCACCAAGCCACCGAGACCAATCAAAGCCAGCGTGGCCATGGCCGTGAGCACGGCAAACCGATGCAGCCAGGGGTGATCCACCGGTCGGGACATCATGTAATAAATAAATCAACCGCTGCGACCGAAACCGTTCGCAGCGGTTGTCGAAACTGGCTGGCGATTATTTCAGCTCGATCGTGAAATCAAGGACTACACCATCGCTCTTGACTTCAATTTCCTTGGTAACCACGCCGCCCTTACGGTGGGTGGCTTCAATGGTGTACTTCCCCGCTGGCACATTCGCCAGCTTGTAAGTGCCATCCTTGGCGCTGACCGAGAAATAGGGATGATCCACGACACTGACATAAGCGAACATCCACGGATGCACATCGCATTTAAACTTCAGCATGGTTTCGGCAGTGTCAAAGGTGAAATGCAGGTCTGTGCCAGGCAACTGCGCCTTGTTCTGCTCTTTGTTGCCCGCGACGGCCGGCGTCGGGTGGACGTTGTGCAGGAAGGTGTCCGAATTCTTGACCGTGATTTTCTGGCCGGTTTGAACCGCCGAAACATACGGGGCGTATTCGCAACCTTTTTGGTCGACCACCGCCGCCGGCGCGCTCGCGCCCGTGGATTTACCGTTCAATCCCTTGATGGTGATGAACACGTCCGCCAGCGCACCGTTCGCGCCAACCACGAAGAATTTTGTCTTCGGCTTTTCCGGGTGCAACTTGCCGCAATTTGCGTCCAGAGGTAGCTCCTTCTCGGGCGGGGGCGTGCCTTTGAGGGTGATTTTGCCAGTAATGTCGGCCGCTTGCGCGATGCCAGCGGTGGCCACGACGGCGGCCGCAATAATCCAAGGGTTCATTTTCATATTTTGTTCGATGCTTCCGTTTCCAAAAAGTTGGCGAAAATTATCATAACCGACCCGGGCGGCAAGTAATTTGTGAAACTTTTCACAAAGCCCATTCACACCGTTTGGACGGACCAATCAGGTCCCTATTCAATGACCAGAACCAAGTCGTTCCATCACCCGAGCCATTTTTAAAGCGGTCTGCGCCGCTTCTGCCCCCCGGTTGAACTTTCCACCCAGGCAACGCGCCTTCGCCTGCGCCTCGTCTTCCAGCAACAGCACCTCGTGAATCACTGGAACTCCATGGCTAACTTGAATTTGGGTAAGGGCGGCGGTGACGGCCTCGCCAATATGTTGGGCATGAGTGGTTTCCCCGCGCAAAATGACGCCCAGACAAAGAATGGCCGACCAGGCGGGCGCTTGCGCTTGCGCCAGGCACCCAGCCACCACGGGGATCTCAAAAGCCCCCGGCACACGCACCACATGGACCCATCCAGCTCCGGCCTGCAATAGCTCTGCCTTTGCCGCCCGAAGCATGGCATCAACATAGCGCCGGTTGTACTCCGAGGCGACAATGGCGAAACGGCCTCCGGCATGATTAAACTTCTTCGTCCTGGTTTGTTTCAGCATAAAGCCTGAACTTGGAGGGCTCGGAGATTTCAATTTTTGCCCTAAATCAAGTGCCCGAGTTTCTCTCGCTTGGTTTTTAGATATTTGGCATTGTGCGGGTTGGGCTTCACCTGAATGGGAAGTTGCTCCACAATTTCGAGACCGTAACCTTCCAAACCAACCACCTTCTTCGGATTATTCGTGAGCAATCGAATCGTTTTCAAACCCAAATCCACGAGAATCTGGGCGCCCAGACCGTATTCGCGCAGGTCCATGGGAAAGCCAAGTTTCTGATTTGCCTCCACGGTATCGTAGCCATTTTCCTGCAATTTATAGGCCTGAATCTTAGGCCCCAAGCCGATCCCCCGCCCTTCCTGACGCATGTACAGCACCACCCCCTGGCCCGCCTCGTTGATGCGGCGCAGTGCCTGATGCAATTGTGAACCACAATCGCAGCGGCGGGAGCCAAATACATCACCGGTCAAACATTCACTGTGAACCCGCACTAGCACACCTTTTTTTCCAGCGACATCGCCTTTCACCAGGGCCAGATGGTTTTGACCGTCGATGTTCGAGCGATAAAGGTAGAGATTAAAATCCCCATACTCCGTCGGCATCTTCACCACCTCGATCCGATCCACCAATTTCTCTCGCGTCCGGCGATGTTTGATGAGCGCTTCAATGGTGCACATCCTCAGCCGGTGTTTGCGGGCGAATTTCACCAACTCCGGCAAGCGCGCCATGGTGCCATCGTCATTCATGATTTCGCAAATGACTCCGATGGGACGGCATCCAGCCAATTTAACCAGGTCCACGGCCGCCTCCGTATGACCGGCGCGTTGCAAGACGCCACCGGCCTTGGCCCGCAGCGGAAAAACATGTCCGGGTTGCACCAGATCGTTCGCCACGGTTGTCGGCTCCGCCATGACCCGAATCGTTTGCGCGCGGTCGGCGGCGCTGATCCCGGTGCTGATCCCGCCCGCCGCATCCACACTCACCTGGAAATCCGTTTTGAAGGTGTCGCGGTTCTGCACCACCATCTGTTCGATCCCCAGCTGCTTCAAACGTTCGGAAGTCGTCGGCACACAAATCAAGCCACGGCCATGCTTGGCCATGAAATTCACGGTCTCCGGCGTGACCCGCTCGGCAGCCATGATCAGGTCGCCTTCATTCTCGCGGTCGGCGTCATCCACCACAATGACCAGCTTGCCCTTCCGCAGATCGGCCACGACAGACTCAATGGAATCAAACTGTTTTTTCATTCGCGACGAACAAACTAAAGGGACCCGACGCCAACTGCCAGCAACAAAAATCCCCGCCGGTCTGCACCGGTCGGGGATGGACATCCAAATACCGAGTTAAATTACTTGGCGGCCGCCTTCTTCTTGCCTTTTTTGCCTTTCTTGGCCTTCTTGGCGACTTTCTTGGAGGTGCCCTTCTTGGCTTGCAGGGAGGATTTCGCAGGGCCCGAAGCGGCTTCCACCTGCGGGGCGGTTGTCATCAGGGCGAACGCGGCGAGGGTGACGATCAGGAGCAGTTTTTTCATGGATGATTCTAGGGTTAAACGCGGTTGATTTTATTGGCGAACATTACGCATCGCCGTGTCTGTCATCCAAGACTAAAACCGAGTCGATTTGGTTACAACTTTTTTGCGTTACAAAGTTCCATTCCGCACGCGTCCGCGCACTATCCCCTCAAACCAGACGAGGCACTTCACTTTATGAAGCGCCCTGCCCCTCCAAGTGCTTCGGCGAACCGATGTCATCAGATGAGCCTCCCCGGAAGCGAGTCACTCTAATTCCGCCACCACCATGCTGTGTATCTGGAGTGTGGGTAGGGTGACTTCCACTCCTCGCCTGGTGCGTTTCGGAACAAGTCTTACGCCTTCAGGTTCCAGGTGAATCCTGGTGATGCGATAGCCGGTAAACGCCACCTTGATATCACGGATGGGCAAAGTCTCCTCCCGCAGCGGCACGTCCTCGTTGGGCAGCGCGTGAAAGGCCGTGGTGTTGACGTCGTTATACAAATGCACCACCAACCGCTCCCCGTTCTTCCGCTGGCGCATGACGACCGCTTGAACACACATCGGGGCGGCAACTGTGATCGGCGACGGCGTGGCGGCCGCCCGTTCGATTGCCTGTTTCAAAATCAGCCGCTGATACGGATAGGGATAAAGATAATAGGCCGAGTCAAAACCCGCAGACAAATAGACGCTCCGCCCCTGGCCATAGTTGTGGGCCACGATGGCGGGGATGGTTTCGCCCTTGGACCCGGGTTTTGGAGCCAGCATTCCCATCACCTGCGCCGAAGGCATATTCGTCACCACCGTCACCGCCGAACCCTTGAAGGTCACGGGATCAACACCGACGTACTCGGTCATCCTCGCCGAATCCAGCCCTGTCCCGCTGACCCGTTGGAAGTCCCAGACATTTTTTCGCTTCTCCCAGTAGTCCGGCGGCAGGCCTTTGGCAAAATTGACATCCACCTCGCGGCCCGCCGTCGCCTCCATCACCGATCCACCGCGATGGTTCACCCCCAGCACGTCCGCGAGGGCGAAATTACTTCGGGGTTCGCCGAATTCATCACACAGCGATGCATCCAGCGACGCCACCAACCCGCCGCCGCGCTGCACGAACTCCCGCACCGCAGACGCCTGGCCATCGCTGAGGCAGGCTGTATTCGCCAGGATCAGCACCTTGAATTTCGCGAGCTCTTCCACGTTGAGATTCCAGTCGTTGATCACCGTGAGCGGCAGGTGTTCCTCCAGTGCGGCCCGGAAAAAACCAAAGACATTCGCGAGGTAACGTTCCTCGACCTGACCCGAACTGCGCCCGTAGAAATTGCGGGTGTTGTCGCTCATCACGAGCGCGGCCCACGGCTCGGGTTGCTTGTGTGTCAACCACGGTTTGCGTTTCTGGACCTCGGCGAGGCAATGGTAAATGGCGGGTTGCAAATTCGCGGGCTGGCCCACCGCGATGCTCGGAAATGCCCCGTGCGTCAGCGCCAGCAACATGCGGCGCTCGATCTCATGCGCCGGAAAGCTGTCCTTGCCGTACGGATTGCCATGCGACATCAGGTACGGCTCGCTGAAGCCGACGCGGTGATTGGTGATCGCCCACATGTAGGCGTTCGCGAAGGCCGGCACCACGGTCGCGCCCCGATTCGACTCATCGAGCCAGAACTCCTGGTCCGGCGCATCGAGCAGGAGATTCATCCGCGCCGGCATGTTGCGCGGGATGTCGCGGAAGTGGCCGAACCGGCCGGCGTTTGTGGTCCACGTTACCAACGCGACGGTGGGTTTGATGCCCTTGAGCCGCTTCTGCATGCGCTGGATCAAACTCTCCATCCGCCGGTCGGCCCAGTGTTGATAACGGCGAAACCCCCGATCGTCCATGTTCACATTCGGAATCTCCTGGCCCGTGTCCTGGTGGAAATCCGCGCGGCAATGCTCGCAATAACACACCCCGCCATAGTGCAGACCGTCGAAGCTGAAGGCATCCACGTCCGGATATTTCGTCAGGATTTCCGCGAGCACCTCGATGAAGAAATCGCCGTACGGCCCGAGCAGACACAGCATCCCGCCGTGCGGGTAATTCACCAGATCGATCTGTGGAATCTCGCGGGTGTTCGTGGCAATGCGCCGCCAGTCCAGATGCTTTTCATAGACCTCCCCTTGCAGGCTGGGTGGATAAACTCCCAAAATGCGGATGCCCAGCCGCTTGTATTCGGCAATCTCCTTTTCCAACCGGCCCAACGGCACATGCGGACTTCGCCGCGTCAGCAGCTTGCTGTCGTAATAGGGGTAAAACGGGTCGACGAAACCCAACTCGCTGATGGTGACGCCGGCGGCGGCGGCTTTCGCGCGCTGGGCACTGTTCTGCCCGGAAAGCGTGTAGCCGACGCCGGCCGTCTCCCACACCCAATCAGGAATTTTGATCTGGCGAAATGGGGCCTTCTCAAACGGTTGTGCCAGGATGGGTTTGTCCCAAATGCCCTCCCCCTGCACCTGCGCGAACTGGGCCGCAGATGAAAGCGCAAATAACAACACCGCGATGGATCGGCCGATATTCGTCATGTCAGAATTTTTGCAACGCAATCGACTATGGAAACAACCGGCGCAGAATACAATCCCTGCCCGCGTCCAACTCAGCGTGACATCACCAGTGTTCTGCATTTATAATGAGTTGAATTCAATTTCCTCGCCTCACCGCAGTATGTCTTTTATCGTTCCGATCCGAACCACTCATGGAAACGCCCCTCACGCCGCTCGAGTTTGCACACCGCGCCCGCCGTCTTTATCCGGATCGCGAAGCCGTCGTGGATGGTCCCTTGCGCCTGACCTACCGCGATTTCTTCGAGCGCTGTGATCGTTGGTCCGCCGCTTTGCAACGGCTTGGTATCCTTCCCGGGGACCGCGTGGCCTATATCGCCCCCAACACCCACGCGCATCTGGAAGCCTATTACGCGCTGCCCCAAATCGGCGCGCTCATCGTCTCCCTCAATTACCGCCTGAATGCCGCGGACTTCGCCTACATCATTCAACACAGCGGCGCCCGCGTCGTCTGCGCTCATCCGGATTATCTGGAGGCGCTGGATTCTCTCCGTGGCGAGTTGCCGCAGGTCGAATATTTCGTCGCGCTCGAAGGATCCAAAACCGGCTGGCTCGATTACGAATCCCTGCTGACGGCCGCGCCCCGGACGTTCGCCGCCGCGAAGATCGCGGAGAGCGACGTGCTCTCAATCAATTATACCAGCGGCACCACTGCGCGCCCCAAGGGCGTGATGCTCACTCATCGCAATGTTTACCTGAACATCCTGAGCCGGCTCGTCCATAATCACATGACCTGCGCGGATCGATACCTGTGGACGGTGCCGATGTTCCATTGCAACGGCTGGGCCTTCGTCTGGACCGTGACGGCAGTCGGCGGCACCCATGTCTGCTTGCGCAAAGCCGATGCCAGCGGGATTTTTGAAGCCATCCGCCGGGAAGGCATTACGATGTTCTGTGCGGCTCCCACGGTGCTGATCAACTTGGCGCATGCACCCGAGGATCTGCGCCGCGCCGCTCTCAAGGGCGTGCGAGTCCTGACGGCCGGAGCGCCACCGGCGGCCTCCACCATCGAGCGAATCGAAGGCGAGTTAGACTGGACGATCACCCACGTTTATGGCCTCACGGAAGTTTCGCCCATCGTTAGCCTCAGTGAGCCGCGGCCGGAACATGCCCGGCTTCCGGCCCCGGCCCGGGCCGAAATCAAGGCGCGACAAGGGGTCGCCGGCATTGCCGCCGGCGAGGTGCAGGTCGTGGATGACGCCGGCCACGATGTCCCGCCCGACGGCCAGACGTTGGGTGAAATCGTCATGCGCGGCAACTCGGTCATGGCTGGCTATTACCGCGACCCGGAAGGCACCGCCGCCGCCATTCGGGATGGCTGGTTCTATTCCGGCGACGCCGCAGTCGTGCATCCCGACGGCTACCTTGAGATCCGCGACCGGTTGAAGGACGTCATCATCAGTGGCGGGGAAAACATTTCCTCGATCGAGGTCGAAGGCGCGTTGCTGCGTCACCCGGCGATTCAGGAGGTGGCCGTAGTGGGAATGCCGGATGAACAATGGGGCGAATCGCCGCATGCCTTCATCGTGTTCAAATCCGGCGCAACGGCGACGGCCGCAGATCTCCGCGCATTCGCGCGCGAGTGCCTGGCGCATTTTAAGGTGCCGCGCGGTTTCCATCCCGTGGCGGAGCTCCCCAAAACCGCCACCGGCAAGATTCAGAAATACATCTTGCGCGGGGGCAAAGCGAACCTGGCGAAGCAGTGAGGCGGGAGGGCGCGGAAACCGTAGTTCGGCATGGTATTGTTCTACCAGACCGGGCGGCTCAACTGCCTTCACACGCGCAACCAAGCGGCGCAGCAGCGCACGCAGTCCAACACCTGACGGAGGTTCGACCCCGCGCAATAGCGTCTTGGACTGCGTGCGCTGCTGCGCCGTTTTTGAATCAACAGGACACGGATCGTATCCAGCAGATCGCACGACGGCGTCCAAAATTATCCCAGCAACGTCTTCGCCTTCGCCAATGCTTCATCGAGCTTGCTGGCATCCTTGCCACCACCACGCGCACTGTCGGGCTTGCCGCCACCTTTGCCGCCCACGATCGGCGCGATGGCTTGGATGATTTTGCCGGCCTGCACTTTCGCCGTGAACTCCGGCGTTACGGCGGCGATCAACGCGACGGCACCCTGATTCGAACCGCCTAACACAATTAGACCCTTGAATTTGGATTTCAGCGCGTCGGTGACCGCTTGGAGAAAATCGCCCTCCACCGCTCCCAGGTTGTGGATAATCGTCGGAACGTCGTTGATCACCCGCTCATGAACAAACAGGTCCGCTGCCGCATTGACCGCTTCGCGCTGTTGGGCGGACTTGATCTGCTTCTCCAGTTCCTTCTGGTGCGCCAGGAGGCTCTCGATCTTCTTCTCCAATTCGTGAATGGGCGAGTTCACTTTGCCGGCGACCGTCTTGATCAACTCACGATCCAGCTTCATGACGTCGTAGGCGGTCAACCCCGCCACCGCTTCGATCCGCCGCACCCCGGCCGCAACGGCGTTCTCGCTCACGATCCGGAACAATCCGATTTCGCCCGTCGCCCGCGTGTGCGTGCCGCCGCAAAGCTCCATCGAATAACCATTCAACTCCCCCGCCCGGCCGCCGATCTGGATAACTCGGACGGTTTCGCCATATTTGTCTCCGAAAAACTGCATCACGTCCGGGCGCGCTTTCACCTCCGCGTAGGGCAGTTCCGTCCAGCTTACGACCGTATTATCAAGGATGCGTTCATTTACGAGCTTCTCAATGTCGGCGACTTGCGCGGGCGTCAGTGGTGCGCTATTAAAATCGAAGGTCAATTTGTCCGGTCCCACGAAGGAACCCTTCTGCGCGGCGTCTTTGCTGGCGACCTCATGCAAGGCCCAGTGGAGCAAGTGGGTGACGGTGTGGTGGCGCTGGATGGCGTCACGACGCGGTTTATCGACGGCAAGCAGTACCTCCGAACCGGCCATGGGTAGCATGGGCGACTCGCCTGTGCCGCCCGGCAACTTGCCGGGCGGAATGGTGGTGACGCCGCCTTGTCCTGGAGCACTCGAACTTGCCGACGCGCCCTCCCGTTCCGTCCGGCCAGTGGCCGGACGGGACAGGCTGGTAGCCTGTGCTACCCCTTCTTCGAGGAAATGCAGCCAGATATTGCCGGATTTTTGGGTGTTGGCCACACGCCAAAGTTGGCTGCCGTGTTCGAGCTCGCCGCTATCGCCCACCTGCCCGCCCATCTCGGCATAACACACGCTGGTGTCCAAGATGACCGCCGTCTTATCCTTGAACGAAACGACTTCGAGGATTTTGGCCGTCGTCTCAAGCTGGTTGAAGCCGACAAACTTCGTGGGCGTGCTCGTTTCGATTTGCGAAAGCGAAATGACTTCTTTCTTCTGCGCGGCGCGGGCGCGGGCGCGCTGTTCTTCCATCAACTTCTCGAAGCCGGCGGTATCCACGCTCAAGCCGCGCTCACGCGCCATCAACTCGGTCAAGTCGAGTGGGAAGCCGTAGGTGTCATAAAGTTTGAAGGCAAGTTGACCAGAAATCTGCTTTAGAACCTTTCCCTCGTCGGTTCGAGTGAAAGCACCGAAAACAAGTTTGCTGCCTGCGGGATCAGCTGCCGACATCTTGCTCGCAGCAAAATATGCGGGCTGTCCAGTGTCAGACAGTTTTGCAGGAAGCGACTGAACTGCTTCAATAGCTTCTTCGAAGAGCGCCGTGCCCATATCCAACGTCGTATTAAACGCCTCCTCCTCGCGCTGAATGGTTTCCTGCACCTGCTTTTTCTTCGCTCGAATTTCCGGAAATACTTCACCCATCGTATCCGCAAGCACGTCCACGAGTTTGTAGAAAAATGGTTCGTGGAATCCCAGCGTGCGGCCGTAGCGTACGGCGCGGCGCAGGATTCGGCGCAGGACATAATTGCGGTCGGTGTTACCCGGCTGGATCCCATCGGCGATCGCGAAGCTCAGCGTGCGGATGTGATCGGCGATGACTCGAAACGCGACATCGATGGCGATTTGTTCCTGGGTAGCACGGGCAACTTGCCCGTCCCGCTGGGCTACCAGCCCGGCGGAACGGAGGGGGGCGTCGTGCTGCAACCCAACGCTGGATTGCAAAATAGCGGCTTCA
>JAYTXL010000115.1:0-2706 GCA_043742955.1 Verrucomicrobiota bacterium | reverse complement strand
CCCGGCTCGCTCCGCCAATTACTACAAACGTGTTCGCACCATCGTATTCTGAACCTATGGACTTTTCTTAATTCAATGGCAGTGGGGCAACGCCCTGGGGTTGCGTCGTCATTTCATCGAGCCCTGTAAGGGCGGCACAACCGTTGTCCCGCCCCTTCAGGGCTTGTTTTATTTTTGGCCATCGAACCCAGGGCGTTGCCCTGGGCTGGCATGTTTCGCCCCCTTGGGGCTTTCGCAACCGCGCCATCTCCACGATGGAAGTCATCGAGGAGCTCATCAAGCTGGCGAAGGAAATGGACGCCGCCGCCAAGCGCGGCGAAGACCTCGGCCTGACCGATGACGAAGTGGCCTTCTACGACGCGCTCGCGGTGAACGAGAGCGCCGTGAAAGCGATGGGCGATGACAAACTCAAGGTGATCGCCGCCGAACTCATCACCCAGGTAAAGAAGAGCGTGACCGTTGATTGGACTCTCCGCGAAGGAGCCTGCGCGAAAATCCGTGTGATGGTGAAGCGCATCCTTAACAAATACGGCTACCTGCCGGACCTGCAGGACGAAGCGGTGAAGACCGTGCTCCAGCAGGCAGAGCTGCTGTGTGCGGAGTGGGTGTGAGGGAATGGCGAATGTTGAGTTGCGCGTCTTTTGTCGGGTTCGTCAACCTCGATTGCGGTCAGGGCTGACGGTCAACGAGTTGCAGGCGGAGCGGCATTCGGTCGCTTGCTGCTGGATGGCTTTCCGCTTGGGCGCGTCGAGACGGGCGAGGTTTTTCAACTGCATCGTCATGCGCTGATTTTTGCCGAGGAACTTCTCATGGCGCAGGAGGAAATCCCAGTAGAGCGTCGTGAAGGGGCAGGCGTCGTCGCCGGTGGACTTTGCGGGGTCGAAGCGGCAGCGCGCGCAGTAGTTGCTCATGCGTTGAATGTATTTGCCACTGGCTACATAGGGCTTGCTCGCCATGAGTCCGCCGTCGCCGTGCTGCGACATGCCCAGGGTGTTCGGCAGTTCCACCCACTCGACGGCATCGACATAGACCGCCAAATACCATTCGTGCACGGATTGCGGTTTGACCCCGAGCAGCAGCGAGAAAAGGCCCGTGACCATCAGCCGCTGGATGTGACGGGCGTAACCGTATTCAAGCGTCTGGGTGATGGCCTGGCGCAGACAGTTCATTTCGGTCTGGCCGGTCCAATAGAACGACGGCAACGACCCGGTGGCGTTGAGCGCATTCAACTCCAGATAGCCGGGCATGAAGTGCCAGTAGATGCCGCGCACGAATTCGCGCCAGCCAAGAATCTGGCGGATGAAACCCTCCGCACTCGCGAGCGGCACGCGACCCTCGCGATACGCCTGCTCGGCAGCGGCGATGACTTCGCGCGGGTCGAGCAATTTAAAATTCAGGGCCGCGCTCAGGCGCGAGTGAAACAGATACGGCTGCGCGAACAGACCGTCGCCCGAACCCCACATGGCGTCCTCATACTTTCCGAAATCCGGCAGGCGATGCTCGATGAAATCCTGCAGCGCCGCGTACGCCTGCTCCGGCGTCACCGGCCAATCGAAGGGCGCCAAGCTGCCGGGATGCTTGGCAAAACATTTGGCAACGAGTTCCAGGACTTCGCGGGTGACTTTATCTGGTTGAAAATGGATGGGCTGCGGCACGTCGCCCGGGCCGGACTTGCCGAAACTCTCGCGATTCTCCGCGTCGAAGTTCCACGTTCCCACCACCGGTTGGTCGCCCTCCATCAGCACGCCGGTCTTTCGGCGCATCTCCCGGTAGAAAAATTCCATGCGCAGTTGCTTGCGACCTTTGGCGTGCGCGGCAAACTCCGCGCGAGTGCAGAGGAAGTGACGGTCGGAACGGATCTCCAGCTCCATGTCCAACCCCTGCGCTGCGGTCTTGAGTTGTTCCTGCACCCGCCAGTCACCAGGTTCAACCAGGATCAGCCGCTGCGGACGAAGCCGACTCACACCCGCACTCAATTCCCGCGCGAGCGTGCCTGCGTTGTCCGAGTCGTCGAGCTGCCGGTAATGAACCGTGACGCCGGCCGCGCGCAAGGCGTCCCGGAAATGCCGCATGGCTGAAAGGAACAGGGCGATGCGGGCTTGGTGCGACCAGACATGACTGGATTCCTCCGTGACTTCCGCCATCCAGACCGCATCCAGCGAGGCATCGAAGCCATCGAAAGCCGCCGACTTCGCGTCAAGTTGATCGCCGAGACAAAGGACGAGATGCCGCGGTCGGGACTGCGGATGAAACATCATCGTGCCGCTCCACCGATAGGCAACTAACGCATTCAACTCGCGCACGAAAAGTTCATCCCCGGCGAGGGCAAGATGCGCCCAGGTATCGGACTCGCCCAGTTTGCGCTGGTCGAGCAGGTCAAATTTCTCCTTGTTCGCCCGGAAAAGGTAGAGCATCCCCCGTTCGTCCAACGCCAGAATCCGGTCTCCCTGCGCGACGAGACTCCAGTATTTTCCAAACGACTGCTCGGTCGTCCAGAGTTCGCGGCCGGACTCCATGTGAATGGCCATCACCCGCTGGCTCTTCAGGTGCTCGTAGGCGATGCCGCCGATCACCACGGGTGTGCTCATGTAGCCCTGTGATTTATTCTTCCAGGCTTCGGCGATGCTAAACTTTCCGCCTGCCTGCGAGATTTTGAAACCGAGGGTCTTGCCGCCGTAAGTGCTCGTGAACAGAATGTCCTGGTAA
>JAYTXL010000114.1:0-35925 GCA_043742955.1 Verrucomicrobiota bacterium | reverse complement strand
GTCAACCCAGCAAGCCGAAATGGCGAAAGCCGCGAATGCTAGAATTCTAGGCAACGGATTGTGCAATTTCATGAGCAATCAGATGGTTTTTAAGAATTTCGTCTCACACCCTGCTCGAAATACCGGCGGTGAATCACATGGATCTTTTCTCCGGGGCGAAGCAGGGTGGAGGTATTATCTTTCATTTTGCTTTTGGGTGGTACGGATTTTGTTGGATGACATTGGGAATTCAATCGCCGTCAGTCGCGCTGGCGGCCCGTGAGCAGGGGAAGCAGATGCCAGAGGAAATAGGCCAGCGACGTGATGAAGGCCGCCACATAAGTCCAGGCCGCCGCATCGAGCACTTTCTTCACCCCGATTGCTTCTTCGCCCGGCGCGATGAAATTGAAGTCGGCCAAAACCAGTTTGGCGCGGCGCGACGCATCGAATTCGACCGGTAACGTGACGAGGTTGAACAACATGATGATACCCCAGGCCACGGCCATGAAGAGCGCGCCGGTCAACGGCGTGATTAGTCCGGTGAACAACCCCAGCAAGGGCAGGAACATCACAATGTAATTCGCATACGTGGTGATGCCGACCGCCGCCATGCGCCAGTGCAGCGGCTGGTAGGCCCGTGCGTGTTGAATGGCATGACCGCATTCATGAGCCGCCACACCGAGCGCCGCCGGGGTGCGCCCGAAGTAATTCGCCTCGGACAACACGAGCCGCTTGTGAATGGGATCGTAGTGATCCCCGAGCATTCCTTCGGCGTGCGTGATCTCCACGTCCCGGATGCCGGTGCGGCGAAGGATTTCGGCGGCCACCTCGCCGCCGGTGACACCCGAACGCACCACGCCTTGGTTGTAACGCTTGTAAACCGACTTTACGCGCCACATCGCCCAAAGCGACAGCGCCATCGTTCCGATAAAGAGCAGCCAGATCATAATTGTACCTTTCGTTTTGTTTCGTTTCTTAGTCTCCACCCCGCCTCCGCGGCTGGTGCATTGACAGGCGCACGTTAGGCGTGCTTTGCCGGTTGGACTAATACGCGTTTCCGAATGGACACTTAGTTTAATCCGAAGCAAACTCGGGCCGCGATGGAATGGCTCAATTATCATCACTTGCGTTACTTCTGGACGGTGGCGAAGGAGGGCAGCCTCGCCCGCGCGGCGGCCACGCTGCGCGTCTCCCAGCCAGCCATCTCCGAGCAGATTGGCGAATTGGAGGAGGCCTTCGGTGAAAAACTGTTCCGCCGCGAAGGGCGCAGTAACAAGCTCACCGACGCCGGTCAGCTGGTGTTCGGCTACGCTGACGAAATCTTCACGCTGGGCCGCGAGTTGATGAATGCCGTCAAGCAGCGCCCGGGCGCACGCACATTGCGGTTCAACGTCGGCGTGGCGGATTCATTTTCCAAACTGGTGGCGAATGAAATCTTGAAGCCCATCTTTGCCATGCCGCAGGCGGTGCACGTCAGCTGCCGCGAGGGGAAGATGGATGACCTGCTCGCACAACTGGTCGCACACCGGCTCGATCTGGTGCTGGCGGACGAACCCGCACCGAGCAGTGCAAACCTCAAGGTGTTCACGCACACCCTCGGTCAAAGTAGTGTCACCATCTGCGCTGAAAAGAAGCTGGCGGCGCGGCTCAAACGGAATTTTCCGCAATCGCTCAACGCCGCCCCGGCGCTCTTGCCGGCGGATAACACGGCGTTGCGCCGCTCGTTGGAGGACTGGTTTCGATCGCAGAACGTCAAGCCGAACGTGGTGGTCGAGTGTGAGGACCTCGCCTTGATGAAAGTGATGGCCGCCGAGGGCCGCGGATTCATCGCCGTACCGACCGTGACCTTGAAGGAAGCCGTGTCGCGCTATCATTTTCAAAGCATCGGGCAGGCGACGACCTGCCGGGTGCAATTTCATGCCATCACCACCGAGCGACGCATCGTGCATCCGGCTGTGCAAGTGATCACGAAATCTGCGCCCGCCGTGCTGTCGTGAAAGGTTTTCCATTGGGAAAAGCAGCTGCCTGGCCCCCGATTGTGCGGCGTTGCGCGAGCGGGTTTAATGTGGGGGCAACGAATCGTTCCTCATCAATTCTCATCACATGAACAGCAGCACTGGTCAAAAACGGCGGTTGTCCCCCCAACAAGGCCAGCAGCTACTCACGGCCTTGAAACCATTTCAAGGCTATCGGCTCATCACGCCTGACGATTTGCATTGGCGACCGTCCAACCTGATGCAGATCCCGAACGCGGATTTTCTAGAGCGCACCGGGAGTGAGAATCTCGGCGCGCGGTTGTGGCGGTTGCCGCCCAGGAGCGCGAACACGCTGCACAAACACATCCGCGCGGAGGAGTTTTATTTCGTGCTGGAAGGCACGGGCCGCCTGCGCGTGGGTGACGAGTCGCTGACCGTGCCGCGCTACGGCGGAGTGCTGGTCGGGCCGGACCAGTTGCGCCAGGTGTTCAACGACACCGCCGCCGAGGTGCTCTGGCTCATCATCGGCGCGCCGGAGGAATTGGAATTTCTGCAAGGCTCGCAGTCCACCCAGATGGACCTCTCGCTCATTTATCCGGTTGACCCAAAGCAATTGCCGGGGGAACTCGCGGGCGTGGAGTGGCCGCCGTTGAGCTGAGCGGTCAGCTGTCCTCAAGATAAATGAGTAGTATGCCCCACGTTTTGATTATTCATGAAGTTGCCAATTACGAGGCGTGGAAATCCGTATTCAATGCTGCGGGTGGTATTCGCAAAGAAGCGGGCGAGCTTTCTTATCAGGTGCTAAAATTCGAAAACCAGCCCAATAAGATCGTCCATTTTTCAACCTGGACATCCCTCGCCAATGCGAAGGCGTTCTTTGAATCACCCCGGCTGGTGAAAATCCGCGCGGCGGCGGCGGTAAAGGCCCCGGAGTTTATCTACCTGGAACAGCTAGATTCCGGGACGCTCTGAGCCCTGAGCCGCCGGGAAAATAGTGGTGTCGCAGGTAATTAGTGGGAAATTAGTGGGTGACTGTTCCATCTGAATAGAGTAACAAATCGGGTCAATTATGAAAAACAAACTGCTCGCTGAATTCTTTGGAAATTTCTGGCTGGTTTTCGGCGGCTGTGGCAGCGCGGTTCTGGCGGCGAAATTCATCGCCACGGAAGGCACCACCCCCTCAACCTCGGGATCGGTCTTGTCGGTGTGTCGCTGGCCTTTGGGCTGACCGTCCTCACCATGGCTTATGCCATTGGCCACATCTCCGGGTGCCACCTGAACCCGGCCGTCTCGGTCGGTCTGTGCGTGGGGGGACGCTTCAGCAAGTCCGAGCTTTTGGCTTATATCTTGGCCCAGGTCAGCGGCGGCATCGCGGGATCCAGCGTACTCCTGTTGATTGCCAGCGGCCAGGCGGGCTTCACCACGGCGAGCGGCTTTGCTTCCAATGGTTTTGCCGAACATTCACCCGGACACTATTCGATGGTCGCCGCCTTCGTCGCGGAACTCGTGCTCACGTTTTTTTTCCTGATGATCATCCTGGGGGCCACCGACAAACGCGCCCCGCAGGGCTTTGCCCCCATCGCCATTGGCTTGGGTTTGACGTTGATTCATCTCATCGGAATCCCGGTCACAAACCTCTCGGTCAATCCCGCGCGGAGCACCGGCCCGGCCCTTTATGTGGGCGGTTGGGCTGTGCAGCAGCTGTGGCTGTTCTGGGTGGCGCCGATTCTGGGGGCGATGCTCGCGGGTCGGGTCTACCCGGCCATGGCTGGCAAGTCGAGCGCCGAGGGGAAATAACAAGCCCGGCCGGAGCAAGTCTTGCTCGTTGAAAAGTCCGTCTGACCCCATCGGCTGGGAGCGGAGCAGGGGGCGTCCAAAGCATTGACTCGCCGGCTTGATAAAATGATTTGATCACGATCCCATCCGCGCGGAGGAGTTTTGATTCGTGGTGGTCGGACTGGACTGGCTGCGCCAGCTGTTCACCGACACCGAGGTGCTCTGGCTCATCGTGGGCGCTCCCAAGGATTTGGATTTGCTCCAAGGCTCAAAATCTCAGATGGACCTCTCGAATATCAATCCGGTCGATCCGAAAAATTGGCCCCGGAGCTGGTCGGCGTAGAGTGGCCGCCGCAGAGTTGAACCTCAAGGTTGGACCTGGAAGCGGGATTGCCTTGAGTCAATCCACATAAACAAATTCATTCGTATTAAGCAGCATCCGGCAAAGCTGGGCCAGGCCGCGGGCTTGCGCTAATTCGGTGGCGGCGGCGTGCTCGGCGACGCTGGGTTTTCTGGCAAAGGCGAGGGCGAAGGCGCGATGGACCTGGGCGGCGGGCTGATCACCCGCCTCGCTCCGCACCCGCTCCGCAAAATAGCCGGCTTGTTGCAACATGAAGTCGTTGTTCAGCAGCGCCAACGATTGCAGCGCCGTGGTGGTCACGTTGCGGGTGGGGGTGAGATTGGCCGGATTCGCGCAGTCGAGCGTGGTGAGAAACTGGTGTGTGGTGGTGCGTACGACGAACCGATACACGCTGCGCCGCCATAGTTCGGGTGCGTCCGGGGTGATGTATTTGTAAACCGGGGCGTATTCCTCCTGATAATCAAAATCCCGGTAGCCGGGGCCAAACATGGCCGGATTCAATTTGCCGCTGACGACGAGCACGGCATCGCGCAGCGCCTCGGCTTCGATCCGGCGCGGGTTCTGGCGCCACAGGAGGCGGTTTCCCGAATCCAAGTGCCGGGGTTCTGGTTTTGGATTTTGGGTCGCTCGCCCGCTGGCCGGGCCCGTAACTCCAATGCCGGAACTTGAAACCTGCCGATACGTTGCACTGGTGCAGATTAGCCGATGCATGGCCTTCAAGGACCAGGACCGCGCGGCGAACTCCGAAGCCAGCCAGTCGAGCAGCTCCGGATGCGAGGGGCGTCCGCCACCGGCGCCAAAATCGCTGGGGGTATCGACCAGGCCGGTGCCGAAATGGTAATGCCAGAGCCGGTTCACCATGACCCGGCTGGTGAGCGGATTGGCGGGGTGGGTGATCCACGCGGCGAGCGCCCGGCGACGATCGCCTTCCGCGCTCTGCGGTCCGGCCAATTCCGGTTTCAACCCCACCACGCAGCCGATGGTTGCGGGCGCGACTTCTTCACCGGGTTGCTCCGGATCCCCGCGCCGCAAAACCCGCATCGCTGCCGGCGCTTCGCTCAATACGGCATAGATTTTTTCGGGGGCGGGGAGTGCCTTGAGTTCTTGTTCCAGGGCCGTGACGTGCATTTTCAGGCGCCCCAATTCCGCGAGCTCCTTTTCGGTTTGTTTCACGGGTGATGGAATGATCAGCCAGGGATCCGCGAAACAGATCTGGTCGTGCCCGATGCCGTTGCCATTATCCGTCGCCATCAGCGTGAGAAAACGGGCGCTGGCGGGCAATTGGACTGCTACCGGGATAATGCCGTCGTCGCGGCCAATACCAGTGTGTTGGGCCCGCCGATCGCCGTCCACATAAACCGCCAAGCTCGCTCCGTCCTTCGGTGTTTGGCCAAAATAGCCGACGCTCGCCGTGAAGTTCAGTTCTGCGGGCGCGCCCGCCTTGCGAAGTTCGGCCAGGTCAAAGGTGATGGCAGCATTGGCGTGCAGCGCCAGCAGCGTGTGGCCCTCCGCGCCGAAATCCACGCCGCCCAAGGTGGTCGCGAATTGCGAATTCACCGGCCCCAAGCGAATGGCGTCCCAGGCCTGTCCGGAGGTCTTGGGCACGTCTTTGATCCGCAGGCCGGTGGAGGAAATTATCGTCCCTTCCCGGCTGGCATCGGGCACGACCACGCCGTCCACGAAACGCACGGCTGAGCGCGCATAGGTGTTCGGCTTCGCGCCTTCGAGGAAGCCGCGCTTCGCGGTCTGCCCTTTGCCTGTGAGTGGATCAATCCCTTCGCCCACCTTTCCTGAACCCAGCCCGCCGCCTCCGCCCACGATGTCCGCGAGGTCGTAGTGCGCGCCGCCCAGTCGCGCGATCGCGGTGCGGGATTGCTGCAGCTCGGTGCTCAGTGAAAGGCGGTGCGCCTCGAGTTCGCGCACCCTCGCCGGGTGCACATTTATTTCCCCCCGTTTCACTCCCGAGAAAACCGCCGCCAGGGAGTAATATTCACGCTGGGATATGGGGTCAAGTTTGTGGTCGTGGCAACGGGCGCAGTTGATGGTGGTGGCGCAGGCGGCGGTCATCACCTGCGTGACCATGTCATCGAGATCATCGGCCCGGGCGGCCCGTTTGAGCACCTCACTCTGCGTCTCGGCCTGCCCGACAAAATCCCACGGACCAGCCGCGAGAAATCCGGTGGCGGCGACGGCCTCAGGGTCATCCGGACGGAGCACGTCGCCGGCAATTTGCTCGCGTAGAAACTGGTCGTACGGCTTATCCGCATTCAAAGCGCGGATGACGTAATCGCGATAACGCCAGGCGTTGGGCCGGAGTTGGTCCCGTTCAAAGCCATGGGTGTCCGCATAATGCGCAATGTCCAGCCAGTGCCGCGCCCAGCGCTCGCCGTAGCGGGGTGAATCCAGCAGCCGGTCCACGAGTTTTTCGTAAGCCTGCGGATCCTGGTCAGCGAGGAACGCTTGCGTTTCCTCGGGCGTGGGCGGTAGCCCATGGAGATCAAAGGTGAGCCGGCGAAGCAGGAGGCGCCGGTCGGCCGGCGGGCTCGGCTTCAAGCGTTGCTGCTCCAGCCGCGCGAGAATGAAACGATCCAGCGGTGAACGAATCCAGCGCGCGTCTTTCACCTGCGGGAGGGGGGGGCGTTGGAGGGGCTGAAATGCCCATTGCTGTTTCCGTTTCTCCAGGTCGATGGCGGTGGCTGAGGCCGCGCCCGCAAAGGCGTCCGGAGCGGGTGCCCCCATTTTGATCCACTGTTCGAGCGCGGCGATTTCCTCCGCTGCCAGCTTCCGCTTGGGCGGCATTTGAAGATCCGGATCGGTGTAATGCACCGCCTTGATGAGGCGGCTTGCCTCGGGGTTGCCGGGGATAATTGCCGGGCCATTCGCGCCGCCGGTGAGCAAAGCCGCTGCGGAATCCAGTTGCAGACCGCCCTTGGATTTGCCCTTCACCCGCGAGTGGCATTCGTAACAGTGCTTCGCCAGGAGCGGACCGATGTTGGCTTCGAAAAACGCGTTTGATCGCGGCTTCGTGGGGTCGCCTTCTGCCGCCGGGGTTGCCAAGACCAGCCCTATGCCCGCCGCCACCGTCGCGAGCAGGTGCCCGCGCCGCCTCCCCGCGGAGGGTTGTTTCCCGGGTAATGCAAAATGGGAGGACAGCACAGCCATCGCCAGAAACTAATAAGTTTTCGTCCGCAACTCCACTCGATTATTCCAACCACCGGCGAATGCGCGCGTGATTTCCCTTGGGGACCTTTAAGGCGGATTTTCTTTTCGCGTTTCGGTTCCAACAACACCCTTTTGCATTCCCCGGAGAGCGGCGCCTGCTGAATCCATGCGCGCGCGGCTTTCTCGTCCTGCTGCAGCCAGGTGCGCGCGAGGTTTTCAACGCGATAGGAATTGCGGTTATTCGGTCCGGGTTGATGGCTGCCCGCGGCTGCCAGTTCCATCACCCACTTCGCCGCCAGCGCGGGTTCCGGGTAGGAAACCTGGTTGATGAACGATTCGGCGGCTTGCTCGCGCGCCTTGCCGGCGGGGAGGGTGTCTAGCCATTTGTTGCTGGCGCCTTGCGGATCGTTTTGCGACCAGCCGTTCACGACGTTCTGCGTCGCGCTATCGCGGCTGGGTCCAGCGGGCATTGCCTCCAGCCAGGCCGCCGCCGCCGTCGCCGGATCGCGGTAGGAGAGATTTTGCACCCCGTTTTGCAGCGCGTTGTTTCAGGCCGGGCCGGCGGGCAGGGCTTGCGCCCATTCCAGCGCGGCCTTCGAATCCTTCGTTGCACACTGCATCGCGACGCTGCCCAGCGCCGCCTCCCGGTCCCGTCCCGTCAATTGCAATGCGTGCGCTGCGGCGCCCGCTGGGTCGTTCGGCGCCCAGGCGTAAAAAGTGCCGTGCACGGAAGATGACGCGTAGCCGTATTGATCAGAACTTCTACCCAGCTTGAGTTGCAGTTCCAAGGCGAGCTCTGGTGAACTCAGCGTCAGCTCGGGCAGGATTGCCGACCACGCGCGCCGGACAATTTCCTGGTCGAAGGAGGCGGGCAAGATGCCCGCCCTGGGGCAGCACGTTGATTTCCTTGGGGAAAAGCTCGAACCCCACGGGGGCCGACGTGCCGATGTTCGTTCAAGGAGTCATCGAGCCTGGCTGCGGCTGGTTGTGGGAGGATTCGCAATCGATGCGTGCGGCGGAAGGAATCGATTGGGTTACCCCTTCCAACCTGCGGCACGGTTTCTCGGCCGGAGCTACTTCGAGACCTTTGGGGACGGGACGCTGGTGATGGCGGTGATCAGACGGTTGTTGCAAGCGCGGACATCGCGGGCCAGTTGCCGGGCCATGGCAAACATGAATGCGGAGGCCAGGGCCACATCGGATTGGGTTAGGCTTTGGAATCCGGCGCGGGTCATGCCCGCAGCGCGGACGGCGGTGGTGGCCCGGCAGGTGGCGGAGTGAATCTCGGAATCCAAGAAGGTGACCAGCCCGAAGATTTCGCCCGGGTGCAGGCTGCGGGCGAGGGGAACCTGACTTACTTGGGACGCTTCAGCAGAGACTGAAACCTGGCCCTCAAGGATAAAAAACACGGCGCAGCGGTCTTTGGTGACTCGGTCAGCCGCCTTCCAAAAGACATGCCCTTTGCGATACTCCTTGACCGGCATCGCGTTTCGCAGTTTCTCCACCTGGAGCGGCGAGAGCAGTTTGAAAAAATCCAGCGATTCCAAAGCCCGGGTGTCGTTAAGTTCACCCGCTTTCGCGGCCTGCGCCGTCGGGGTTTGCCCGCCTTCGACCCCGCCACCCCGATTTAGCATCCGAAGCATGCTGGTCATCAAGCCGGATTCATCGGTGGGTGCCGGGGCAACCAGTTCCAATCCCGTGCGCCCGAGCTGCACCAATCCTTCGGAAGTGCGGTTCAATCGGCCGGCGAGATCCCGGGCGAGGGCGGAGAGCAAGTGTAATGCGCCGGCTGGATGCTTCTTGATAAAAGCCAGCAGCGCCTGATGGGAAAACTCCAGAATGGTGGTGGTGCCGCAGACCCGCACATTGGCGGAGGCCGGGCCGGGGTCCAGCAGGGAAATCTCGCCCACCCATTCGCCGCTCTTGATCGCGGGTAAATCGATTTTCTGTTTCCCCTGGCCGACCGTGACTTGGAGTGCACCGGAATAGACGATAATCATCGACGCCGCGTGTTTCCCCTCGGTAATGAGCTGTTCGCCATCCTTGAGTTCGAACACGCACATCAGGTAGCCCAAATGACGCACGGACGCTTCATCCATCCCTTGGGTCAGTTTTGCCAGTGCCTGGTTAAGCTTTTCGTCCACAATTTAGAAAGTCAAATTTCGTTTGGTGCAAACGCCCCACCACCGCTGCTTCCGGCGTTCTTAGGTGCCCAAAGGAGTCCCGTGACCCTGACAGCAACGCGGACGGCTGACAAGCCCGATTCCACGATTCCAATGGGATTCAGAACGGCACCCCTCCGGTTGGTGCTTCACGATAAAGGGGTCCTCGTCGAGTTGGTGGACGTATTCTCCACGAAGCATTCTGGCAAAGAAAAACGCTCCCCCCGCCCGTGGTAGTGTGATTGATATGAATATTCTCCAGGCAATCCCCGCTCCATTTTGAAATGGTGCCCCGGCTAGGACTCGAACCTAGGACCAATTGATTAAGAGTCAACTGCTCTACCAACTGAGCTACCGAGGCAACCAACTGACTTTCATGGTGTTATCCATGTTCCGATTTTTCGGTGCATCCCCTCATTGCATCCTCCATCCTGCGTTCCATACTGATGAACGCCAATGACCTGACTCAAGGAGCGAATTCACCGAACCCGCGAAAGGCAGAGACAGAAACAAACCTATCCCCTGATGGCAAGTGGAAAAGTTTTCCGTGTCGCGTCGTTTTCAATCCCGGAATGCTTTTCAGTTAGCAAAGCGGGAATGTTTTTAAGTGGGGCGATTGGTAAAAAGGAGGGCGGGTTTTTGATCCGGATCGGGCGGGGCGGCCAGCATAGGTGATGGCCTCCGGGATGGAGGCAAAGCACCAGCTTGGACCCTTGTGTTTTTTCGATCCGTAACCATTGCGTGCCGATGGGGACGCGGCCATCGGAGCCAACTTTGAGGGGCGAGCGCGGAGAGACGACTACGGGAGAGCCCGAGTTGGAGCGCAGCTTTGCTCGCAGGTGTTTCGAGTGAGCCCACCTCTGCGGCTCCGCCGCTGGCACCGGACCGGGCGCTGTTGCACCGCCACCCTCACACTATTCGGCCGGCGCTGAATCCGGTCGGAACAAACCGACCAGCGGGCAGACTCCTTGCGGACCCGATGAAGGTCAGTTGCGCCCGCTAGGTACCCGCAAGAAACTCCGCCCGCACCTTCTGATAGCAATTTGGGCAGATGCCATGCGTGAAGGTGGCATCGGAGTGGCGGCTGATGTATCCCTCCACCTGATGCCAGTAGTTTTTGCCGTCGCGGATTTTTTTGCAGCAGGAACACAACGGCAAGAGCCCCTGCAACTGTTTCACATCCGCCAGCGCACCTTGGAGTTCCTGCAGACGTTCGGCCAACTCCGCCTGCAAGCGCACGATGCGCGACCCGGCCTGCAACCGGGCGCGTAGCTCTTCCTGGTCGAAGGGCTTGGTGATGTAATCATCCGCTCCGGCATCCAGCCCCTGGGTGATGTTCGCTTTCGTATTGTGGCCGGTCAGCAGAATCAGGTACAGCGGAGCCAACCTAAACTGGTGGCGGGCCCGGGCGCAGACCTCGACGCCGGTCATTCCGGGCATTTCCCAATCCAGCAACACCAAACGCGGTGTCTCCGGTTGCTGCAAGATCTTCCACGCCTCGATTCCATTGGCGGCGGTCGTCACTTCGTACTGCCAGCGAGTCAGCAGTCGCTCCAGCTTCTGGCGGGTTTCCAGGTCATCTTCAACAATCAGGATTTTCATACAACGGTGCGCTCCCGCGACGTGAAAGGGTCCAGCCAAGGTGCCTTCGCCCCGCTGCCAAAGCAATCTTGTTTAAGGTTTTGTGTTCCCGAACCCCTGGGCGAGGAGGGCCGTGGCGGTGCTTCAAATACCGCCGAAACACCTTTCCGTTTGGCAATTCGGCCCTGGCTGCTCGCGTCAAGCAGCCGTGGGACAACCGGGGCATTTCCTGGCAGAGCGGGCTGGGCGCAGAAGCGGTTGACCGCAGAGCAGGCCGTCATTGGAAAACCAGAGCGGGGATGTAAATCGGACCGCCAGGATCATCTTGCGCGGCGGGGGAACCGGCCACCGCGCGTAATGGACTACGGGCTGCGGAACGTGGTGACGGTGTTCGTGAACGTGCGCGTCATAAACGACCAAGAGCTATCCACCCGGATCATCTTCAAGGGCGGGTTGACGGACAGGCTGGTGATGGTGGTGCGGTTGGTGATGGTGGTGCGGTTGGTGATGGTGGTGCGGTTGGTGATGCTGGCGGAAGTGCCGCTCGCCCCCGGGAGATCAAGTTTGGCCACGGTCACCGGAAAATTGGCACTCACCAATTCGTCCGCCGCCGGCAAGGCCAAGGGTTCCCATTTGGCGGCGCGGACTTGTTCGATTTGTTGCTGGGCGGCCGACTGGGCGGCGGCGGAGTAGGAGGACCATTCAGCCCGTTTCGTGGAGGTGGCATAGCCGCTGGCCACACCACCGATAGTGAGGGCGGAAATGGCCATTGAAATTACGACTTCCTCCAGTGTAAAGCCAGCAGAACGCCGGGAAACCCGGCGGTTGACACTGAACCGGGCCAAGAAACGAGACAGCCCCGAGCACCGGGCTCGATTTGCCCTTTTGTTCGTTTCGTAATTGCTCAGTTGGACTTTCATTTACTACTCACAGTAAACCACTTTCGTAACTTCCCGTCTGTACGTACTAGCCCTTAATTCTCGGACAATATCAGACGCGCGTGTTCCGCTTAAAATTCAGCCGGTCTGGTTTAATCCGCCATTCCACTTCTAAAAGGATCTCCTAAGGCAATGCGTATTTCCTGAAATGGTTCGTTATTTTTAGTTCATTATAAGAACTTTAAGAAGTATAGCACCTTCGATTCCCAGACGGGAAATTGTCAGGGTATGGGGGCAATAGTTCCATCGAAAAATTGAGTGATTGGATCCCCCTCGGCGCTGCCCCCCCTGGTTGGGATGAATGGATATTCCAACTCACCGAGGCGAGCAATGGTTTCGCGAGCAAGGGATTTGAGCCGGGGCGGGGTGTGCAAATGGGCGGTTGACGCCGAGCGATCTCCGCTTAAGATTTCCCGCTTGTCGCCGGGAACAGAACCGGGGTCAGCGCGTGGATTGCTCGCGAAGATTTATCCCGGAGGCACCCTGGCACGCCGGCGGGAGATGACCACAATTTTTTAATGCTTACGATTCGTGAATTAAAGATGACCCTCGGCGGGCGGACGCTCTTCGAGAATGTGTCGCTTAACCTGACCTATGGCGACCGGGCGGCGCTGGTGGGGCTGAATGGCACGGGCAAGTCCACGCTCTTCTCCATCATCCTCAAGCAACGGGAGGCGGATGCCGGCGTGGTCGAGCGCGACGAATGGACGATGGTCGGCTACCTGCCGCAGGAAGCCGAGGCGCACGGCGACGAGACCATTCTTGACGTTGCCACCGGCCGCGTCGAGGAGGTGCCGCGTCTGGAAAAGCGCCTGCACGAACTGGAGGCGGCGGGGCAGGTATCCGGCGCGGAATATCTGGAAGCCCACGCGAAGCACGCCGCGCTGAATGATCCGCAGGTCGAAACGAAGGCCAAGAAAATGTTGCGGGGCCTGGGCTATCGCGACCCCGATTTCGGTCGTCCGGCCCGGGAGATGAGCGGCGGCTGGATCATGCGCGCCCGCCTGGCCCGGCTGCTGGTGATGGAGCCGGATCTCCTGCTGCTGGACGAGCCGACCAATCACCTCGACCTGCTCTCGCTCCTGTGGCTGCAGAATTACCTGCGGAACTATTCCGGCGCGCTGCTCCTGATCTCGCATGACCGGCAGTTCATGGACGAAATCGTGACCCAGGTGCATGAGATCTCGGACAAGAAACTCATCGACTACACCGGCAATTACTCGGACTTCCTGCGCCAGCGCGAAGAGCGCTACGAGCAGCAGTTGTCAGCCCATAACAATCAGCAAAAAGAGATCGCCGCGCTGCAGCAATTTGCGGATCGTTTCCGGGCCATTCCCTCCAAGGCCTCGCAGGCGATGAGCAAGCTCAAGCAGATCGAACGGCTTGAACTCATTGCGAAACCGCTCCCGCCGCGCAAGCCCTTCCGCTTTCAAATCCCGCAGCCAACGCGGGGGGGGCAGCGGTCCGTGACGCTGGCCGGCATCCACATGGCCTATGGCGCGACGAAAGTTTACTCGGGGATGGACCTCACCGTTGAGCGCGGTGAACGGACCGTGCTGGTCGGTCCGAACGGCGCGGGAAAATCGACGTTGCTCAAGATCCTCGCGGGCGTGGTGGAGTTTCAACAGGGCGAGCGCAAGCTGGGGCACAACGCCAAGATCGGTTACTTCAGCCAGCATCGCGCCGACACGCTCAACCCGGAGCGGACCGTGCTGGATGAGGTCCTGGCCAGTGCGCCGTTGCTGGGAGAAGACGAGGCCCGCGGCATTCTCGGCTCGTTTCTTTTCCGCAAGGATGAGATTTTCAAGCCGACCGCCGTGCTGAGCGGCGGCGAGAAAAGCCGGCTGAACCTGATCAAATTCCTCGTTGATCCGCCGAACCTCCTGCTCATGGACGAGCCGACGACGCATCTGGACATCCACACGGTCGAGTCGCTTACGCTGGCGCTGGAGCGGTATGAGGGGACGCTGGTCTTCATCTCCCACGACGTGCATTTCATCCGCAAGCTCGCGGCCCGGGTGCTCCATGTAAACGCCGGCCAGCTCACGGCCTACGAGGGGGGCTACGATTATTTCCTCGAAAAGACCGGCGCCCTGGAAGACGCGCGCGCGGCACTGACGGCGGGGTAAAGCCCGCTGGATCCCATTGCGTGACTGGGGACGACTCATTTGTAAGTCTGTGAGGAGGCAGTCTGATATTGCAGCATGGAGTGCGGGCGAGGCCGCGCCTCCCTAAAACACCAGCGACCCATGCCTAATGCAGTGAGAATCCGGCTTTAGTATCAAACAGAACCACCCGAAGCCGATGCTCCTGAAATTCTCCAGAACCGACCCAGTGTTGGGTCCATTGATTGGAGTCAGCGCTATCAGCGAGGTCCACCTGGATCTGATGCTGCCCCGGGGTGATTGGTAAACGCACCACCGCCATGCTTGGTCCGTCCTTGGAATGGCCTTTGGCTTGGTAGGATTGGTCATGGACGATCTGGCCGTCCACTTGCACGCGCAGGCGGACGGGCAGGCGCTCGCGGGTCACGTTTATCTGGGCCCGCATGTGGGGGAGGCGTTTGTCCAACTCCTCCTTCGTGAGTTTGCGCGGGTCCACAATGACGCCGCGATGAATGAAGGACACCACGAGTTCCGGCTCGGGTGAATGTGGGGTCCGGTAGGGCAAGCTGCTGGCCAGCCACGTCGCCAGGCCCAACCCCACCGCTAGAGCGGCGGCGGCGGCGACTTGCCAAGGGTGCCGGCTGGTCGTGGCTGAATTGGATCCGCCTGGGTTCGCGCGAAAGTCCGCGGCGATGCGCGCGAGTTCCTGCGGTCGGGTCCGGTCGAGGTGCACCAGACAAATCCGGGCTGGGTCTGAGTTTTGGGGATCGAACGCGGGCTGGCGCTGGCCGTGGAGTCGCTGCTCGAACCACTGGCAGCCATCGCGCGCGACTGGATCGGCGTCGCCACACGCGACCACGAGGATTCCCCCGGCCCCGCGTTTCAGCGGACGCTCCAACAGAACAGCGCTGATCCAGCCGACGCAGGGAACGAGCTCGAGCCGATAGCCGGGCAGATCCGCCGAGGTGCCGTTCGCGTTTAGGGGGCACAGCGCGGCGGCGGATTCGGCGCAACAATAGGCGAGGAACGGTTTTTCGCCGCGCGCTTTCGTGGAGTCGATCCAGGCGTTGAGTTCGCTTTCAACGTGCCGGCTGTCGAGGGCGGGCAAATTGATCGCTTGCGAGTCGCACGAGCCGATGCAGACCCCACAGCCGATGCACAGATCCGGGTCCACTTGCGATTGCACTTCAAACTTTTTTCCATCCTCGCGCGGTATCATGGCGATGGCGTTGAACGGGCAATCCTGCGCGCACAGCGTGCAGCCAAAACAGCGGGGTAGCTCCACCGCTGCCGTCCATTGCGCCGTCTGCGGCCGGCGGGACATCCACCATGGGACGGTGAGAATCACCAGCCCGGCGGTGAGAAAGAACGCCCACAACGCGCTGCCTCCGAGCCGGTCGGTCATCCCCATCGGCCAGAGAAACCACCAGTCCAGGGTGAACGCGGGAACCTTGACGGTCATCTGCGCCGGGCTGGCACTCGTCGCCGGCAGCAAGGCCGACAGGAGCGCCAAGGAGCCAACGATCCAGAGGGTCATGGGGCGACTGGTGAGCAGGCGGGCGCGGTTCATGCGCATGAGATGCAGCCAGAGCCCGATACCGACGGAGAGTGGCATCAGCATGTGCGCGAAGAAAATCAGGAAGAACAGCAGGGAGGGCACACTCTCGTTGGTGAGGAGTGAGCGCGACATTGGTTCGGCGAAGATCGGCAGCTCATCGAGGAAGCGGGCCGTGCCCAGTGCGGCGTGCTGCGCCCGCACATCCCACACCAGCCAGTAACCGGTCCAGCCGATGAACCAGAGCGCGGCCAGCATGAGGATGCCCGTGACCCACGCAATCCAGCGCGCGCCGGCAAAGCGTCGTTGACAGACAATGCGCGTTGCGTGCAGCAGGATGAAGAACATGCAACCGTCAGAACTGTAGCGATGGAGCGAACGGACCCACTGGCCAAGCCAGGAGCCGGTGCGGAGCTTTTCCAGCGAGGCGTAGGCGAGGTGCACGCTGGGCGCGTACCAGATGAGCAAGGCAATCCCGGAGGCCAACGCGGCCAGCAGACAGGTATTCGCCATTGCCCCGAGTTGCGCGAATGGATTGAGGGCGGCGGGCAGGAATTGTTCCACGAGCCCGTCCAGGCGGAGCCAGAGGTTCTCAAGGCGCCGGAGCAATCCATCGGCGCGCACGCCGGAGGCAGCGACCGCTGCCTCGGGGCCAGCCGACCGCGCCGGAGTGGTGGCATTTTCAGTCATGCGACTGAATCATTTTGCTTTTTCCGCCAGCAATACGCGCACCGCCGAGGCCAGCCAGGATTGTTCACGCAGGCTCAAGGAGAGCCGATAAGCGATGCGTCCTTCACGGTCGAGCAGGAGGAATAGGTTTGAGTGGACCAGTTGGCCCGTTTTGTCATCGCGCATGCGTCCGATGTTCAACTGGTTGAGCAGTGCATTCATCTCGGCGGGCACGCCGTTGACAAAGTGGAACTGCGAAGATTCGAAACCGTAGGCGCGCGTGATCATGGTGCGCAGTTCGCGCGTGTCGGCCTCGGGACTAAGGGAAAACGCCACGACCGCCAGGTCGGCGCGTTCGGCGGGTTTGAGTTGATCCAGCACTTCCCGGATTTTCTTCAGCATCATCGGGCAGGTGGTTGTGCACGTGGAATAGACCGCAGTGACGAGCACGACGTGGCCCTTGAAGGCGGCCATGGACACGGACTGGCCATCCTGGTTGGTGAGCTGGAAGGCAGGCATCGGCAATGCGCTGCGCAGGCGGTCGGCGGGGAAGGGGAGTTCCTTTGGCAACGGCTCGGCCGGGCCGACTCCTGCCAGGCCGGTCCCAATCAAGCCAACGAGAACCAACGCCCCGGCCGCGAGCGGAATCAGCGCGCGCCGGCGCAGCTGCCAGAATTCGCCGACCTGCGCCCGCCAGAAAAACATGATAATGGCGGCCAGCGGCCACGGCTCGGAGAGCATTACCACCACGGAACTCCATTTCATCCAGCCCGTCTTTGGCTCGTATTGAAAACAGCGGATGCGGAACTCCTCCATGAAGCTGCCCACCGCGCCACCACGGATGGGAGCGAAGGTCATTACGGCGATGAAGATTTCAAAAAAGAACAGCACCAGCAGCGCGAACACCGCGAAGTTCCCGCCAGACAGAAAGCGGCTGAGGCGCAGGGCGCCACGTTCGAGGCGACCAGCAGGGAGAGCTTGAGTAGTCATGGCGATATCCGGCCGGTTCAACGCACCGGCCAAACGTCGGCGAGCGCCTTCCAGTTCGCAAAGTAATAGACCGCGAAACTCAGCAGGAAGACCACCGCGAGCACCATTGTTCCCTGCGTCGGATGCGCCTCCGCCATCGCAGCCGCACCCGCGTAGGCCGGGGCGGGAGTTGGTAGAGGTGCGTCGTCGCGTTCATGTCCGTGGCCACCGGCGGTGCTGAGGATTTTCGGCGTGCCCCAGTCGGACATCGCCTGGCCGGTGATGCGTTTGCCAAAGAACAGCGTGCCCACCGTGAGGACGACGTAGAGGAACAGCGCGGTGAACGCCAGCAGGCCGCCGATGCCCACGAGGCCGAGGAACAAGTGCGCCGTCGGCCCGTAGATGGAGCCACCCGCTTCGATGTCCCAACTGCGCCGGGCGACGCCCATCGAGCCGGCGAACGACATGCCAAATGACAGCAGCAGGATACCGACAGCGAACAGATACGGCTGGAGGCGGGCGAGGGGTTTGCAGATGAACTCGCGTTGCCACAGCAGCGGCACGAGGTAGTAGGTCAGGCCCATGAAGGCCAGCGAGGTTCCACCCACGACCGTGGCGTGGAAGTGGCCCGGGATGCGGAGCGTGTTATGGGCGATGATATTGATCTGCTGCGTGCCGAGGGTGACGCCGGTGATGCCGCCGATGAATCCGAAGATGACCAGGGAGAGGAAAAAAGCGGAGAAGCCAGGATTGCGCCAGGGCGCGCCCGTGAGCCAGCCGAACAGGCCGCGCACATAACCCTTGTGGCGCATGGCGACCTCGACCGACGCGGGCACGGTGAAGCCGTGCATCATGGAGGCGAGGACGGCGAGGTACATCGCGTAAGAGGTGTTCCAGATTTTCCAGCCGGCGCTCACGCCTGGGTCCACGAGCAGGTGGTGCGCCGAGGCCAGGTTGATGAAGAGGATGTAGAGCACGAACGCGCTGCGGCAGACCGCCTCGTTGAGCGGCTTCGCCCCGGTGGTGATCGTGGCGAGCAGATACCACACCGCGACCATTGCGCAGACATTGACCTGCTGCGACATGTGGCCCAGCCCCCACCAGACCAGCCGATACCATTGCGGGTCCGGCTGTGCGATCAGCCCCAGTGAGTGCAGGAAGGTTGGAATCATTACCAGCGCACCATGCAACAACGTGACCACCGCGATGATCGCCGCCGCGGTGGCGCCGAATACCACCAGCGGCACCGACCCCTGATAGGTCTGCTCCTTTTTTGCCTTGTACAGCGTGGTGAAGAAATTGCCGACGGCGACCAATGTGCCCACCGCCATGAGAATAATGCCAAGGTAAAATGCCGGGTGCGCCAGCAGCGGCAGATAGGAGCTGAGCATCACGTCGGCTTTGCCCACCAGAATTGTGACATCCACCATTACCGCTCCGGTGAACATGAGGACGAGCGAAACCCACGCCGTCGCGCGCGACGCGAGCCGCACGTTCAGCAGGGTCGTGCTGGTGAAGTACAGAATCGCCACCTCGAAGAATAGGATCCAAAAGATGAGCATATTGATTCCGTGCAGCGTGATGATGCGGTAGAACCAGTCCACGGGCAGCAGGTGGACGGTCTGCCAGCGCGTGAGCGCGAGCAGGACCGCGGCGATGCCGCCGATCAGCAGAAACACGACCGCCAGCACGGCGTTGGCCTTGATGAAGAATTCCGCCGTGAGACAGATCGGCAGACCGGTCGTCGGACAGATGCGTTTTCCGGAAGTGGAATTGGAGTTCATGGGGGTGTGTCGCTATTCCACGATGATTTTTCCGACCATATTCTGGTGGCCGATGCCGCAGAATTCATTGCAGACAATCGGATAAATGCCAGGCGCCTGGGGGATGATCGTCAGGACGTGGTCGTAGCCCGGGACGATTTGGAAGTTCATATTCATGGGCAGCAGCGAAAAGCCGTGCTGGAAATCGGCCGACGAAATATGCAGCCGGTAGGTTTCGCCCGCGCGCAGCTTGAGGGTGGGAAACCAGAAGAACTGCTTGGCGAGGAGATAAACCTCCCCCGGGGGCGCGGGCACGACGGGCGTGATGCCGTCCTCCACCAGGTATTCGTCGCCGGTGTTGGCTTTCACAAAGCGCTCGACGCGCTTGATGAAATCGGCCGGTTTGACGCGATAAGCTTCGCCGGTGCTGTTTTGTTTTCCGCGGAAATGCCAGTACGGCATCATGAGCGAAAGGATCATGCACCAGACCACAGCCATGCCGATCCACGTGCGTTCATTGCCGCCCGGCGCCTTGAACCAGCCCGGCTCGGGGGATTGCAGACTGGATGAGACAGGCTGGTTCATGGTGCTTGTTTGTTCAGGGAAGTTGAGCCGCTGGCAAATTGATAAGTTCCAGCCAACCCCAAAGCGTGTAGGACAGCGAGGGGATGCCAACGCCCAGAGCGAGCAACAGCCAGGGGTTGTCCATTAGTTTCTGGAGCGGATGTTTTTGGTCTGAATTATTCATGTGCGTTTCCTTCCCGATGTTCCGGGCGGCTCTGATTCGAGCATGATTAACACGTGGAGACGGGGTCGACTTTGACTTGGGTCAATGGATGGTTGAATTCGCCGGCGCGTGAGGGAAACCGTCTGCCTCTGCGGACAGCGGGACCCTTGACCGATCCGGAGGAGCCGCACAACCAAGCCGGTCGGGCGAGCGCGTCGGGGGGAGAGCTACTGTGTGGCTGGGCCGGTGTTCATTTTGTGAGCGCCCCGGCCGGCGCGGGTTTCTGAAAATGCCGTATCAGCCTGGCCACCGTTTCCGCCGGGTTGTGGTTCAGGCCGGGCTGTTGATGCATGATCTCACCCTGCTCGTTGAGCACGGTGAGCAGGTTAGAATGCGCGAATTGTCCGCGCGCATCCCGGTTGTAATTGATGCCCAGCAAGGCCGCCAGTTCCCGCACGTCATCGGGATTTCCACGAAGCAGAGTCCAGTGCTGGGTGTCCAAATGCATTTTTTCCCGAAAGGCCCGCAATGCCTTTGGCGTGTCGCGTTCCGAATCAAAACTGACCAGCAAAAACTCCACGCGGTCTTGTAATTCCTTCGGCAACGCCGCCTGGATGGCCTTCATGTCATTGACGGTAATCGGGCACGCAAACTCGCAGGACGTGAAGAACAGGGCCATGATTTGAACGCGCCCGTGCAGCACTCCTAATTTCACTTTTCTCTCCACATCGGAAACCCAGGCGGATTCCAGCTGGTAAAGTGACCGATCGGTGTGAGGTCCCGCAGCTTGCTCCAGGCGGCAGCAGGGCGGTTTTTCCCTGGCCTTCGCTGGTGACGCCGGCGGCGCCGCCACCGCCGCGCAGGCAGTCATCGAGGCCAGGAGCAGGCGGCGAAATAGGATCATAAATCTTTGGCGCAACGGAAGCCGAGATTGTGGACGGTGTAGCTCGCGCGCAGGCTGCTGCGGAAGCCATACCGCATGAACGCCGGGTAATTCGCCCGGTCTGAAGCGCCTTGCGAACCGTTGCCGCAGAATAATTGGCGCTCCAGCCCGGTGTCACCGCGGGCGTCGCCGGTCACCATCGCGGAGTTGAAGTCGGAGGTCCATTCCCAGATCAGGCCGTGAAGATCGTGAACACCAAACCAATTTGGCCGGCCCTGCCCGACAGCGGGGAGGGTCGCTGGACTAGGGGTGGAATACCACCGGTTCAAGGCCTGCAGGAAGGCTGGCTCTTTCGCCCCATCGCGGGTTTCAAAACCGCTGCTGCCGGCCAGCTCCCATTCCGTGGTGGTCGGCAGTCGTTTTCCTTTCCAGACGCTATAGGCCTTGGCGGCAAACCAGGAGACATGCGTCACCGGCTGCTTCCCCAGGTGCACGTCTGCTCCAATTTCCAGATCACCAGCCCAATGTTTCAAATACGATTCATCGGCAAACAAACGTTTGACCTGGGAGCGCTGCCAACGCGGGTTGGCTCCGACAAACTCGAGAAAGTCATTGTTGGTGACCGGGAGAACATCGAGCTGGAATGCTTTTACCGCGATTTCCCGGGGTTCGTTTTCACCGCGGAACAGCGGGCGATGCACCCCCGTCGGCACGATGACCGTGCCCGGCGCTGCCAGGGTGGTCGGGGACTCTGCGGCGAAGCCCAGGGCGATAAAAACCAAACCGCCCGCCAGCACGCGGGCGAAGGGCCTCCCGGCGCAACTGGCCTGGTTCTTAAGTGTGGGATTCACTTTCCGGGCGGGCTTGATTCTGATGTCCAAGGGGCGCGGGCCTTTATTCGTAGGGATTCGCCACGGGCGCCGGCGTCTGGCTGCGCAATTTGCGTACTTCCTCGGGTTTCACCGCGTCGCCGGCATTGCCCCAGCTGTTGCGGACGTAGGTCAGCACGTTGGCGATCTGATCATCCGGCAGATAGTTAAGCGGGATCATGATTCCATTGTACTTCACGCCCTTGACCGTCTGTTCCCCGGTCAATCCTTGCAACACGATGCGGATGGACCGTTCCTTGTCGGACATCAGGAAGTCCGACTTGGCCAGCGGTGGAATCTGGCCGGGGATGCCCTGTCCCTCAGACTGATGACAAACGAAGCAGGTCTGCATGAACACCTGCTTGCCCTTCTCGATTTGAATCTCTTTCGTCAGATTTACGATTTGGGGATTCGACGTAAGGGCGGCTTTCATCCGGGCTTCGAGCGCGGCCACTTTTTTGTCCGCCTCGGATCCTGCGGTTGCCTGTTGGCCGATGTAAATCGCGTCGACCTCCTTGCCTGTGTAGACCAGCAGATTCTCCGGCCCTTCGACTTTCAACATGCCGAGCGCCCCCTTGTTGAAGGCGCGAAACAGGGAGTGATCCACGAGGATATAAGTGCCCGGCACTTCCACCTTGAATTCGACAATGGCCGAACCGCCGGCTGGAACCATCGTGGTTTGCACCTGTTGCTGGGAGGGCAGAATGCCACCCTCTTGATAGACGGTATCGAAGATCTCACCGATGACGTGAAAGGAGCTGACCAGATTGGGACCGCCGTTACCCACAAAGAGACGGATCCGCTCGCCGGTCTTGGCCTTGAGCGCGCGGTCGCCGACCAGTGAACCCACCCCGCCATTAAACACGACGTAGGGCGGGCGTTCATCGATCGCCTTGTTTTGGTCAAAGCTTTGGAGTCCGGTTTCGCCAAATTTCCCCGCCGTGTAGAATTCTCCCTGCATCACGTAGTATTCGCGGTCCACGGGGGACAAGCCGCCCTTCGGCTCGACGAGGATCAGGCCATACATGCCGTTGGCCACGTGCATCCCGACCGGGGCGGTGGCGCAATGGTAGACGTAAAGCCCGGGGTTCAACGCCTTGAAAGAAAACTGGGAGGCATGCCCGGGCGCGGTGAACGAAGAGGTTGCCCCGCCGCCCGGACCCGTCACGGCGTGGAGATCAATGTTATGCGGCATTTTGCTCGAAGGATGATTAAGCAAGTGGAACTCCACCTGGTCCCCCTCGCGGATGCGGATGAAGCGTCCCGGCACATCACCGCCGAAGGTCCAGAACAGATACTCGACGTCGTCGGAAAGTTTTTTTACGACTTCCTTGACTTCCAATTCCACGATCACTTTGGTGGCGTGTTTGCGGGTGAGGGGGGGCGGAACCATTGGCGGCGCCACCAAGACGGCCTTTTCCACGCCCACGACCGGTTCGGTGGCATTTGCGGATGCCGTGGACGATGGTTTTTCCGCCGCCGCCGAAGTTAAGGCTTGGCCGCAAGCCAATACGGCGAGGATGACAGCGGAGGTCAATGATCGTGCAGTATACATATTTCGCTGGGATTTGCTGGGATGGGAGTTTGATGGTTATCCGGTCGTCGGTCAAAGAACAGCCAGCCCGCCGCAGTAGGGATTTAGCTTTGCCACAAGACTTGCGCGTGACTGCTGGCGCTACACTGCCCTAGCTTGGGTGTAGATTGGTTGGTCATGCTGGTGGTTTGATTCGTTGGGAGCAAGAAGATACAGCAGCGCGGGTCAGCTGGATTTGACTTGGGTCAAGGGGCGCGGAAATGATGGCAACAACCTTGGGGGTATTTGTTCACTCCTGGATCTGAAGCGGCCAGCTCAGGATTTTCACTGGGGCGACACAACGGGGCGGCGCCTTACCTTTGACCCAGGTCAACGCAGGCTGGCTAGGAAAGGCGCAGGCTGCGCAACATACTAACGGTCTCCTCGACTGCTGGGTGCTCGGGCTCGGCGGCTTGGTGGGCATTCCGGTTGTGGCCCAGCTCGCAGGGCGTGTGAATCGGCAGCTAAACGGAACAAAGTATCATGATGCCTTTGCTAACACGGTTCAAACGCTTCGACGTGCACGAACTGCTTCGGGGCGGTGTGGAGCCCTTTCCTGCGATTCGCGCGCAGGTGGATCGGCTTGAACCGGGGGAGGGTTTGATCATCGTGGCGCCATTCCTGCCGTCACCCTTGATCGAGCAGCTCGGCAGCGAGGGTTTCTGTTCAAAAATTGAACGCGGCGCGGGGGCGGACTGGCTGGTTTACTTTTGGCGTGAACCTGCTTGAATCGTAGCCGTCATGGTCGACCTAACTGATCCGAAGTCGCTCGCAATCGTCAATGCCTTGCGCACATGCCAGCTCTTCACCGGCCTGCCCCTGCCTGATTTATTGAACATTGCGGCGATCACGGTGGTTATCCCCCTTGAAAAAGGCGAATACCTCTTTCACGAGAGCGATCCAGCCCGGGGTTTCTTCATCGTCCAGCGCGGAGCCGTGAACGTCCATCGCGTCAGTGCTGCTGGCAAGGAGCAGATCATTCACATTTTCCGGGCGGGCGATTCTTTTGCCGAGGTGGCCTTGGCCAGCGATTCCGGATACCCGGCTGACGCCCGATCGCTGGAGTCATCCCAAGTGTTGCTGGTGCGGAAAGCGGGGATTCTGGCTTTGCTACGCCATCAACCGGAACTCGCTCTGCGCATGCTCGGCTCGATGAGCAGCCATTTGCGGGTGCTGGTGGGGCAGTTGGAAGACCTCACGTTAAAAAATGTGGAGACCCGGCTGGCCAACTGGCTGATCAAACGCTGCCCGGATCCTGCGAGCGACCGGCCCGTGCAAATTGAAATTACCATGACCAAACGGGTCCTCGCGGCGGAACTCGGCACCGTGGGTGAAACGTTTTCGCGCACCCTGGCGGTTTTCCGGGCGCAGAAACTTCTCACGGTAAAAGACAAGACGGTCACCATTCTCTCGCCGGTCAGATTGAACGCGCTCCTGCGACGCAATTTGGGCGAGTAGCAATGTTTGCGGCTGGCGCGTTGGCAAATTGCCAAAACAAAAGGGCATCCTGGCACACCGCGGGAGCGCTTCGAGGTTTTCAAATCCCGGGAGACAGGATCGAAATTGTCCCATCGCCGTTTCGGCGGATCTCGAATTGGTCCCGATACACGGCATGATTCATGGGGTCACGGATTCAAACCGCCGGCCGGGAGGGGCGGAGAACCGGCGGCTGAGCACGGATTCACGCTTTAGTTCGACGCCACCCTTAAGCGGTCAGGTGGAAATAGCCATGGATGTGGGGCATCCCGCGAAAATACCAGACCATCTCCGGCCCTTCGATCTGCCACGTATCCCACACCTTGTCGTCGCCGATGTCGTAGGACCCGCCGTAACACGAGATAAACAGGTGCTCAATCAGTTTTCGTCCTTCGATGATCTTGATGGTGGCGGCGACATCGTCCGCGCGGAAGCATCCCAGCATGCGCCGCATGGTCTCCAGCAGCTTGGCTCGCTGATCCTTGCTCAGATCGGCGCAACTGAGCCCCGGCAGATCCGTCTTGCGCTTCTGGATGACCACCTCGGGTTTTTCGTCCCGCGGCTCGCGCCCGACCAATATTCGCGCCTGCTGTTTACCATCCAACGCGCTGACAAATTCGTTAAAGATCAACCCCTGGTACCAGAAAGGATTGCCCTCGTGATCCTTTGATTCGCGGAAAGCCTTCGCGAAATTTCCATAGAAAATCGGTGCGCCGCCAAAGCCCAGCCCCTTGTTCGTGTGCGCGTTGCAGCGCCGGGTCACGTGGTGGCCCGTGTAGATGAACTCGAAATCCTTGTCCTTCGGGGTGCCGAAGAAGCCGACGGAGGGCGTGTTCTTGAGGTCGCCCATCAGATCCTTCTGCACCTGCCAGGCCATCTTCTCGCGATATTCCGGATGATGCAGTGATGCGAAGATCTGCCGCACGAGATCCTGCTGCTCCGGGGTGTAAAAGGTGTGGAGCCGCTGCGCGGGATGAATGTACCACCAGTTGCTGACAAACTGGCGCTTCGGGTGATGGACCGGCAGACAGATCTTGGCGTGCTGCTCCTCGCTCAAGCTTTTGTAGAACTGCATCGGCAGGGAATCCTGGTCCGAATTGGCGGCCCGCAAGGAAGGCAGCACCGCCAGCGCTGCGGCCGCGCCCAACGTGCGAAGGGCCTCGCGGCGGCTGGTGAGCTGCGGGTAGCCGACTGGCATAATGGAGTGCATAGCCCAAGTTCTCCTGCATCGGCCGTATAATTACCAGCCTGATATTGACCCCATGGCCGATCGCGCGGCGGGCCTGCGGCTAATGGATTCAGGTGTGGACGGCTCCGCATCGAGCATGTTGTGCGACCAGAGTGCTGGACGGTGCCATTTTTTTTGAGGAGAATCGACCCATGAAATCTCCCCTGAGTAGACTGCCCGCAAGTCGCCGTCTCTGGTGCCTGCTTACGGCGCTGAGCATCGTCCCAATCTTGGTCGCACAGGAATCACCCGGCGCCGCGCAGTTCCGAAACAATCAGGATTTTGAGCGGGCGTTCACCGAGCTTTCCAATTGGGGCCGATGGGGCACGAACGATCAGTTGGGCGCTTTGAATCTGGTGACCCCAGCGAAGCGCCGGCAGGCACTGGCCCTTGTGCGGGCGGGTATTTCGGTTTCCCTGGCCCGCGATGTCGAGAAGGAGAAAGCGGTCGACAACGGATCCCCGTTCTTTCACTTGATGGACCGCGCCGGCACGAATAACCCCGACTTCTTTTCGGCCGACACCTTCAAGGTTTCTTATCACGGCATGGCTCACACCCACATTGACAGCCTCTGCCACATGTTTCATCGCGGCAAAATGTATAACGGTTTCCCCCAGACGGCGGTGACGTCGGAGGGCGCCGGGAAGCTGGGTATCCAGAATTTGAAGCACGGCATCCTCACGCGTGGTGTCCTGATCGACATCCCCCGGCTCAAGAATCGGGAATACCTTGAACCGGGCACGCCGATCTATCCGGAGGATCTGGACGCGTGGGAGAAGCAGACGGGAACCAAAGTGAGCGCCGGGGATGTGGTCCTGATTCGCACGGGTCGATGGGCGCGGCGTGCTGCCGTCGGTCCGTGGGGCGGGAAGTTTGCCGGGTTGCACGGCTCCTGCGCCCACTGGCTCAAGCAGCGTGACGTGGCCGTGTTAGGCAGCGATGCTGCGAGCGATGTGCTGCCCTCCGGCGTGGAAGACGTGGCCATGCCGATTCATCGGCTCTGCCTGATCGCCATGGGAACTTGGATCCTTGATAACTGCGATCTGGAAGCCGTCAGCCGCACCGCTCAGCAGCAGTGGCGCTGGGAATTTCTGCTGGTCGTCGCCCCGCTGGCTGTCCCCGGCGGTACCGGTTCGCCGGTCAATCCGATTGCGACTTTTTGAGCGTTTGATCCCCTCCCAGCAGGCGACAAATGGATGCCCCCATCGCAATCCTTCGCTGCCGATTATCGCTCGGGGGACTGAGTCGGTTGGAGGAAGGTGGACGAAGGTATAAGAAGCGAGATCGCGAAGGCGTCGAAAAATTGCTGGCGGGAGTGTGTCAAGCAACCCCTCGCGGCGCAGTGCACGAGTCGCTTCGGTTCGTTGACGGGTGCCGGAAAAGGCATCCATGACCCAATCCCCACCAGCCCAAGCGTCCCGTCGGATCCCTGAGTTGCCCGGCCCTTCATCCGGCTCATTCGGCTCTTCTATCCTTGTTTCAAGCTTGTGTGGATTGCGTTTCGTGGCATCATGAAAGCAGAGATATGATACGAACCCCCGCAGTTCAACCGGCCCACCTGGCCGCTGGCGTTTTGTGCGGTTTATTGGCCGCAAGCGTCGTTGCATCCGCCGCGCCGGCGAAGATTGATTTCAACCGCGACATCCGGCCCATCCTTTCGGAGAACTGCTATCCCTGCCACGGTCCGGATGCGAACAAGCTTAAGGCCAACCTGCGTTTCGACCTCAAGGAGTCCGCGTTCGGAAAGGCGAAGTCGGGCGGGATCGCGGTCGTGCCGGGCGCGCCCGAGAAAAGTGCCATGATGCGCCGGTTAACCACGAAGGATCCGGATGAGGTGATGCCGCCCCCCAAAGAAAACAAGGCGTTGAAACCCCAGCAAATCGAATTGCTCAGGCGCTGGATCAAGGAAGGTTCGAAATGGGCCGGGCATTGGGCGTTTGAGCCGATCACAAAACCGATGGTGCCCAAGGGTGGCCCCGCAACGGCCCCGATTGACGCCTTTGTTCAAGCGCACTTGAAGGCCAAGGGGCTCAAGCCGGCACCGGAAGAAGACAAGGCCCGGCTCATTCGGCGCGTGTCGTTGGACCTGATCGGGCTGCCGCCTTCGCTCCCAGAGGTGGATGACTTCGTGCAGGACCGTTCGCCGAAAGCATTTGAGAAAGTCGTTGACCGGCTGCTGGCCAGTCCGCATTTGGGCGAACGCCTCGCCTTGCCTTGGCTGGATCTGGCGCGGTACGGCGACACCAGCGGCTATCACAACGATTCGCTCCGCGACATGTGGCTCTGGCGCGAGTGGGTGATCAAGGCCTTCAACACGAACCTCCCGTTCAACGAATTCACCATCGCCCAACTCGCCGGGGATCTCCTGCCGCAGGCCACGGTTCAGCACCAGGTCGCCAGCGGCTTCCATCGCAATCATATGACCAGCGATGAAGGCGGCCTCATCGACTCCGAATATCGCAACCTCTACGTGGTGGATCGGGTCGCCACCACGGGCGTCACCTGGCTGGGCCTGACCGTCGGGTGCGCGCAGTGTCACGACCACAAATACGATCCCATCACCCAGCGCGATTTCTACAAGGTCTATGCGTTCTTCAACAACGTGCCGGAGAATGGCAAGGATGGCGTGCGCGATCGCAATCCAAAGCCGTTCCTCCGCGTGACCACGTCCGGGCAGGACGAGGAGCTGAAACGCCGTGACCTCGCCGCCGCCGCCGCCGAAAAGCAGCTGGCGGATTTCACCGGGACGCTCGCTGCGAAGCAGTCCGCTTGGGAAACCCAACTCGTGGCCAGCGGAAACGGCGCGGAGCCCAACGGGCCGGTGGTGGTGTTTCCCCTCGACCGGGATGGCAATGGCTTGAGCGATGACGGGCGGACCGTGGCCGGGAAGCTGAACGGTTCGGGCACTTTTGCCGAAGGATCGGTGGGGCAGAGCTATCGCGTGGAGGCGAATGGTTGGCTCGACTACGGTGACAATTTTGGCTTCGAAACCAACCAGTCTTTCAGTGCCAGCGCTTGGCTCCAGCTCACGCCGGCGGGCGGATCGCCCTTTGGAAAAATGGACAGCACCACCGCGGTTCGTGGTTGGGATCTCGAATTCCACGGCCTGCGCCCGAGCATTCACCTGATTCACAAATGGCCGGGCGAAAGCATTCACGTCCAGGCGGAAAAGGATCTGCCCGCCGATGTCTTCACCCATCTGGCGTTCACCTATGACGGCTCCGGAAAGGCCGCGGGAGTGAAGCTCTACGTCGATGGCGTGGCGGTGAAGGTGGCGGTGAAGGTGGACCACTTGACCGGCACGATCAAGACCGACGCCCCGTTCAGCATCGGACGGCGCGGGGGAGCCGGTGCGCCATTCACTGGACGGATCGATGATCTGCGCATTCATGAGCGCAGCCTCAGCGCCGCCGAGGTCGCCCGTCTCAGCGGGGGCGTCCAGCTCGCCCTGGTGGCGCTGGCGGTGGACAAACGCACGCCGGAGCAGAAAGCGCGCTTGGAGAAATTTTTCCGCGCGACGCAGGTGCCGGATTTAGCCGAATTGCAGAAGCACGCCACCGAACTGCGCAAGCTCAAGAATGACTTCGAGGGATCACTCCCCAACACCATGGTCATGTCTGAGATGGCCACACCTCGCGATACCTTCATCAAGGTCCGCGGCAACTATGACAAGGATGGCGAAAAAGTCAGCGCTTCAGTACCCGCCTTTTTGCCCCAAGTCACCGCGCGGGCCGATGGTCAGCCGCTCAACCGGCTCGATTTCGCGCGGTGGCTCGTGTCCCCGAATCATCCGTTGACCGCGCGGGTGACTGTCAACCGCTGGTGGGCCATGCTCTTCGGCACGGGCCTGGTAAAGACCCTCAACGATTTCGGCGCGCAGGGCGAAAGACCCAGCCATCCCGAGTTGCTTGATTGGCTAGCCGCCGATTTCATGAGCGACTGGGACACCAAGCGCGCCCTCAAACAGATGGTCTTGAGCAATACTTATCGCCAGTCCGCGAAGGCCTCGCCCGCGTTGCTCCGGCGGGATGGCGAGAATCGTCTCCTCGCCCGCGGCCCGCGGCAGCGTCTGGATGCCGAACTCATTCGCGACAACGCGCTGGCGATTGGCGGCATTCTCAATCCGGTTCTGGGCGGCAAGAGCATCAAGCCCGCCCAGCCCGAGGGCACCTGGGAGATTAATGAGATGAGCGGCTACAGTTACGAGAAATCGAAAGGGGCGGATCTGTATCGTCGCGGGCTTTACGTCTATTGGCGGCGCTCCACGGTTTATCCCTCGTTCGTCACGCTGGACGCACCGACGCGCGAATTCTGTGTCGCACAACGCGCCAAGACCAGCACCCCGCTGCAGTCGCTGCTGTTGATGAATGACCCCGTATTCGTCGAAGCCGCCCGCGCCTTCGCCCAGCGCGTGCTTCACGAAGGCGGCGCGGAGGATGCCGCGCGTCTGGACTTCGCCTGGCGACTCGCCCTGGCGCGTCCACCCTCGGCGAAGGAACGTGCGATTCTCGAGCGCACGCTCCAGCAGCAGCAGGTCACCTACCGCCAGGACAAAGCGGCCGCCAAAAAGCTCGTGAGCGTCGGTGACCTGCCCAAACCGGCAGGCCTCGATGACAGCGAACTGGCCGCTTGGACCGCAGTGGGCAATGTCCTCCTCAACCTCAACGAAACCATCACGAACTAGCCATGGACTTCCGCCACCCGATCCAAAACGCGCTCAACCGGCGGACCTTTCTCCGGCAGAGCACCACCGGCCTGGGCGCGCTGGCGCTTGGTTCGCTGCTCAGTCCCGGGGCCTTCGCCGCGTCCGCGCTCGACGTGCCCGGCGCACTGAAGACGCTGCACTTTGCGCCCAAGGCCAAGCGCATCATCTACCTTTTCATGTCGGGCGCACCGTCGCAGCTCGACCTCTTCGATCCCAAACCCAAACTCATCGAGATGACGGGCAAGGATCTGCCCGACAGTGTACGCCAGGGCCAGCGCATCACCACGATGACCAGCGGGCAGAAGAATCTTTTGTGCGTCGGTTCCCCCTATAAGTTTAAGAAGTGTGGCCCCAGCGGCATGGATATTTCCGAGCTATTGCCGAACCTTGCCAAGATCACGGACGACTGCACGTTCGTCCGTTCCGTGTTCACCGACCCGATCAATCACGATCCGGCGGTCACCTTTTTCGCCACCGGCAACCAGCAGCCTGGCCGCCCCACCATGGGCGCCTGGCTCGCGTATGGTCTCGGCAGCGCGAACCATGACCTGCCGTCGTTCGTCGTGCTGACCAGCGGCGGCGGGGGCCAGACGTTGCAGACGCGTTATTGGGGCAACGGCTTCCTGCCCGCCCAATACGGCGGCGTCCAGTTTCGCAACGCGGGCGATCCCGTGCTGTTTGTTTCCAATCCGCCCGGCGTCAGCAGCCGGACCCGGCGCGAGCTCATCGACTCCGCCAATGAGCTTAATCGCACGGCACTTGGCACCCTCGGCGACCCCGCCATCTCGGCCCAGATTGAAAACTACGAGCTGGCCTTCCGCATGCAGACCAGCGTCCCGGAGTTGACCGACCTCGCGAAAGAGCCAAAAGAGATGCTTGACCTTTACGGGGCAACGCCCGGCAAGCCTTCCTTTGCCAACAACTGTCTCCTGGCCCGTCGGCTCGCGGAGCGCAATGTGCGGTTCATCCAGCTCTGCCATCGCGACTGGGATCACCACAGTGGTCTGCCCCAGGCTCTGCCGACCAAGTGCAAAGAAACGGACCAAGGTGCCGCAGCTCTCATTACGGATCTGAAGCAACGGGGTCTGCTCGATGAAACGCTGGTCATCTGGGGAGGTGAATTTGGCCGCACGGCCTACAGCCAGGGGGAGATCAAGGCCAACACCTTCGGCCGCGACCATCATCCGCGCTGCTACACCATGTGGCTGGCGGGCGGCGGCATCAAACGCGGCCACGTTTACGGCGAGACGGATGAGTTTGGTTACAACATTGTCAAAGACCCGGTCCATGTTCATGACCTCCACGCCACCCTGCTGCAACTGCTCGGCGTCGATCACAAGAAAATGATCTACCGTCACGAAGGGCGCGACTATCGATTGACCGATGTCGCGGGCAATGTGGTCAACGGTTTGCTCGCTTAACGATTTAATAGGAGTCAACCCGCGGCGACCCGTCGCCTGCGAAACGCGGTGACGAGTCACCTCCCTCCAAGGGATTTCGCGTGGCTGTTTGCTCCTTCGCTTCATCCGTGGCTTAAAGTTCCGCAAGATTCTTTGTAATCCCGCCGCCCTAATTCCTCAGTAATCGTTCAGAAGCCGCCAGTGTGACTCGCGGCGGTTCAACTCAGGCCAATTTATGAAGATAATCGATGCTCTGAAAATCTCTTTCGCCCGGCCGGTCAGCTTCCCGCCCCAGTTCCGAAATGAAATGGGGAGTGCACCCGCCCCAGGTGCTGTTTTCCGCGCCCTCGCGGAAAACTCCGGCCGACTGGAAAAGTGCGCGCCTACGATCAAGCCCAGATCCGCCCGAGGCTGGCCGCGAGGGCGGGTCCAGCCACACCCGGGGGCGGGTGTGCTCCCCAACTCCGGAGTTCGGGTTCAGCGAAGACAGCGGTTCCAACGCCTGCTCGGTGTTCTTGGCCTGGCGCTGCTCCTGCAATTTCAGAGCGCCCACGCCCAAGTGCCGCAGTTGATCAATTACCAGGGCAAGGTGCAGGTCGGCACCACGGATTTCAACGGCACCGGCCAGTTCAAATTCGCGCTGGTCAATGGCGATGGCTCGATCACGTTCTGGAGCAACGACGGCACCAGCACCGCCGGGAGCCAGCCCACGGCGGCGGTCAGCCTCGCCGTCGCCAAGGGGATTTACGGTTTGCAGTTAGGGAACACTTCGCTTGCAAACATGACCTCGCTCTCGGCTGCGATTTTTGCCAATTCCGATGTTCGGCTGCGCGTCTGGTTCCACGATGGCACCATCGGGTTCCAGCAACTTACCCCGGATCAACGAATGGTCGAGGTGGCCTACGCCATGGTGGCTGGTTCTGTCAGCGGTCTCCGGACGGAAGCCAACGCGGCCAGCGGCTCGACGGTGAACTTCGCCGGTGCTGGCGTCAGCGGCGGTGCCACCAATTACAACCGGTTGGGTTAGGCTAATTACGTGCATAGCCTTCTAGATAGTGTGGTTACGTCATGGAAGCGGTATTAGGTCGCTCCTTTTTTCTTGGACAATCTCCATCATCCCCTGAATCTGTGAAAACTAAATTACTCGTCGTTCATCGACTCGCGCTCCTCCTCTTGCTGGTCACCGTGTTCGGGCAGTCCGATGTGGGCGTCGCCGGAGAGCGGTGGACGCCGCGCGCGAGTAACCGCCACTGGTCTGCCGTGGCCTCGTCGGCGGATGGGAGTAAGTTGGTGGCCGTAGATAATGGAGGGAAGATTTACACCTCTACGGATTCCGGCGTGACGTGGATCCCCCGCGAGAACAGCCGCTACTGGTCTGCTGTTGCCTCTTCATCGGATGGGAGCAAGTTGGTGGCCGTAGAGTATGACGGGCAGATTTACACCTCGACGGATTCCGGTGTGACGTGGATCCCCCGCGAGAGCAGACGGTACTGGACTGCCGTCGCTTCGTCGGCGGATGGAAGCAAGCTGGTGGCGGGTGTGTATGGGAATGGTGGCCAAATTTTCACTTCGACAAATTCCGGCGTGGACTGGACAGCCCACGGGCCCAACCACGACTGGATTGCCATCGCCTCGTCAGCGGATGGAAGCAAGTTGGTGGCGGTCTATCGTTCCCTCGGCTTTATTTACACCTCGACGGATTTTGGGGTGACGTGGACGGCGCGACAAAGCAGCCGCAGCTGGCAGTCCGTCGCCTCGGCGGCGGATGGGAGCAAGCTGGTGGCGGTGGCGTATGGCGACCAAATTTACACCTCGACGGATTACGGGGTGAATTGGACGGCTCAGGCCAATGCCGGCAGTCGCTACTGGTATTCCGCCGCTTCGTCGGCGGACGGGAGCAGGCTGGTGGCGGTGGAGTATAACGGCCAGATTTACACTTCGAAGGATTCCGGGGGGACTTGGACGCCGCACGAGAGCAGCCGCCCCTGGTATGCTGTCGCTTCGTCGGCGGATGGGAGGAAGCTGGTAGCGGTGGATGTTGGCAGCGGCGCTGGAGGCCAGATTTACACCTCGTGGCCTGGCTACTACCTGGAAGGCAATCTCTCGTTCGAACCACTGCTGCCCCAGCCAAAGTCAATCGCGGTCAAACTATTGGCGGGGTTCCGGCGCAGCGCGTTCACCGGCAGCGCTGTTGATGGCATGCCACAGGTGGGTGATCTGCTTAACACATCCGTCAACCTGCACTTCGGCGATGGTTCAACCAGTGATGCCATGCGGTTTCGAGTGGTGGATGCCAGCCAGTCCCTGGATGAGATCCACGCCGAAGCACTTGATTCTGACGGAGTGACGACAGGGGTTTCGCATACCTACAGCGGGAACGGCCGGTTCACCATCGAAGCTGAATTCGGCCCGCGCTCAAATTCCATCCTTAATCGGGGAGGGCAGGACGCAAGATTGTCGGCTCAGGTCTGGCTCGATGCCTCGATCCACAAATCACCCCGGAGCACTGTGGTGCCGGTAATCTATGTAACCGAAAATCCCAACAGCACTTTCTTGGTGCCAGCTTTGAGCTTCGACAACGATACCGTCCGCTTTCGACTCGCGACGGACGCCGAGGCAGGCGGCGGAAACGGTCCGCCGAACTTCAGCATCAATGCCACTACAGGCATCGTCACCTGGAACAACGTTGGACTGGATAAAACCGCGTTTTGGTCAGTCCAGATCATTTTGGAAGGGATTGATCCTGGCGGAAACGTGCGCAGCCAGTCCTCGGTGGAGCTGCTTCTGAAAATCTTGCCAGCGCCCCAATTTGTTTGGAACGGCACCACCGGCAACTGGACTGATTCGGAACGCTGGTCGCCCATGGGCGTGCCCGGCCCGGGCGACAGCGCCACGATCAATGGCGGCTCGGTGGAAGTGTCGGCGACGATCATGGTCGCGAACCTGACGTTCACCGGCGGCACCCTGAGCGGCGCCGGCGGACTCTACGTAACTGTGGCGGCCAACTGGACCGGCGGTACGATGACGGGCGCGGGGACCTTGGGATTGGCGGCGGGTGCGGTGTGTCATATCGCCAACGGCACCACCAAGAGCATTAACAACTCCCGCATCCTGGCCAACGCGGGCACCATCACCTGGACCAGCACCGACAACATCGTTCTCGCCAGCGGCTCGCAAATCAAGAACCTGGCCGGGGGCCTGTTCGACATCCAGACCGATGCGGATTTCTCCTACACCGAGCAAGAACAGGGCGCTCCGTCGATCAACAACGCGGGCGTGTTCCGCAAGAGCGCCGGGACGGGCGTGACGATGGTGGGCACTGCAAGCGGCTTCCTCTTCGACAATACTGGCACGGTGGACATCCGCACCGGCACCCTTTCGTTGAGCCGTGACTATGCGCCGGCGTCCTCGAGCACGCACCGCTTCGCCATCGGCGGTTACGATGCTGAAACGGGCTACGGGAGGTTGCAGGTGTCCGGCACGCTCACGCTTGCCGGCCAGCTCGACTTGACGCTTGCGAACAGTTTTGTGCCCACCAACGGCGCGACGTTTGCTGTCATCAGCGCCAATTCACGCAGCGGGACGTTTGCCACCGTGACAGGACGCGGCATTGGAGGCGGGTTGGATTTCTATCCCACCTATCCAGCGGGAGGCGTGACGTTGGCCTCACAAATTGAAGTCACCATCCTCGGCAACGTCACGGTAGGAGTCGGCGACACTTCCTACGAAAACCTGCCCGTGAAAGTGGCGGCCGGTGCCGTGCTGACCATCGCGGGCCAGCATCATTTTGCCTCCTTAATCGTGGCCGGATCCATCACCCATGCACAGCGGGATGCGACCGGCGTCAACCTGGTGGTGGATGGGGCGGTGGTTATCGAAGGGAGTGGAAGCATCAATGTTTCGGGCCAGGGCCTGCGGGGTGGGCGGCAGAGTAACAATGGCTCTTATCTGGGCGAGTGGTGGAACAATGGCAGTCCGGCAGCGAGTCCCAACGGCGCGGCCACCTATGGCGAGACGATGCCGGCGGCCAATCCGATTTACGGCGACCCGCTGGCACCCAACGAACTG
>JAYTXL010000113.1:0-16918 GCA_043742955.1 Verrucomicrobiota bacterium | reverse complement strand
GCGAATCATCTTGAGGGCCACGATGCGGTTAAGCTGCCGCTGGCGCGCGCGCCAGATCACGCCCATGCCGCCGGTGCCGATCACCTCGAGCAAGTCATGGCTGCCAAACGTCCGCGCCGCCACCGCCGGTGGCTCCACGCTGCTGGAGGGGAGATCGGGCGGAATAAACAACTGCTCCATCACGCAACGGGGACACAAGTTTTCCACGGCCGAAACGCTTAATAGCGTTCCGCAGCGAGGACACTTGGAGGTTGCGGCCAATGTTTGCATGGTTGCTAGCTACTGAGGAAAACACGGGCGCGGATTACATCCCGGCGCGTTTTTAATCCAAATCACTTTCAATTTGAGATCGCACGAGTGCGAGCTTAACTCAGCGCGGCGAAAAGCTGGCGCAATTCCGCCTCAACTTCGCCGGGGCCTCCCACCGTCCCGGCGATCTCGGCGCGCACGAGCTCCCCATAGCACTGCCGCAACCGATGCACGGTCACGGCTACGGCGCCCGCGCTCAGCTCCAATCGTGCCGCCGCGTCGTCGTATTCCCCCTTGGCTGGCGGCGCGGATAGAAACGGTTTCAACGCGTCAAACATCGCTTGCTTCCCCGCCTCCGTGAACTCCGCGCGCAGACGAATGAGGGCCTAGTCCAGAATCGCCGTGGCCCAGCGCCGGTCAAATTCCCGCTCCGTTGGTTCGTCGCTGGAAAGCTCCAGGACATAACGAGCCTCAGGATTTTCCGCATCGAGTGAGAATACGGTCTCGCCCCCGCCGCGTTTGGCTGCGGATGCCCGGTCCCGTTCATCCGCGAGAAAATGCTTGAGCGCGCCGAGCAGGTAAGAGCGGAAGCGGCCCTTCTCGGGTCGGGCGACAGCAAAATCGCCACGGGCGAGCAAGCGGGAGAAGAATTCCTGGGTCAGATCCTGGGCATCCTCCGGCGAGCGACCCGTGCGATGGATGTAAGCGTAGAGCGGAAACCAGTAGGCGCGGCAGAGGGATTCGAGGGCGTCGGCCCCGCGACTGCCGGTCTCCAACCCCGCCGCCAGCACGACGCTCCAGCGCGTGGTGACAAACACGTTCCGGTCGGGCGCGGCTTCCGCTTCGGAATGATTCTGCTCAGGCATCACGGTGTCTGAATTATGCCGGACCCCAACCCATCACGCAACTGCTCCCCTGATAATTATCCGGCGATCCACGTGGAAAATCGGCAGGCGGCTCTCCGGTTTGATTTGGTTTGATTCAGTTTGTTTCGGCGACATCGTTTTGTTCATCGTTCTAATACTTTCTCTTGATCGGTGTTGGTGATGCACTGTATCGGCGGGCATTACATACACCCGGTTTCCGCCCGCGCGCGGGGAACGGGCGGTCCGCATCTCCCGATTGAGACCTCACACCGAACGAGGACGAACCACGCCGCCGGTGCCCGCAGAAGATTTGTGATGAAACCATTTGACGGCTCTTTAGCCTGAGGCGGAACCAGGCGGTTGGGAAAGAAGCACACCGCAGATGGACGCAGATGGACGCAGATAAACGCAGATGAAAACCTGCGACGGAAGATCCGAGTTTGGGTCACCTTTCGGCGAGCCCTTTAGGCCTCCCATCTGCGTGAATCTGCGTCCATCTGCGGTTTGGTTTCTGCGGCTTCGGCGTTGTTCTGGTTGAGAACCTGTCTGGAAATATCGCGGGGCACCGCACCTTTCAGAGTTTTCAAACGGCTCGAATGTTCTTTGGGTTGGTGGATTGGTTCAGCATCACCTGGATGAGGATCGTCCCGATCCGCTCCTGCAAATCGCCGGGATCATGCGCGGGCCGGAAGACTTGAGCAATAACAAGGACTACCGGGAAAAGTGGGGGGTGACGTTCATCCTGGACGCCGGCCCGCTGATCGCACTGATTAACAAAGCCGATGCCCACCACGCCTGAGCGGTCAGCACGCTGCCCACGCACCTCCGCCCGTTTTTTTCTGCCCGGAAGCGCTGACCCAGGCGGCGGCGATGACGGGGAAACCGGCGGCCATTCTGAAGCTGATCCCGGCGGGCCAAATCGTGTTGAAGTTTGATCTTTAGCCGCACTGTTCCAGCGTGCTGCGGCTGTTGCAGAAGTATCCCCAGATGGACCTGGCGGACGCCTGCATTGTGCGCATGAGCGAATTTTTTTCCGACGGCCAGGTGATTACCGTGGATCGAATGGATTTTGCTTATTACCGTCGCCATGGTCGGCAAATCATCCCCACGATCACGCCGGAGGAATGATATCCACCATCTCAGGGCCGAAGGTCCGCGAGATGACAGCCTGGGCTGGAGCGAGTCCGGCGAGCGGAGGCCCAGGTAACGTGTCCCAAAGGTTTTCTCCAGGCCTGAAGGGCCGAACCAAAATCCGCGCCCCGAATGTCCCGCCCCTTCAGGGCGGAGGGGTTTGGTTTGGGACGATTACCTGGGGCTTCACCCCAGGCTGTCCTATTGCGGGCCTTCAGCCCGGCGGAAGCGACGTGGTTAGCAATGGAACGTACGGAAAGACCGGGGGTCGCCGTTGCTGAGTGCGCCGATTCCGGACGGCCCGTCCTCCGTAGCTGGGATACTGCGGAGGGTGCACCGGATGTCGCCCTCCACGGCAAACAAGGATGCTGTGACGCCACCGCCACGCGGGGGTGATTAAAAGTGGGTGAGGGAGAGTGCGGAATACGCGGGCGGCTTGAGCATTCCAGAGTATGAGAGGGAAAGCGAAGCCGGCCCCTCACCCCGCCCTCCCCCGGGGCGAGGGAGTCCCTCGCGCCGCGTCCGCGTGAATCCATGCGTTGGGCTAGACGCCCCGCCGAAAGCCAGGATTTCCACTTCCCCATGGACGGGAGTAGGTTGCTGGGGTCGCTGGGCCAGTAAGAGGATGGGGCCAGACACGGACGTGGGGAGCGTGGCTCCCTCGCCCCGGGGGAGAGGGCGGGGTGAGGGGGACGCGGCGCGCTCCTCCACGCACGGATAATATCCGCGCGACCTCTCAAATCGCTTTTCAGACTCACCCGCTTTTAATCACACCCCCTTCCCACGCCGCCTGAAAGTAGGGATACCCCTTGAAAATAATTTCAGGTAGAGTGACGCCCCAATAACCTATGCCCAGATGCTCTTGCACCCAATGCGCCCAACCCATCGAGTTTCCTGCTGAACTCGACGGCCACGAAGTTCAGTGTCCGATTTGCGCCCGCCCCACCACCCTGCGCATTGCGGATCCCGCCGAAATCCACGTCTCCATCCCCCGCTGGGTGAAGCCGGCTCCCGCAAATCCCGCCCTCGCGAACGTGGCGGTCACGGCGCAGCGGGTCATGGCCAGCGTCGAGAAGGTGGTGGTCGGCAAACGCCCGGAAATCCTGATGGCGATCGTGGCCTATCTGGCAGAGGGCCACATCTTGCTGGAAGACGTCCCCGGCGTCGGCAAGACCATGCTCGCGCGCGCCCTCGCCCAAAGCGTCGGCTGCACTTTCAAACGGCTCCAGTGCACGCCCGACCTGTTGCCCAATGACATCACCGGCGCCGCCATCTTCAACGTGAAGACGACGGAATTCGAATTTCAGCCCGGACCTTTATTTGCCCAAATCGTGCTCGTGGACGAAATCAACCGCGCCACCCCGCGTTCGCAATCCGCGCTGCTTGAAGCCATGGCCGAACAAAAAGTGACCGTGGACGGCGTGGATCATCGGCTCAAGCGTCCCTTCCTTTTGATCGCCACGCAGAATCCCATTGATCACGAGGGAACCTTCCCCTTGCCCGAAGCGCAGCTGGACCGCTTTCTGATTCGCTTGAGCCTTGGGTATCCCAGCCTGGCCGAGGAGGGCCGGATGATGGAAAACCTGCAGCTTCGCCATCCGATTGAAACCTTGGAACCCGTGGTTACCGCTGCGGAGATCATCGCCAGCCAGCAAGCCGTGCGGGAGGTGAAGGTGGATCCGAAAGTGCGCGATTATATTCTCCGCCTGGTGCATGCCAGCCGTGAGCACGACGCGGTGCGCCTCGGCGGAAGCCCGCGGGCCTCGCTGGCGCTCATGCGCGCCGGGCAGGCGCTGGCCGCGATCCAGGGCGATGATTACGTGCTGCCGGATTATGTGAAGCAGGTCGCGCCCGCCGTGCTGGCGCACCGTTTGATTTTGAAGCCCGAGAGCCGCCTGCGCAAAATGAACGCCCTCGGCGTCGTCGAGGACATTTTGCGCAAGACCGCAGTGCCGGTAATGCCGGAGGGAGGCGCGCTGCGATGAAATGGCTGCTCGCCGCCGTGGCGTTGCTGCTGGTCGGACTGACGCTCCGCCTGGGATTGCTCGTCTACGCCATGTACGTGTTGCTGGCGGTGCTCGTGGTGAGCCGTTTTCTGGCGCGACAATGGATCGAACACCTCGCAGCGGAACGCGCCGGCGACCGCACCAAGGCGCAAATCGGTCAGCGGGCCACCGTGGTGGTCACGCTCCAAAACCAAGGCCGACTGCCCATCCCCTGGGTGCTGGTGGAAGATTCCCTGTCCGTCGAGGCCCTGACACAGAATCCGCCGCGCCTGCGCATTGAGGGCGCGCGGGTGCAGATCGCCCGGCTGGCGGCGAAGGGTGAATTACTCCTCGAATACCAGGTCGAGTTCCTGACGCGCGGCTATTATCAACTGGGGCCTTTGCTGGCGGAGACCGGCGATCTCTTTGGGTTGCATCGGTGTTACCGCGTGCTGGGCGAGCCGCATTTTGTCACGGTTTATCCCAGGGTCGTAGCGGTTGAGGGCTATGACCTCGCGTCCCGCCGTCCGCTCGGTGAAGTCCGGCTCACGCACCGTCTCTTTGAGGATCCAACGCGGATCTCCGGCGTTCGCCATTACCAATCCGGCGACCCGCTGAATCGCATTCATTGGCGGGCCACGGCGCGCACCGGAACATTTCACAGTAAAACATTTGATCCCTCGTGCGTGGCGGGCGCAACCCTGCTGCTGGATTTTCATCGGGACACGTATGCCGGCAGCGACGCGGTCTATTGCTCCGAATTGGCGATCACCACCGCCGCCTCACTGGCTAATGCGGTGGCGGAACTCGGCCAGCAGATCGGTTTGATTTCCAATGGGCGGGACGCGGTGGATCGCATTCGCGAGGAAGGCTGGCGGCACGAGTTTCGCACCCGGGCCGCGGCCCAGGGCAACGTCGGTCTGCGGCAAGGCAGCGAACGGCTGGCGCCCGTGGTCGTGGAGACCCGGCCCGGAGCCGAGCAGCTGGAGCAGATTTTTGAGACGCTGGCCCGTCTGGAATTGACCGACGGATTGACCTTCGCGGAACTGGTGCTGGAGGCCGAGAGCCGCCTGCCGCGCGATGCAACAGTGATTGTCCTCACCGCCGATGTGTCCGAGGCAGCCGCCACCGTCCTGGGAGGACTGCGGCGCGGCGGCCTCGCGGTGACCGTGATTTTGATCCACCGCGACGAGCATGGCTATCACGACTGGGCGGAGCCGCCGGAATGGGCGGGGCGTTTGCTGGCGCAGGGAATCGATTTTCGCTGTGTGAATGACGAGCTTTCGCTGGCAGCGGTGTGTTCGGAAAAGCTGTTGCGCTGACCTTGCATATGGCGATGGCACGCAAAAGAAAAACCCTGGCGGATTACCTGGTCATCGCGCTGTGTCCGCTGTTAATCATGGCGCTGGTGGGCAGCGTGGCATTCTTTCTTCTGGAGCTCATTTATCAGGGGCCGTGGAGCGACCGGTTGCGCTGGGTGCTTTTTTGGTTTGTGTTCGCCACGGTGTTGATCTCGCGCATCGCCATCGTGCAGGGATCGACCTATGCGCGGGGCTACGGCATTTTTCTGGCCCTGGCCACGGGGGGGCTAATCTACCGCCTCATTGGGGTCACCTTTGCGGGCTGGGGTTTGCTGGCGTTCATCTGGTGGTGCACCAGCAAACTGACCTGGGATTGTACCCTGGTGGATGACAATGAAGACGCCTCCGGTGAGGGATTATTGCAAGTGGCGGGTTTGGAAACATCGCCGGCTGAGCCGGCCGCGAACGAAAACCCCAGGGCCGGGGTCAAGGCGAAGAAGCGATGGGGGGGATGGAATTGGTTCGCTAAAAAAAGCGTCAAACGCGGCGACAAACCGCATGCTCCCGGCAGTTGGGTGATCTATTTTTCCTTGCTGGCCCTGCCGACGTTCGGCATTGGACAGGCATTTTTTCCGACCGAGGATGCTGTGCAACGTGAATACGGCTTCAAGCTGCTGTGGATTTATGTGGCGGCCGCGCTGGGCCTGATGCTGGCAACCAGCTTTCTGGGGCTGCGACGTTATTTACGCCAGCGGAGCCTGGCCATGCCGAGCGCCATGGCCGGACGCTGGATCGTCCTGGGCTCCCTGCTGGCGGGCGCGATCATGCTGGTTTGTCTCCTGCTGCCCCGGCCGGATAGCTCCCGAACGGTGACCAGGATGGTGGAAAAAGTTGCAGAGGAAGCAGCGAAGCAGGCCTCCAAATACGCCGCGCTTTCGGGGCAAGCGGGGAAGGGCGAGGGGCGTCGCATGGGGAGCGGGGAGAACAAGGCGGGAGAAGAAGCGAAGGAAAACGGAAAATCAGGCGAACCGAAAAGCGAGGGCGAACCGGAGTCCGATAAACCAAAGAGTCAGCCCGACAAAGAAAAAACCCCAGAGGAAACCAAGGAGAAGGAAAAGGCCGACCCACAAGGGAAGAACGGCCAACCCCGCGAGCCAAGCGAGCCCACCACCGGAAGTCCCACCAATCAACCGCCGGCCCAGCCGCCGACCAAATCCAAGGATTTTGGGTGGGTCGCCACCGCGATTAAATGGTTGATCTACTCGCTGCTGATCGGGGCGGCCCTCTACGCACTCTACCGCTTCCGCCGCGCGGTGGCCGCCACGCTCAGGCAAATGGGAGCGACGCTGCGGGAGATGTTCGCGTCGCTGTTTGGCTGGTGGCGACGCACCCCGGATGAGCCGGTCGTCAGCAGTCCCGGCATGGCATCCGGCGTCCCGGTGCCAGCCCGGCCGTTCTCCTCCCTCGCCAATCCGTTCACGACCGGCGGGGTTGAGCATTCGACACCCGCTGAGTTGGTGACCTGCACTTTCAACGCACTCCAGGTTTGGGCGGCGGAACGGGGGCTGAAACGTTTACCCGATCAAACACCGCTTGAATTTGCCGGCCAGCTGGGTGAAACAATTCCCCTGCTGGGCGAGGAGGCCCGGACCGTCGCCCTGCTCTATACGCGCATCGCCTATGCGCAACATCAACCGTCGCCCGATTGCCTCGAGGATTTAGCGCGCTTGTGGGACGCGATGGAAAAATGAAACCGACTTTTTGCAGCGTCCATGGTTAATCGCGCCCCGTCCCATCTGCCTCCATCTTCGGTTTTAATTCGGGTTTGGGATTCAACGAATGTGGTTCCCAGCCCTTCTGCTGGTTGCAAAGATTGCTTTGTGCGGGCGCGCGGGTGTAGTTCAATCAGGCGGATGCCCGACATCGTCTTAGCCACCCTGAACGCGAAATATATTCACGCCGCCTTTGGCCTGCGTTATTTGCTCGCCAACCTCGGTGAGCTGCAGTCGCGCGCGTGCCTCGTCGAGTTCGACATCCATCAACGGCCGCTCGACATCACCGAGGTCTTGCTGGCCCGCAACCCGAAGATCATCGGTTTGGGTGTTTACATCTGGAATGTGACCGAGACGACCCAGGTGGTCGCCGCCCTCAAACGAGTGCGGCCCGACGTCCTCATCATCCTGGGTGGGCCGGAGGTGAGTTACGAAACCGAGTCACAGGAAATCGTGCGCCTCGCGGACCATGTCATCACGGGGGAAGCCGACGTGAAGTTTGCGGAGGTTTGCCGGGGCTTGCTGGGGGCGAAGGCGGAATCCCCGCCAAAAATTATTCCGGCACCATTGCCCGACCTCGCCACCCTGGTTCTGCCGTACGGCCTTTACAGTGAGGATGACATCGCGCATCGGGTGATTTATGTGGAGGCGTCGCGCGGCTGTCCTTTTACCTGCGAGTTCTGCCTGTCCTCGCTCGACCTGCCGGTGCGGCAATTTCCCCTGCCCCCCTTGCTGCAGGAACTCGACGGACTGCTGGCGCGGGGTGTCCGCCGGTTCAAGTTCGTGGACCGCACGTTCAACTTGAACCTGAATGTCAGCCGAGCCCTGCTGCAATTTTTCCACGAACGCCTTTGTCCTGGCTTGTTTCTCCACTTCGAGATGATTCCCGACCGCCTGCCAGCAGCGCTGCGCGAGCTGATTCAGAAATTCCCGCCAGGGGCGCTGCAGTTTGAAGTCGGGATCCAGACTTTTGACGACACCGTGGCGCAGAACATCAGCCGGCGGCAGGACTACGAAAAACTTGCCGATAATTTTAAATTTCTGCGCGACCAAACTGGCGTGCATATCCATGCGGATTTAATTATCGGCCTGCCCGGCGAGACCATGGCAAGTTTTGGAGCTGGCTTTGACCGCCTGGTCGCCTTGCGTCCACAGGAGATCCAGGTTGGCATCCTGAAACGGCTCCGCGGCACTCCCATTGTGCGCCACGACGCCGAGTGGCAGATGATTTACGGAGCGAATCCACCGTACGAGATCCTGCAGAACCGGCGGCTGGACTTTGGCACCTTCCAGCGCTTGCGCCGCTTTGCGCGTTATTGGGATCTGGTCGCCAACAGCGGCAATTTTATCGGGACCACTCCAATGTTGTGGCCGGGCGGCACCTCACCATTTGCCGCCTTCCTGAAATTCAGCGACTGGCTTTTCGGTCAAGTGGGGCGCCAGCACGGCATCGCGCTGGCGCACTTGGCGGAGTTGCTTTTTACATTTCTGACCGGTGCGCTCGGCCAGGATCCAAAGACCATCGCCCAATCTATCTGGCGCGACTACCAAGGGGCTGGGCGTCGCGATCCACCCGTATTTCTTGAGCCTCACCTGCCAAAATCCGCCCCCGGTGACGCGCGGCTCGACCGCTCCCTGAGCCTCAAACGCCAGGCACGGCATCAAGCGCCCCACGCTGGCTACCCTGTTAGTCCGACCGGAATTGCCGGGAACATTCTGAGGCAGACACCCAATTTAGGCTCCACCCCTAATTGAATCGAAGGCTCATCGCTTTTTGGCTGTCGCTTTTTGGCTTGGGTTTGCCACTAGTTTTGCGAGATTGAAGCCGATGATGTCCGCTCTGATGGGAAACCAACCCGGTGCTGTCGCGAACGACGATGGGAAATGGTGGTCCCCGCGCCGCTTTGCGCTGCTGCTCGGAATTCTGATCATCGCCGTCTTCCCCGACGTCCTGACCGGCAGCCATACTTTTTTCTTCAAGGACTTCAGCAACTTCGCCTACCCGGTGGCCCAATATCACCGGGATTGCTTTTGGCGGGGTGAAATCCCGCTGTGGAATCCGCTGAGCAATTGCGGGCTGCCCTTTCTCGCGCAATGGAACACGATGACCCTCTACCCTCCGTCGCTCTTCTACCTGCTCCTGCCGTTGGAATGGTCGCTGGGAGTGTTCTGCCTCCTGCATTTGTTCCTCGCCGGTTTGGGAATGTATTTCCTGGCGTATCGCTGGACCGGCCATCGCTTCGCGGCGGCGGTGGCTGGCGTCGCGTTTACCTTCAGCGGCCTGACGATTGATTTCCTTATGTGGCCCAGCCATATCGCCACACTCTGCTGGACCCCCTGGCTGATGCTGACGGTGGAACGTGCGTGGCGGGAAGGTGGGCGGCGCGTGTATCACGCCGCCCTGGTCGGTGTTTTACAGATGCTTGCCGGAGCGCCCGAAACCATTCTCCTGACGTGGGTGCTGCTGACCACCATGTGGCTCTGCCAATTGGGGCAAGGCCGCAGCGCACGACCGCCCATGTTGGGGCGATTCCTCCTGGTCGTCCTGCTGGTCGCCGGTCTTGCGGCAGCCCAATTGCTCCCGTTCCTGGACTTGCTGGCGCACTCGGATCGGCATGCCAACTTTGGCAATTCTCAATGGGCGATGCCGGGCTGGGGCTGGGCCAATTTCTTCATCCCTTTGTTCTTTAACGTGCAAGGCGGTCAGGGTGTGCTGCTCCAATACGATCAATACTTCACTTCCTCGTACTACTTGGGGATCGGCGTGCTGGGGCTCGCGGTGCATGCGGCGTGGCAGGTACGCCAGCCACGGGTTTGGTTTCTCACGGCCGTGGCGTTGCTCTGTTTGATCCTGGCCTTGGGCGATAATGGTCACCTCTACGCCTGGCTGCGCCGTGGAATTCCCGCCTTGGGTTTCATGCGTTATCCCGTAAAATTTGTTTTTCTCCCAGTATTGATAATCCCCCTGCTGGCCGCTTACGCCGTCCAGCGACTGGACGCCAGGTTCAGCTCCAACCCCGCGCGCGACCGGAAAACATTGGCGGTGATCGCCCTCGGTTTTCTGGGCATCATGGCCTTGTTGCTCTGGTTCATCACCTTGATTCCGGCCAACCCGCCACCGGACAACCAATGGGATCTTGCCTGGCCCAGCGCGCTGAGCCGCGCCGGATTGCTGGTGATGTCTTGGGTGCTCATTTTTCTGGCCGGACGCCCCAACCGGGTCACCTCCCCCTGGAAGCTGAGCCTGGGTTTGCTCCTGTTGATTTGGTTCGACTTCGTCACTCACACGCCGCGCCAAAACCCGACGGTCATGACCGGTGTGTATGCGATCGATCTCATCCGTTCGCAAATTAAGTTGCCCACCTTGCCCGTCGCCGGCGAAACCCGCGCCATGTTGCGTCGCACGACCGATCTGCGGCTGCATTTCTCCTCCTCCGACACTCCGGAAAATGAAGTTCTTCAAAAACGTCTCGGCTCATTCGCCAACTGCAATCTACTCGATCACCTCCCCAAGGTGGACGGTTTTTTTTCCCTCTACCCGCAGCCGGTGATCAACAATGTCGCCTCGCTCTTCTACTTCGCACCCGGTGGCGACTTGCCGCGGCTCGCCGATTTTCTGGGAGTGTCGATGGTGAGCGCGCCCGACGGCCTGTTGGAATGGGTCGCCCGCCCCACGGCCCTGCCGCTCGCCACGGCCGGGCAACAACCGCGCTTCGCCGAACCGCGCGAAACTTTGCAAGGGTTAACCCGCCCCGACTTCGACAGCCGCAAAGTTGTTTATCTGCCGCCGGCGGTGAAATCCGCCGTGGGCATCGCCGCCTCCTCGGCGGCACGCATCGTGGCCCGCCGTTACACTTCCCATCGTATTGAAATCGAGGTGGAGGCGCGCGGGTCGGCTCTCCTGGTCCTCGCGCAGTGCAACTACCATCTGTGGCGCGCCTATGTCGATGACCAACCCGTGCCGCTCTGGACGGCGAATTTCGCCTTTCAAGCGCTGCCAGTCCCCGACGGCAAACACGAGGTTCGACTGGTGTATGAAGACCGCCCCTTTCGGGTTGGGCTGGCGATTTCGGCGCTGACGCTGCTGCTTGGCCTCGGGCTTTTCTGGCGGAGCCAGAACGCCGCCTCCTGAACCATGGCCCTGGAACCAACAACGTCGACGCCGGCTCCGACGGGCCACGACCAGTTCGCACCGGCGGTCGATCCCCTGGCTGACTGGTTCACTCCGGGGCGATTCAGTTTGATTCTGGCCGCTTTTATTCTGGCCTCGTTTCCGGGCATCCTCTTCGGCTCGGAATCCTTTTTTTACCGCGACTACGGCGTCCTTGGTTTTCCGTTCATCTATTTCCATCGCGAAAGTTTCTGGCACGGGGAATTGCCCCTCTGGAATCCTTTAAGCAACTGCGGGGCACCCTTCCTGGCCCAGTGGGGAACGCTCTCGCTCTATCCGCTCTCGCTCGTTTACCTCATATTTCCGCTACCTTGGTCGCTCGGTGTTTTTTGCCTCGGCCATTTGTTTCTGGGCGGCCTGGGCATGTATTTTCTGGCGCATCGCTGGGTGAATCATCGCTTCGCCGCCAGCGTCGCGGGGTTGCTCTTCGTCTTCAACGGCGTGGCTTTGGCGAGCCTCATGTGGCCCAACTACACCGTCGCACTCGGCTGGATGCCGTGGATGATTCTCCTAGTCGAACAGGGCTGGCGCGCAGGCCAACGACGGCTCGTCCTGGCGGCGCTGGTGGCCGCACTGCAAATGATGTCCGGGGTGCCGGAATTCATCCTGTTAACCTGGCTCCTGCTGCTCGGCATGCTCGGGGGACAATTGGCCACCGGCACTGTTCGGCGCACCCAGGCGGTCGGCCGGTTTTTGCTCATGATCCTGCTCGTGACGGGTTTGAGCGCGGTCCAACTCCTGCCCTTTTTTGACCTGCTGACACACTCGCAGCGCTCGCCTGGCTTCGCGGCAGAAAAATGGGCCATGCCGGGCTGGGGCTGGGCCAATTTACTGGTGCCCATGTTTCATTACTTCCGAACGCCGCAAGGGGTTTTTTTCCAGGACAGCCAGCAATTTCTCACCTCCTATTACCTGGGCACCGGCGCGTTGCTCCTGGCGCTGCTCGCCGCCTGGAATGTGCGGGAGCGCCGCGTCTATTTCCTGACCGCAACCACGCTGCTGGGGCTCATTCTGGCGCTCGGCGAAAACGGCCCGCTCCTCCGCTGGCTCAAGCAAACGGTTCCCGCCCTTGGCTTCATTCGATACCCCGTCAAGTATGTCGTGCTCGCCGCCGTCGCGACTCCGGTGCTGGCGGCCTTTGGGGTGCGCTGGATGCAAAGCCTGCCCGCCTCCCTGCGGGCGCGCGAATGGCGGCCGGTACTTGGACTCTGGCTGGCGCTGCTAGCCTTTAGCCTCTTGATACTCTGGGAGGGTCGGGCGCACCCCTCTTTTTATGACCAGACCGAATTGACGGAAAGGAACACGTCCGTGCGCATGGGTTTTCTGACCGCCCTGCTCGCGTTGATCATTTGCAACGCCCGCCCGCTGCGTCCCCGGAAGAAACACCTTTGCCAGCTTGGCATCCTGCTCCTGCTCGGGTTGGACGGACTGACCCACCTGCCCCAATTAAACCCAGTCATTTCGTCCAACTCGTTTGAACCGGGGCTCGCCCAGCGAATACTCAAACTCCAGCCACCGCCAGCCCCGGGGACCGGCCGCGTGATGATCAGTCCGGCCGCAGATAAATCGCTGCTCAACAAATCGCTGAAAGAATTTGAACCCGATTTTCTGGGCAAAAGGCTGGGCTTGTGGTCCAACCTCAACCTGCTCGAGGGTTTTCCCAAGGTGAACGGCTCATCCACGCTGCAATTGCAAGAGCAGGCGGAAATCCAATCGCTCCTCTACGCCGCGCCCGCGACCAATCTGCCACGCCTGGCCGATTTTCTTGCCGTCTCACACATCACGACACCCGGGGCGTTGATTGATTGGACGGCGCGGTCCACCCACATGCCGTTCATCACCGCCGGACAACAACCGGTCTTCGCCGATACCAACCTGACGCTCCGGGCGCTGATCGCGCCGGACTTTGATCCCCGCCGAATCGTTTTTCTGCCACCGGAGGCAAAAGCCTTCGTTACTGTGATCCAGGGCAGCGAGGCCAAAATCCTCGCCCAGGATTTTCGCGCCAACCGGATCGAAGTCACGGTCGACGCGGAGCAACCAGCCATGCTCGTGGTAGCCCAATCGTTTTATCATCCCTGGCACGCTTACGTCGATCAGCAGGCGGTCACCCTTTGGCGGGCCAACCATGCTTTTCAGGCACTCCAACTCCCGGTGGGGAACCACCGGGTAACCCTGGTCTACGAGGATCGCCGGTTCCAGCTTGGTGCACTGATTTCCGGAGCCACGTTGGGAATTTGCGGGCTGCGCTGGTTCCGGAAACCACGGCCGTCTGCTTAGCATCTGTCGGGGTGCTCAACATTCACTGGAGTCGCCCCGCACCGACCGCTACTTTTTAAATGGACTCCCCGCCTTCTGCCGGATTTCGTTGATTTGCTTTTGAACTTCCGCCGGTGATGGGGAATACTTCTTCAGAAGTTCCAGATAACGGATGGACTCATTCCAATGGCCGGCCCGTTCCTCCAGGCGGGACATACGCACGACGATTTGCTGGTGCAGCAGGATGTTGGGATCCGCCTTGCCCGCTTCCTGCTGGTTCCATTTCAGCAGTGCCAACTCGTATAAATTACGCGCCCGCGCCACGTCCTGTCGGTTTTCGTCGGCGACCTGTCCCAAGCCAAAAAGGATTTCGCAATTGTCCGGGTTGGCGCGCAAACCTTCACGCAAAAAGTGCTCCGCCTCGGTAACCATGCCGAGCCGGTTCCGCAGCCAGAAAGCCGCCACGGTGTAGGTCTCTGCCCGGGTTGGATCCAACGCCGCCGAGATGCGCAGCCACGGCAGGATCTCGCGTTCGGTCCCTTCCTTTTCGAGGTGGGTGTGTTGGGAAAGGAAAAAATGGCGGCTGAAACGATCGATCCAGTCTTTGGGTTTTCCGAGGAAGTTGTCGCCCTCCTCGTGGTCATGTTCGTGTTCGTGTTCGCCGGCGGGGTGGCCGGTTTCCGAGCGCGGGTCGTTTTCGTGCTCCCCGGCGGTCTCCCGCATGGGAGAATTTTCGTGGAGTTTGCTGGCATCAAAAATGGTCGGGTAATAGCCGCTGTGGAAATAGACATCGGCCTTCACAAAAAAGTGATTGGCAAAAAGGCGGCGGCTGTCCCCGATGAGCATCGCCAACACGTTTTCCGATTGGCCGCGACTACCCGGCCGATTTTGAAATTGCGGTTGCAAATACGTAGCCAGGCTAAAGCCGACCACCAACAGCAACGAAAACAGCAGGGTCGGGGCGGGCATGGCTTTAGTTCAAGGGTTTGCGTCGAAAGATCAGCCAGGCCGCCGTCAGAAACATGGCCGTGTAAACCAAGGCATACGGCGTGGCCAGCAGCCACGGTCCCCATTCGATCAGGCCTTGATTGTGGATGATCAAATCCCGGACATCGAAGATTTCCAAATGCGGCAGGAGAAAATAGACCGCGTAAATAATGGTGCTGCCCGGATCGGAAAGGCCGGCGGCAACTTTTCCCAAATGCCGTCCCAGAAACATAATTCCGAGGACGATGACGAAACAAATCGTGGCGTTGGACGAGGGCGCGGCGAACAGGACCGAACCGAGCAGGACCAGGGCAAGGACCATTGCCAGGAACAGCCAGTGCAGCCACAGCGCCTGGAAATAGTTCAAAAGAGGCAGTTGTTGCTCGCGGACACCGATGATCAGCCCGAAGAAAACATAAAAAATCAGCAGCGTAAGGCCGCAGGCCAGCCAGCAGCCCAGGAATTTACCCAGCACCAACTCCGCGCGGGTCACCGGCTTGGCCAGCAGCGGAAAAATCGTGCGGTTCTCCCGCTCCGCCGGAATCTGCCGTGCGGCGGTGATAATCGCAATGGTCAGCGTCGAGAGCCAAATCAACAACAAGCTGATCTCCTTGAGGAAGCGTACGATTTTATCGTCTTTGAAAAAATTTACCGAGCCCATCAGCAAGGTGATCAGCGCCGTCAGGATGAACAGGACATAGAAATCCTTGCGCCGGCACATTTCCTTGATCACGACGCCGGAGAGGGCCAGGACATTGTTCATGGCTGCGATTGATAACCAATGATTTTAAGGAACACTTGCTCGAGGTGGGTTTCGCCGTACCGCTGCACCAACTCACTCACCGGGCCCACAACTTGGAGTTCGCCCTGGTGCAATATCGCCACGCGGTCGCACACCGTCTCGACTTCACCCAGTTCGTGGGACGAAAAGAAAACCGTTTTTCCCTCGTTCTTAAGGCGATGAATAATCTCGCGCACTTTCATGCGGCCAATGGGGTCCAAACCGCTCGTCGGCTCATCCAAAATCAGCAAGTCCGGATTGTTGATCAGCGCCTGAGCCAGGCCAACCCGTTGTTGCATCCCTTTGGAGTAAGTTTTGATCAGACGTTTACGGGCAGACTCCAATTCCACCAGTTTAAGCACGCCCTCGACGCGGCGATCAATTTCCGCCCGCGGGATGCGAAAAATACGGGCATAAAAACGCAGCAACTCCTCAGCATTGAGGAATTTGTAGTAGTAAGTTAACTCCGGTAGAAACCCGATCCGCTGCCGGGCAATGGGTTGGCGAACGTCCACCCCGAAAATGGAAGCTGAACCGCTGGTGGCATTTACGAAGCCAAGCAACACATTCATGGTGGTGGTCTTGCCCGCGCCGTTGGGGCCAAGGAAACCAAAGACCTCCCCAGACTGAACTGCCAAATCCAATCCCTTCACCGCCACCTTGGTCCCCTGCCCCAACTCGCGGCTGCGGAACTCGACCGTCAGTTTCTCAATTTTCAGAACGGCTTCCATTGAATTTCAAACAGCGAACGTCAAACAGGCCAAGCCAAACATACTCAAATCGGCGAACTCGAAATTCAAGGTTTTGTCAGAAAAGAACCAAACCAACCCCGCAGCCAGAAATCTACGCCAAACGCAAAAATGACTGGAGAGGGTTGTCTCCAGCCATGGTGAGCTTTACACCCGCTGATAATCAGAGGGTATGACTCGGGCTGGTACAGAGGGTCAAGTCACTGATCGCGTTGTAGCTATAAGTGCCGCCCGTCGGGCAAATCGGCGTATTTCTAACATAGAGCGATGCCCCGATAAGGTCACTGTCCGTGGGGATAGAATTCTCCGGCTGGCGCGTTTCAAGACCCCAAAGTTGTTTCGCGGCCTCTAATTGCCTAAGTGTCGCGATGCAGGTGTTTTGCTGTGCTTTTGCCCGAGATCTTATCAGATTAGGAATCGCAACCGCCGCCAACATACCAATAATGGCAACGACAATCATGATCTCCACCAGCGTAAACCCAGAATAATTTCGGATACGCATACGTTCCTTTCAGATCAATCCTTGGCTTAAGTAAAAAAAGCTTGGGAAGGTTAATCCCCAAGCTTTTGATTGACCTAACTTAAACGCTTGGATTACAGCGTGTGGAAGTCGGGGGACGCGCTCTTGTCGCAGGTCGGCGCGATGCTGACCGCACCCAAGGTGTAG
>JAYTXL010000112.1:0-4441 GCA_043742955.1 Verrucomicrobiota bacterium | reverse complement strand
GCCGCCGTCGGCTTGCAGCACATCGCAATCCACGCAGATCGTGCGCGCGCCGAGCTTTTCCAAATCCACTGCCGAACGCATCGCGCGGCCAATGAGCCGTTGAATCTCTGAGGAGCGTCCGTCGAGTTTCCCCTTCGAAATGTCCCGGGGTTTCCGTGTGAGCGTGGAGTAGGGGAGCATGGAATATTCGGCCGTGATCCAGCCGCCGGGAACTTTTTGTTCCTTCATCCAGCGCGGCACGGTTTCCTCGATGGTCACCCCACAGATGACGCGGGTGTTGCCCCACTCGATCAGCGTCGAGCCGGTGGCGTGCGGTGCGATGTGGTTTTGAAAGCGCAGCGGGCGAAGCTGGTCGGGCGTGCGGCCATCGGCGCGCGCCGGGGCGGGGGAAGCGGTAGCAATGTCAGACATATTTAGGCGCGGATGTTACGAGGGGCGGCCCACGCCGGGCAATGGGGATTTTTTGCCAGGAGATTCGTTGGCGAAGGCGGGTGGGGAAATCGGTCTGGGCATTGGCATGCGGCGACCCCGGGCGCAGCCAAAACTTGGCGTGAATCGAGTCCGCTGGGTACCCTGGTGCGGTGAGTGAGCGAAAGTATCGGCGCTGTGTGGCCTTCGGCGGTAGGGCGTCGGTGTCCCACCGCGCCGCCGGAAAATCACCCGAGCACTCTGCGGTCCAGGGTTTGGGGTGAAAACAGTCTGAGGAACGAGCGGACGGCTGAGGACAGCCATCCCTACCGTTCGGAAGTGCCGCGCGAGCTGTGGCGCAAGGGCTGCCGGTCTTTTGCAGCAACAGTTGGGCGTCGGTGCCTCCCCGGCGCACATCCACCCCATTTGCCCGCCAGCATCATCTTTTACATGGTCACCTCCTCCCGTGATGTAATAGCGTTTTCGCATGTTGTCGGAGAAATCGTGGAAGCCGGACGCCGGGTTTCGGCTGATGATCGGGCTGTTTGTCTGCATGTGCGTGGGCGTGCTGGCCACGAGCATCATTGCTCCGGACGGCAAGCCGGGCACCAGTGAAGCGAGATTGCTTCAGTTTTTGATCGGTTCGTTGAGCGTGCACGGGGGCGGGTTGATCGTGGTTTCATTCTTTGTGCGCGAACATGGCGTGGGTTGGGTGGCCGCGTTCGGGTTGGCGGCCCCGCGTCGAATGCGCGCCCTGCTGCTGGCGGGAGGGGCGGTGGTGATCTCGCTGCCGGTGACTTGGCTCCTGGGTGATCTGGCTGCCCGGGCCATGGAACAAGTGCATGTTGAAGCGGTGTCGCAGCACATGGTCCAGACGCTCCAAACCTCAGTGGCTTGGAATGAGCGGCTGGTTTTTGGTGCCGTCATTATTTTGCTGGCGCCGGTGGTGGAGGAATTGGTGTTTCGCGGTGTGCTTTACCCGCTCATCAAGCAGCAGGGTTTTCCCCGTCTGGCCCTCTGGGGCACCTCGCTCCTGTTCGGCTTGACGCATGCCAATGCCATGACTTTTGTGCCGCTGACCTTTCTCGCCGTGGTGCTGGTGCTGCTGTACGAAGCCACGGATAATTTGCTGGCCCCCATCCTGACGCACAGCCTTTTTAATGCGGTCAATTTTGTCTTTCTGGTGAATGCCAACAAACTGGGGTAATTACTCTGGCCTCCTCGATGAATGAATTTGAACTCATTGCCCGGTTGACGCGCTCGCTCCCAGCCAACAACTCGGTCGTCTTGGGCGCAGGTGACGACTGCGCCTTGTTGGACCTGGGTATCCCCGGACGGTTGCTGCTCTTCAAGTGCGACGCGGTGGTCGAGGGAGTTCATTTTACTGCCCAGACGCCGCCGGAACAGGTCGGGCACAAGGCCCTGGCGCGTTGTCTGAGCGACATTGCGGCGATGGCGGGCACGCCGACCAGCGCCCTCGTTACGCTGGCCTTGCCGGATCAATTCGAGGTCAAATATGTGGAGGCGATTTATGCCGGCATGAACGCGCTGGCCGCGCGCCATCAGGTTTCCATCGTGGGGGGCGAGACAACGCGGAACCCTGGACAGTTGCTTCTCTCAATCGCTTTGCTGGGCACGGTGGCCCGCGGCCGGGCGGTCCTGCGCTCCGGGGCCAAACCCGGGGATGCCATCTTCGTTACGGGGTGGCTGGGCGGTTCGCTCGCGGGCAAACATCTCGATTTCGAACCGCGCCTGGCTGAGGCGCGCTGGCTCGCAGATCATTTTTCCGTGCACGCCATGATCGATCTGAGTGACGGATTGGCTGGTGATTTGCGTCACATTCTGTCCGCGAGCGGGGTGGGAGCAGAGTTGTTGTCGGCGGCGATCCCGATCAGCCGGGCGGCGAAGTTGCGGGCGAAAACGGCCACTTCCGCCCCCTCACCCTTGCTGGCGGCGTTGTCGGATGGCGAGGACTTTGAGCTGCTTTTTACCGTGGCGAGCAAATCCGCCGTTCCGTTGCTGGATGCCTGGAAACAGCAGTTTCCGGATTTGCCCCTGACGTGTATTGGCAAGATTCTGGCCGAACCCGGCTTAGCCCTTCGTGAAAAGCAGGGCGTCCGGAAATTGGGTGCGCTTGGCTATGATCATTTCCGCTAAACCCGATATCAAAAGTTGGGGAGCACACCCGCCCACGGGTGTAGCTGGGCGCGCCCTCGCGGCCAGCCTCTGGCGGGTTGTATCTTCATCATATCGAAGTCGTGCGCTATTCCGGACGGCCGGAGTTTTCCGCGAGGGCGCGAAAAACTGCACCCGAGGCGGGCGCGCTCCCCAGTCCCCTTCGGAAGAAGGTTAAATTGAACTCGCGCTTCGCTTGAACGCTGCCACCACCATTATTTCAGCCAGTCCGGAAGCTACCTCGGCTTTGGGCGAGGCGTGGGGACGGGAAGCCGAACCTGGATTAATCATCGCCTTGAGCGGTGACCTGGGCGCAGGTAAGACGCAGCTCGTTAAAGGGCTGGCGCGCGGTTTGGGGGTGACCACGCGCGTCCATTCGCCGACCTTTACCCTCGTGAACGAATATGCCGGCGGCCGGCTGCCGCTGTTTCACCTGGACCTCTACCGGTTGGAGACACGCGCGCAGATTATCGGCGCCGGGTTGGAGGAATATTTTCACGAGCCGCGTGGCGTGGCGGTCGTCGAATGGGCGGAACGATGGTTTGGCGAAGTTCAGAGTTCAAAGTTCAGGGCTCAACATTCAGAGCTCAAAGCTGGCGGTGACGGGGTCTCCTTCCGTCGGGTGCGGATCGAGGTGGTGAATGAAGTGGAGCGCCGGATTGTTTATCATGAAGATACTGGCGCTTGAATTTTCCTCGAACCAACGCAGCGTCGCCGTGCGGGTGGCCGATACGATTTGCGGGACGGCGACTGAGTTGGGCGGGCGGAATACCCGGGCCTTGCACCTGATCGAACAAGCGATGAAGCAGGCAGGGGTGGAGCGCGAGGAGATTGAAACCCTGGCGATAGGACTCGGCCCCGGGAGTTATGCGGGCATACGTTCCGCCATCGCGCTGGCGCAAGGCTGGCAGCTCGCCCGCCCCATAAAGTTGATTGGTCTCAGCAGCACGCTTGGCCTTGCGGTGAAGGCGCAGCGAGAAAAAATTCTAGGACTGATCAGCGTGGTGAGTGATGCGCAGCGCGGGGAATTCTATCTGGTCAGCTATGAAATCTCGGAAGCCCGGGTGCAGGAGACCGAACCCCTTCGAATCGCCAGCCGGGCGGAGGTGCAAGCCCGGAGCGATGCGGGCAGCCTCCTGATCGGTCCGGAGGTGAGCCAGTGGTTTCCGAGCGCGCGGAATCTTTTCCCGGAGGCAGCGGAGTTGGCCGAACTGGCGGCGGAGCGCCATGATTGTGTGGTGGGTGAAACGCTGGAGCCAATTTATTTGCGGGAGACCACGTTTGTCAAAGCGCCGCCCGCGCGCGTCATTACGGAGTTATGATGCCGCACTATCAGCGCTGCTGGGCGGAGGTGGATTTGAGCGCGCTGCGCGAGAATCTGGCGTGGTTGCGACACCGCGTCGGGCCGCAGGTGAAAATCATGACCGTCGTGAAGGCCGACGCTTACGGCCACGGGCTCAAGCAAATCGCCGCGCTGCTGATGCAGAGCGGCACGGATATCTTTGGCGTGGCCAATCTTGCCGAGGCGCACGTCCTCCGCAGCGTCGGGCAGGGCTGGCCGGTGCTCATGCTTGGCGCCTGTCTGCCGGATGAAATTGAAGCCGCTGTGAAGGACGAGGTCATGCCGACGATTTCTTCCATTGAGGAGGCAAGGTTGTTTTCCGAAACGGCGGTGCGCTTGCGCCGGACCGTCGAGTTGCATGTCAAAGTCGATACCGGCATGGGGCGGCTGGGGGTCACGCCGGAAGGTGCGCTGGAATTGATTGCACGCATCCGCGAACTTCCCGGGCTTAAACTCCAGGGACTCTACACGCATTATTCTTCTGTGGAAGATGATGCGGGGTTCTCGGCCCGGCAG
>JAYTXL010000111.1:0-6329 GCA_043742955.1 Verrucomicrobiota bacterium | reverse complement strand
CCAGTGGTGAGGCCGGCCAGATAGCGAAGTGGATTTGTCATGGTTTGCGCCCGGGCGCGCCCTGATTTTACCATTCCCTTCGGGGGAGGAAAGAGGCATTTATGTGGCGAGGCCAATCGGGCCACGCGGTCAACCAAAGAAAAAAACTCTGAATGAAACGTCTGCGTAGCGAATCCTGGTGGAATGACCCGGGCAATCTCGGGATGACCGCGCTTTATCTCGAGCGCTTTCTCAACTACGGTCTGACGCCGGGTGAGCTGCAATCGGGCCGGCCCATCATTGGCATCGCGCAATGCGGGAGCGATCTCACGCCCTGCAATCGTGGCCATCTGGCGAACGTGGAGCGGGTGCGCGACGGCGTGCGCGACGCGGGCGGGGTGCCGCTGATTTTTCCCATGCATCCGCTGCAGGAATCCGCGCGGCGACCCACGGCGGCGCTGGACCGCAACCTCGCTTATCTGGGGCTGGTGGAAATCCTGCACGGCTATCCGCTTGATGGCGTGATCCTGACCACGGGTTGTGACAAGACGACGCCGGCGGCCTTGATGGCGGCGGCGACCGTGAATTTACCGGCGATTGTGCTGTCGGGCGGGCCGATGCTGAACAGTTATCTGGGCGGTAAACGGGCGGGCTCCGGCCTGATTGTCTGGGAGGCGCGGCGCCGGTTTGCCGCGGGCGAAATCGGGGCGGCAGATTTTCGTGATTTGATGGCGCAGTCCGCCACGAGCCCGGGCCACTGCAACTCGATGGGCACGGCGTTGTCGATGAACTCCCTGGCGGAGGCCCTGGGCATGAGTTTGCCGGGGTGCGCGGCCATTCCGGCGCCGTACCGCGAGCGTTTGCAGATGGCTTACGAAACCGGGCGTCGCAGCGTGGCGTTGGTGCGTGAAGAACTCACGCCTTCAAAAATTCTAACCCGCGAGGCGTTTCTCAACGCCATCGTGGTCAACACGGCCATCGGCGGTTCGACCAATTGTCCGCCGCACCTGACCGCCATCGCCCGGCACATGGGGGTGGACCTGCCGTTGAAGGATTGGGAAACCCACGGGTATGACGTGCCGCTGCTGGTGAACTTGCAGCCGGCGGGAGAATATTTGGGGGAGGATTTCCATCGCGCGGGTGGCGTGCCGGCGGTGCAGCAGGAGTTGCTGGCGGGCGGGCGGTTGAACGGCAATGCGCTGACGGTAACGGGCCGGACGGTGGCGGAAAACATCGCCGCGGTTGTGACTCAGGATCCGGAGGTGATCCGCCCGCTGACGCGTCCTCTGCGGGCGCAGGCGGGGTTCCTGGTGCTTTCCGGGAATATTTTTGAGGCCGCACTGCTCAAGACCAGCGTCATCAGTCCGGAGTTTCGCAACCGGTATCTGGCGCAACCCGGCGCAGAGAACACGTTCGAGTGCCGCGCGGTGGTATTTGACGGGCCGGAGGATTACCACGCCCGCATCAACGATCCGGCGCTGGGGTTGGATGAGTTTTCATTGCTGGTGATCCGGGGCTGCGGCCCGGTGGGTTTTCCCGGCTCAGCGGAGGTGGTGAACATGCTGCCGCCGGACGCGCTGGTGCGGCGGGGAGTGAACGAATTGCCGACGCTGGGGGACGGGCGTCAGAGCGGGACCTCGGCGAGTCCATCGATGCTGAACGCCTCGCCGGAAGCGAGTGTGGGCGGCGGCTTGGCGCGGCTGCACACCGGCGATCGGGTGAGCGTGAATTTGAACACGCGCCGGGTGGAGGCGCTGGTGTCAGCCGAGGAGTGGGAACGCCGAGCCAACGATCCCTGGCCGCCTTCGCCGCCGAGCATGACCCCGTGGGAACAGATTTATCGGCAGAACGTCGGCCAGTTGAGCACGGGGGCGTGCCTGGAATGCGCGGTGGGTTACCGCTGCGTGGGGGCGCATGTGGCCCGGCACAATCATTGAGTGGACCGCATGCGACTGGTTGACAAAGTAATCCTGATCACGGGCAGCACGGCGGGCATTGGCGCGGCGATGGCCCGGCTTTTTGTGCGGGAAGGCGCCCGGGTGATGCTGCATGGGCGCGAGGCCGCGCGGGGGCGCGATTTGCGGGCGGAGTTGGGGTCGGCGGCGGCGCTGCACGTAGATGACCTGGCGGATCCCGAAGCCGCGCCCCGGCTGGTGCAGGCGGCGTTGAAGTCATTTGGACGTTTGGATGCGTTGGTGAACAACGCGGCGCTGAGTCTTCGCCAGCCGCTGGCCGGGACCGATGCGGCATTTTTTGACCGGCTGATGGCCGTGAACCTGCGGGCGCCGTTGTTGTTGATCCGGGCGGCGCAAGAGCCGCTGGCGGCAACGCAGGGGGCGGTGCTGAATATCGGCTCGGTGCTGGCCCACTGCGGGCAGGCGAATTTACTGGCCTATTCCGTTACCAAAGGCGGCCTGATGACCCTGACGCGGAACCTGGCGGACGCCCTGGGGGCGCGGCGGATCCGGGTGAACCAGCTGAATGTGGGCTGGACCCTGACCGAGAATGAATATGCACTGAAGCTGGCCGACGGTTTGCCGGTCGGCTGGCCGGAGCATTTGCCGCCGGATGTGGTGCCCTCCGGACGACTGTTGAGTCCGGAAGAGGTCGCCCGCGGTGCGGTGTATTGGGTGGGGAACGAGAGCCGTCCCATCACCGGCACCGTGGCAGATTTTGAGCAGTATCCCGTTATCGGACGCGTCCCCAACCAAGAAAAAGACTCCCATGAACAATCCTCCAACACCAAATAACAACGCTCCCTCGCCGTTTCGCCTTGACCACAAAGTTGCCATCGTCACCGGGGGCGGGTCCGGCATTGGCCGGGCGATCTCGCAGACCTTTGCAGCGCATGGGGCGCAGGTGGAGATTCTAGATGTGGACGCCGCCGGGGCGCGCACCACGGTGGACGAAATCAAGCAGGCGGGTGGGGAGGCAGCGTGGCAGAGCTGCGATTTATCGGATCAGGCGGCAGTGAATTCGGCCTTTGCGGGCATTTTGAAATCGCGGGGCCGGCTCGACATATTGGTGAACAACGCCGGCATTGCGCATGTGGGCAATGTGCTGAACACGAGCGCGGAGGATTTCGACCGGGTCTTCCGGGTGAACGTAAAGGGAGTGTATCATTGTTTGCAGGCGGGGGTGGCGGCGATGCTGGAGCGCGGGGGGGCGATTGTGAATCTGGCCTCCACGGTTTCCGTGATGGCGGTGGCGGATCGCTTTGCGTATTCGATGAGCAAGGGAGCGGTGCTGACCATGACCTATGCGGTGGCGAAGGATTTCCTGAAGCAGAACATCCGCTGCAACGCGATCCTGCCCGGGCGGATTCACACCCCCTTTGTGGACGGGTTCATCGCGAAGAACTATGCGGGGCGCGAGGCGGAGATGTTCCAGAAGCTTTCCGAGTATCAGCCCGTCGGCCGGATGGGGCGGCCCGAGGAGGTGGCGGCGCTGGCGCTGTTTCTGGCGAGCGACGCGGCCTCGTTTGTGACCGGGGCCGGCTATCTGGTGGATGGCGGCACGGTGAATCTGCGCTGAGCAACCGGGCCCGCTGGAGCATATTTGCGAAGTATAGCCGGGCGATCATAATCAACCCGGGCTCCGAATTGGGAATTTGGTCCCACGGATCAACACGAATCAACACGGATGGAACAGCGGGTGAGCACGCGGGAACTACACTTCCACCCTGCAAAAACGATTGGAACGGCGCGCCATCCGGCTGCACGGCGGCTAAACGTGTCCATCCGAAGTTTAATCTCGGAATTCGCATGAAGTCTGATATTATTAAAAATATCCTACAAATAAATAATTGACGGACTTTTGTTTATACGTCTTTCTTTCGGACATGAATTCAACCATCAAAACCGATGCGGTCTGGTTCACGACCAAGGGTCAGGTCGTCATACCCGCCTGGCTGCGGAAACAATTTCACATTGAGGACGGGACCAAGGCCATGGTTCAGGCCACGGCGGATGGCATTTTGCTCAAGCCGGTGACGGCGGTCATGATTGAGCGCGGCTTCGGCCTGCTGAAACGCAAGCCGGGCGACAAACCCTTGAGCGAGGAATGGGCCGGGCACAAGCGCGAAGAAAAGGAACTGGAGGAAGTGAAATATGGCCGTCACGGTTCTAGATAGCTTTGCCCTGATCGCTTACTTCCGGGGCGAACTGGCGGGCGTGCCAGTGAAGGAACTGCTCCAGAAGGCGGGCCGGGCCGACAAGCCCGTCCACATGACCGAGGTGAACTACGCCGAAGTCAAATACACGATTCTCCGCAAGGACGGGGCTGACGCCTGGCACGAGGCCGCGAAGATTCTCGTCGCGCTCCCCATCGAATTTCATCCCATCACCCGCGCGCTGGCCGACCACGCCGCTGACTACAAGGCGCGTTTCAAAATGAGCCTGGCCGACGCCTTCGCCGCTGCGCTGGCGAAGGAGAAGAAAGCCGAACTCGTCACCGGTGACCCGGAGTTCAAAGCGTTAGAAAAGGAAGTCAAAGTCAGCTGGCTGAAATGACGATTCCCAAAGCCATTTCGCTTGCGAATCATGAGATTTTCACGTGCGCAGTCTAATTGCCTGGCCGCGATGGGCAGCGCCTGGATACCGAGCCGGACGACGAAATGGAAGAATTGACGGAGTCAATCCTCATCAATGCCGGCCGCTTTCGTTTCTCATTTCATTGACGTAAAACGGCGCACGGTGCTTGCGCACGGCTTTGTTCGGCTGCCCAGGCTCTGATCTTTGGGGCAGTCTCAGCGCTTTAACTGGAATAGCCCCGTCGGCCGCCGACATAAATCCATTGACGGTCGGTGGTCGGGCCTCATCTTCTCTGCATGAGTCCATTCGATTACGAGGTCGCGATTATCGGCGGCGGCAGCGGCGGTTATGCCGCGGCGCGGACGGCGGCCGGGGACGGGTTGAGCGTGGTGGTCGTAGAGGGAGGCCGGGAGGTGGGCGGCCTGTGCATTTTGCGCGGTTGCATGCCGACCAAGGCGCTGCTGTATGCCGCCGATGTGTTGCACCTCGCGCGCAAGGCCGGAACCTGGGGGATTCGGGCGGCCCAGGTGGGTTTTGATTTTGCGGCGGTAATGGCGCGCAAAGATGCGATGATTAAGGAATTCGCCGGCTACCGGGAGCAGCAACTGGCGGGGGGCAAATTCAAGTTCATCCGGGCGCAGGCGCAGTTCACCGACCCGCACACGGTGGCGCTGAGCAACGGAGTTACGTTCCGGGCGAAGTATTTCGTCATCAGCACCGGTTCCGTCGTGTCGCCACCCACCCTGCCGGGACTCAGGGAAACCGGCTATCTTACCAGCGACGACGCATTGTCCCTCGCCGTGCTTCCCAAGTCCCTGATTGTGCTCGGCGGGGGTGCGGTGGCGGTGGAGTTTGCGCAATTCTTCGCCCGCTTCGGCGTGGAGGTGACCCTGATTCAGCGCGGGGCGCATTTGCTGCGGGACTTTGACACCGACGCCGCCGCTGAAATTGAGAAGGTATTCCAGCGCGAAGGCATCCGGGTTTTCACGGATACCCGGCTGGCGGGGGTCGGGCGGGAGGGGACGGAGAAATACGTGAGCTTTGCGCATGCCGGTGGAACGGTGCGGGTGGCGGCCGAGGAGATATTATATGCGCTGGGCCGGACGCCAAACACGGCGCTGCTGAGGCTGGATAAAGCCGGGGTTCAAACGACGGAGCGGGGACGGATTATCACGAACGCGCAGATGCAGACCAGTGCGTCACACATCTACGCGGCGGGCGATTGCACCGGGCCGCATGAGATTGTGCACATCGCGATTCAGCAGGGTGAAATTGCCGCCCACAACCTCGCAGCGGATGCCGGGCGGCGGACCATGGATTATCGCTTGCTCACCAGCGTGGTCTTCACCGACCCGCAGATCGGCTGTGTGGGCCTGACTGAGAAGGCGGCGCAGGCCGGGGAGGTTTCTTGCCTGGCGGCGAGCTACCCCTTTAATGATCACGGCAAATCGCTGATCATGGAAGCGAAGGACGGTTTTGTGAAACTGCTCGCGAATCCGGTCACCGGAGAAATTCTGGGCGGCTGCTGCGTGGGCCCGATGGGCGGCGAATTAATCCACGAAATTATTGCGGCCATGGCGAAGCGAATGACCGTGCGCGAGTTGGCGGCGATGCCGCATTATCATCCGACCCTGGCGGAAATCTGGACCTATCCTGCCGAGGAGCTGGCCGAGAAAATAGGGGTGGGTTGAACCCGAACTCCGAAGTGGCGGTGGTTACTCCGTTGGGTAGCACAGGCCACTGGCCCACTGCCATTGAATTAAGAAAAGTCCATAGGTTCAGAATACGATGGTGCGAACACGTTTGTAGTAATTGGCG
>JAYTXL010000110.1:0-13621 GCA_043742955.1 Verrucomicrobiota bacterium | reverse complement strand
TCATCCCAGTCAACGGAACCAGAATCGGGCATTCTTGTCTACTAAAACCTTTTCACCCGTATCCCCAATCACTTCCACTGCTAAACAAAGGAACCTTGGCGTGGCGGGTGTTGGCTTGGTATTTGGGCTTGCAGTGTTCACGAGGGGATTTGTAATTCGCTTTCCAAAAGCTGCAATGAAAACTAAAAATGAGCGATGCCATTGTTTTGGATGTGTGCCCCCGCTGCGCCCAGATTACCGAATTTCCTGTGAACCGTTTTGTATTACCCGGAGTCCTTGCGGTCGGTCTGGCGGTGGTGGTTGGGTGTGAATCCATCCCCCTTGAGGCGCGCCCGATCAGGCCCGGCCCAACGGCCGACGAAATTCGCTTTGCCATGGAGATTCGAATTCGAGAATCGGACCCGGCAAAGGCAACACTTTGGGTCACCGCCTCCGATCCGTCTGTCTGGCCGCAGATCCCAGCGGCGAGCGCGACGGATTTCTGGGAGCCGATCCTTTCCCTCCGGCTGGCACCGGCCAGTGTTGCCGCCGGGAAAACACCCACCCTACCCCTGCTGGGGGAATATTCCGTCACGGGCAACCGACTCGAATTCCAGCCCAAATATCCCTTGCTGCCGGGCGAGAAATATCAGGCAAGATTTGACCCGACACGGTGGCCCGGTTTGGCCGTCCGTGGCATGGCGCCCATCGTCCGCGAATATCAGCTCGCGTCGAAAAAACCCGCCGCACCGCCGATCGTCACCGGTATTTATCCCTCCGGTTCCGAAGTGCCCGCCAATCATTTGAAATTCTACCTCGTGTTTTCGGAGCCCATGCAGACGGGGGACAATTTCAAGTATTTTAAACTGCTCGACGCGCACGGCCTGGAAGTGCCGGAACCCTTTCGCGAAACCGAGCTCTGGTCAATGGACGGCCGCCGGTTGACGTTGTGGTTTCATCCGGGCCGGCAAAAGACCGGCGTGAACCTGAATGTTGAAATCGGGCCGGTGTTGGTGGCGGGACACAGTTACACCCTGGTGATTGCCGGTGACTGGCCATCGCAGCGCGGCGTTCCGTTGGGGCGCGCCATCGAGAAGCCATTTCACGCGGGTCCAGCCGATCACACGCAACCTGACGCCCGCGTGTGGAAACTCGAATCGCCCCCCGCGTCGACCCGAGGAAAATTGCGGCTGACGTTTCCGAAGGCGCATGATTGGGCGTTACTCCAAAGTCAGTTATGGGTTGAAACCGCCGCCGGCAAACGCGTGCCGGGACAGATCGAAATCGGAACGGGTGAATTAAGTTGGAACTTTGAACCGGCCTCGGCGTGGCCGCCGGGAAACTATCGCCTGGCGATGGGCAGCGTGCTGGAGGATCTTGCCGGTAATAGTCTGGCCCGTCCCTTTGAAGTGGATGTCGCAGGGCCGGCGGCCAAACCGGTCGCCCCGGTTATCTATCGGCCGTTCATTCTAAGACATTGAATCCAACTTGAGAGCTTGGCCGGATCGATGCCGGTGAAGGCGGTTTTGCCCGCAGATAAAAACGGATGGGTGGGAATGGGGTAAAAGAAAAGAAAGAGCTTGTCTGCTTCAAGAAGCGAACCTTTAGCGGTTGGATTATCCGCCGGAACTGCTTCATTCTTATCCGTGTAAATCTGCGGGCATCTGCGGGCAAAACTTCCGGCGGCTTCCCGCAACCGCCGCGTTCTGTCTCGAGCCAATTCAAAAAGACACCCAAAACACCGCGTGAGGGCACGCGGCCTAAAGCAATCAACAACCATTGCCCTTCTACGCCGGCCCGGTGCCCTCACCGGACGAGATTTAAAATCGGCTCCAACCAACCCGTTTTCGCAGCAGTAAAATGCCGACCAGGGCAAAACAACTCCAACCGAACCAATCGCCGTGACGATTGTAAAATGTGGGCACGCGCTTTTCACCGGGGGCCAGCAAAGGAATTTTTACCGTCTTGAATCCGGCCCGGTAAACATTCGGGGAATCCCCAAAATAGACTTCGTGCATCCCGCCAAACCGATCGATCCAACACGTCAACCCGTTGTTCGTGCAACGCACGAGCGGCACGTTGTTTTCCACGGCGCGGAACACGGCATTGGCGGCGTGCTGCCATTGCGCGGCCCCTTCGCCGAACCAGCCGTCATTGGTCAGATTGACCAGAAAATCGGTATCGGCCTGCACATAGTCGCGTGCCAGATGCGGGAAGGCATCCTCGAAACAAATTAACACGGAAACCTTGGCGTGCGGTTCGACCATTTCAAACCACACCGGTTTTTCGCCCGGAGTGAAACCGCTCTGGATGGGGGTAAAATGTTTCAGGAAGGGCAACCATCGCGTGAGGGGCACATATTCGCCAAAGATAACCAGGCGCCGCTTGTCATACTTGTCCAACAACTGTCCCGTCGGGCTCACCAGAAAAGCACTGTTGAAATAATCGGCCTCTTTTGGGTTCTGGGAGGTTTTGCTTGGCTCCGCATCGTCGGAACCGACGATCATCCAAACCCGGTGATCGCGGGCCAGCCGGGCGACCGCGTCGAACGTCGGCGCGTCGTAGCGCAACTCGGTGGGCACGGCGGCCTCCGGCCAGATCAGGAGGTCGGGCTGCGTGGCGAGGGCAAGTTCGGAAAGCCGGAGCAACTGTTTAAAGCGATTCGTGTTGTCCTTGGAATCCCAGATCATTGATTGCGGGATGCTTGGTTGGACCAGCGCCACCTTGAGCTCACGCGGTGGGGTGGGTTGGCCGACCAATTTAGCAAAACCGACACCCACGACCACGGCCAGCACCAGCAGGGGCAATCGCAAATCCGCCAGATAACCCCGGACATGGTGAGGTCGCGAGACCACCGACGCAACGGCGCCGGCCAGGGAAACCGAGAACCAGGCGACAAGAAACGAGATGCCGTAGAGGCCCGTCACGGAGGCGACGTGGATCAAGGGAAGAATCTTGTATTGGGACATGCCGAGAAAGAGCCAGGGATACCCCGTGAGCAAACGGCCCAAAACCATTTCCAACGCCACCCAAACCGCGGCGCAACCCAATAACCAACCGGCTCTTTGAAACCAGTTCAGACTCGAAAGGAGGGCCAGGTCCGACTGGGGCTTAGGACTGATACCGTCGACGAACACCCCTGGATCCGGACGGGATTCGCCTCGCGTCGCCACTGGAAACAGCTTCCAGCAGAGCCAGATCCACAAGGCTGGATACAAGGCCAGGTAGGCGCTCAAGGCCAGCCAACCAAAGATCGGTGCGACCGAAACCGGAATGAAGAGCAACCAATGGAGCGAGGCGAGGCTCTGCGCCAATCCAACCAGGTAGCCCAGCCGAAAGGATCGTCCATGGCCTTGCCCCATCGTCAGGAGCAATAACAAGCCGGGCACAAGCCAAGCAGCCCCAGCCAACCCGATCTTGGGATATGCGGCCGCCCATAAAAGTCCTAAGCCAAGGGCGGCCAGCCAGCGACGGCGCGATGATACTTGCCGGAGGAATTTCAACCGGCGCAGCTTGCCCAAACCCCGGTGGAAGGCAAGGCTGGGGAAACAGGGCGACCGTAGGGAACGCATTCAAACACTTCCTCTGGAGCGCGGCGGCGGCCCGCGGCAAGATATTTTTAAATACTTTACACAAGTTTCGCGGTGTGGGTGTCTACCCAGTGGAATGGAACCAGCTGAACCTCAATCCGGAGCCCATTGGTGCGAATGTCTCTACGTGGCCAAGGCTGATAAGCTGATCCTCTATGGCCGGGCGCTCGGACTGAGTCACGGCGAGGCAGAAGACGTGCTGCAGGAGACCTTTGCCGCCCTGTTACGCCTCCCGCGTTCACCGGAGCAACCCGAAAATTATTGCCTGCGAAGTTATCGCAACCGCACGCTGAATTATCGACGCACACTCTGGCGCCGGCTGACTCGGGAACTGGAGTCCCATCGCTGGTTCGAGCGGTCCGCTGGGGAGAGCGAGGCCGAGCGAAGCGCGATGCGCGAGCTGGCACTGCTGCCTGCCGAGCAGCGGGAGGTCATTGTTCTGAAACTCTGGCATCAGTCCACGTTTGAAGAGATCAGCGGATTGCTCGGGCTTTCCCCCAACACCATTGCCAGCCGTTACCGGTATGGCCTCCAAAAAATTCGGGCCGGACTAAAAGGAGAATCGCATGAACGAACTCAACCCCTTGGAAACGCAACTCGGCTCCTGGCGTCCACGCCCGCCGGCCGGGCGGCTTAGAGCCAGGTTATTTGCCAACTCCGCCCAGACGCCCTCCTTCCTGGCCGGGGGCACCTTTTGGTGGCGGTTGAGCCCGGTTCTGGGCTGCTTGCTGCTTACGTTGCTAAGCCTCCAATCAAATCCCCAACCGGCCAGCAACGCGGGCAGCCTCCCCGCAAACCGGCTGCTAGCCACGCTGGCGTGGAGCGATCAGTTCGTTATTTTGGGGGCCGACGGCGATTTCAACCGGAACCGCTGGCAGCTGGCTACTTTTGAATCGACAAAGACCAGCCCTTCCAATTCAACTATGTCCTCTTTTCGGTTAGTTCGAACCAATAGTTTGATTAACGATTGATGAGCAACGATAAACAAAAACCGGGGGATTCCAAAGGGCCGCCGCCCAAAGGCAAGTCCGTGTCCGCGCCTGGGCCCGCCGCCGCCGCCAAAGCAAAACCAATCGTTCCGCCGCCGCCCGCCCCACCACCCTTGTTCCGCAGGGTGGATTGGTTCACCTTCGGCATCACCGCATTGCTGGTCTTCATCGGTTATTACCTGACGCTGGCACCGGATCTGACCCTTGAGGATTCCGGCGAACTCGCCGTCGGCTCGTTTTATGCCGCGGTCCCCCACCCGCCGGGTTACCCGGTCTGGACCCTCTACACCTGGCTGTTCACGGTGCTGGTGCCGTTTTCAAACATCGCCTGGCGGGTGGCGCTGTCTTCGGCCGTCGCCGGAGCCTTGTCGTGCGGGCTGATTGGCCTGTTGGTGTCGCGCGGCAGCAGCATGATTCTGGAAGGGATCAGCGAGTTCAAAAGTCTCGAACAAAAGTGGGAAAGCGCGCTTTGTGTCGTCTCCGGTTGCGTGGCCGGAATGCTGCTCGGATTTAACGGATTCATGTGGAGCCAGGCGGTGATTGTGGAGGTCTATCCCTTCAGCGTCCTGTCCCTCATGGGCGTGCTGTGCTGCCTGCTGCGGTGGATGTATGCGCCCGTCCAGATGCGCTATTTGTATTGGGCGGCCTTCCTGTTCGGGGTCTGTTTCACCAACCACCAAACACTGATCGTCGCGGCGGTGGGAATCGAGGTGGCCGTGCTGGCAGCGCAGCCGAAATTGGGTCGCGACCTGTTCCTGGCGAACAGCGTGATTTTCATTCTGGGCCTGGTGCTCAAGGCGAACAAAACCCTCACCATGTTCGATGCCAACCCGGCGCTCTACCATATTTACCTGCTCATCGGCATCGGTTCCATGGCGACCTACGCTTGGCTCGCTTGCCTCACCATGCAGAAGGTGGAGGATTGGATGGCCCTGCTCCGCGACAATCTCGTCGTAATTGGCGGTGCCTACATTGTCTATCTGATCATGCTTACCGCCAAAGTATTCGAGGCGGACGGATCGAAACTTTTAGGAATGGTGATCCACATCTGTGGCACGGGCGCATTGCTGGCGTTCGTGGTGCCGCCTTATCTTTCGAAAAAAAGTAAGGAGCCGGGTACGCTGCCGAAATGGGGAGGTGAAGTGCTTATTTTGACGGCGGTTTACATCGTCACACTTTGGAGGAGCTCGAGCGGCAAGTTAAACTGGTATTATGATTCGCCTTCCTATTTCCTCATCCACAACTTCATCGGACTTTGCCTGGTCGTGCTTTCCGGCCGCGTGCTGATGCGCGTCGAGACTTTTGGAACGGTGGTTTTCCCCATCGTGAAGCTGGGAACGATGTGGCTGCTCGGCATCTCCTTCTATTTCTACATGCCGCTGGCCTCGATGACCAATCCTCCGATGAACTGGGGCTATGCCCGCACGGTGGAGGGATTTTTTCACGCGCTCTCGCGCGGCCAGTATGAAAAGGCCAATCCAACCAACATTTTCAACGACCCGCTGCGGTTCATCAAACAGCTCTGGCACTACGGCGGCGGCACCATGGAGGAATTCAATTTCATTTATCTGCTGATCGCCCTCGTGCCCTTCTTCTTCTATTTCCGCATGCAAAAACGGGAACGCGCGTGGATCGCAGGTTTGTCCGCGATTTTCCTTTGTCTGGGTGTGCTGCTCATGATTCTGCTGAATCCCCAGCCCGACCGCCAAAGCCAGGGACTCAATCGCGTCTTCTTCACTGCCTCCTATGTCATCATTTCGATGTTCATTGGTTACGGCCTGACCCTGATCGGGGCCACGCTGGCGACCGGTTATGAACGGTTTCGCGGGTGGGCCATGTGGGCCTGCGTGGCGGCCGCCGCCGTGGCATTCTACACCTTCGTAGACCTGCAAAACATGGCCACCGCCGCCCGGGCGGCCGTGCTCTTCGGCCTGGCGCTGGCACTCTGCTCCGTCGCGGTTTTTGGATTGATACGCGAGCGCGTGCCAATGGTGTGCCTCATAGGTATGATGGCCGTGATGCCGGCTTACTCCATTCTTTCCCACTGGGCGGACAACGAGCAGCGCGGACATCTCTTTGGTTACTGGTTCGGGCATGACATGTTCACCCCGCCATTCAAGGCGAAGAACAACCAGGCCCTGTACCCCGAGATGGCACGCAATGCCGTCTTGTTTGGCGGCACCGATCCCGGCCGGTTCAACCCCACCTACATGATTTTTTGCGAGAGCTTCATCCCGGCCCGGTGTAAGCCCCGCGATCCGGTTTTTGACCGGCGCGACGTTTATCTCATCACCCAAAATGCCCTTGCCGACGCCACCTATCTGAATTACATCCGTGCCCACTACAATCGCAGTGAGCAGAAGGACCCGCTTTTTTTCTCTGAATTGTTGCGCTCCGGAAAGGAGCGGGAGCGAAATTCCAACACGAATCTGCTCGCCCGCGCGGTCAAACCGCTCGACACTTTTTTTACGAACCTCGGGCAGCGCATCGAGGATCGGCGACGACTCGAAGGCGTGTATCCACCCAAGGAAATCATCACCCCCACCCCGGCGGATTCCCAACAGGCCTTTCAAGACTACGTTGGGGAAGCACAGGTCCGCTTCCAGCACGACCTCCAATCGCCCAACGAACCGAAACAGATCAAGCCCGGGGAAGACGTGCACCTGGTGGATAACCGCATCACCGTGAGCGGACAGGTGGCCGTCATGGCCATCAACGGACTGCTCACCAAGGTCATTTTTGACAAAAATCCCGGCCACGAATTTTATGTCGAGGAGAGCTTCCCACTAGACTGGATGTTCCACCACCTGACGCCGTTTGGCATCATCATGAAGATCAACCGCCAACCCCTGGCCGAAATGACGCAGGAGATTGTCGATACCGACCATGCGTTTTGGACGCAATATTCCGAACGGCTGATCGGCAACTGGATCACTTATGACACCTCCGTCTCAAATATCTGCGCGTTCGCGGAAAAAGCCTACCTGAACCACGTCGATACCGGTCTCCCGGCGGACCCGAAATTTCTGCGCGATGACAATGCGCAGAAAGCTTTTTCCAAACTTCGCAGCGCCCTGGGCGGATTATACGCGTGGCGGATCAACCATTGCGCCGATCAACTCCGCCAACCGCGGCCGGTCGCGGAACAACAACGGCTATTGGCCGAACAGAAAAGGATGATCAAGGAGGCGGACTTCGCCTACCGGCAGTCTTTCGCTTTCTGCCCGTACAGCCCCGAGGCCACCTTCCGATACATCAACCTGTTGATCAGCCTCAACCGTGCGGACGACGCGCTGCTCATTGCCCGGACCTGCTGGAAATTGGATCCGGCCAACGATAATATCAAGAACCTGGTGGATCAATTGGAGAACATCGTCAAGCAGATGAAATCGCAGGCGGGCGCCACCACCACGAGTGTGCCCGCACCCGCCGCGCCAGCGGGCACTTTCGCCGCGCTCGAGTCGCAATACCGGGCCGATCCGGCCAACGTGACCAACGCCGTCAACCTGTTCAGTGCGTATTTGGAGGCCAAGAATACCCAGCAAGCCAGCGCCATCATTGATCAACTGGTCACCAATCCAAACGCCAGCATTCAAACCTTGTTGAGCGCCGATCACTGTTACGACCTAGCCAGCCAACCCGCCAAACGCCAGGCCATGCTCGCCCGGGCGGCACTCATCGTCGAACAGCACCTCGCGAATCCGCAGGCGGATGCTGGCACCCTCATGAATGCGGCTCAGGTCTATGCCCTCAAACAAGACGGTGGCAAACTGGAAGCCGTGCTGGCGCGCCTGGTCAAAGTCACTCCCAACAATCCCGAGGCCTGGTATGACCTGGCCACCGTCCAGGCCGCGCTGGGCAAAAATCCCGCCGCACTCCTCGCCCTCAATCGCGCGCTCACTCTAAGTACCCAACGACTAAAACAGGATCCCAAAGCCAGGAATTTGCAAAGCCTCGCCGCTCAAGACTCTCATTTTGTAAACTTGCGACCGAATCCCGATTTTCAGAAATTGTTGCAGACCAAGTGACCCCCGGATCAAACCCGCGGAGCCTGCAGCTCGTAGTTCAACACGGAAAGACAATAAATAGCGGCGGTTTCGCTCCGCAGCACCAAGGGACCAAGCGTGATCGGCAGGGCGCCGGCCGTTTTGATGGCGTTAATTTCCGCAGGCGTAAAATCCCCCTCCGGCCCCACCCACACGCAAACCTTGCTCGGCAATCGTCCTTGCTCCGATCGAAAGGTCTTTAAATATTCGCCCGGATGACGGCTGTCTGCCTGCAGCGACGCGATCAGCGATAATTCAAATTTCTCCTGGCGCGCCAGGAAAGCCTGCGGGCTCAGGGGTAATTCCACGTGCGGCAACCAGGCGGAACCGCATTGCTTGATCGCCTCCACCGCCGCCGCCTCCCATTTGTTGGTCTTGTGCTCGGCCGCCTCGCCTTCCACCTGCGTCACCGTCCGTTCCGACAAGATCGGCACGATGCGATGCGCCCCCAGTTCCGTGGCCTTCTGCACGATGCCATCCATCGTTTTCCCCTTGGGAATGGCCTGCACCAGGGTTAGTTGATATGGCAACGCCGGAATCATATTGTTCTGCCGCACGACCAAGGTAACGGCGGGCCGCTCCACCGACCGCACCTCGCACAATAATTCCTGGCCGGCACCATCCAGCACCACGACCCGCTCGCCTGGCCGAACCCGCAACACGTTAAGCGCGTGGTGGGCGTCCCGCTCGGACAGGGTTAACTCAGGGCTGCGTGTCTGGGCGGGCGGCAAATAGAATCGGTGCATGGGAATTGGGGGTGAATATCGAGTCCCGTGACCAACGGTCGATTACTTGAAGAAGCTGCGCGCCTTCTCGAAAAAGCCCTTGCTCAACGGGTTGACATTGGCGTCGCACAATTCCGCAAACTCCTGCAATTTCACCCGCTGCGCGTGGTTTAGGTGCGCGGGCACTTCCACGGTCACGCGCACGTGCAAATCGCCGTGCCCATAACCCTGCACATTGCGAGCCCCCTTCCCCTTAAGTCGGAAAATCGTCCCGGTCTGCGTGCCTTCCGGCATCTTAATATTCGCCTTGCCGATGAGGGTAGGCACTTCCAATTCCGATCCGAGGGCGGCGTGAACAAAGCTAACCGGGATTTCGCAGACCAAATCATCCCCGTCGCGCTGAAAGATTTCATGCGGCTTCACGTGCAGCACCACGTACAAATCGCCCGGCGGGCCGCCGCGGAGCCCGGCTTCGCCGTTGCCGGTGGATCGCAACCGTGCACCGGTGTCCACGCCAGCCGGAATCTTGAGCTTGATCTTGGAACTGCGCTCGCACCTTCCCTTGCCGCGGCAGGTGCGGCAGGGTTTTTCAATCAGCTTCCCGGCGCCTTCACAGCGCGGGCAGGTCTGCGCGATGCTGAAGATGCCGCGCGAGCTCACCACCTGCCCTCGTCCACCGCAAGTGGCGCACGATTTGGTCGTGGACCCGGCCTCGGCCCCGGAGCCGCTGCACACCTCGCAGCGGTCGGGCTTGGTAATGGAGATTTCCTTCTCGCAACCCAACACTGCCTCTTCAAACTTGATCTCCATGTCATAGCGGAGATCGGATCCGCGCTGGACTTGATTGGGATCGCGCTGCTGACCACCACTGAAAAGTTCGTCAAAAATCCCGCCCCCGCCCCCGCCTCCACCCGCCCCGAACGCTTCGCGAAAAATGTCGAATGGATCGTGAAAACCACCGCCCGGACGGCCCGAACCCGCCCCGGGACCACGGGCGCGCGGGTCAAAGGCGGCGTGCCCGTATTGATCATACGCGGCCCGCTTCTGCGGATCGCTCAGCGCCTCATAAGCCTCGCCCAATTCCTTGAACTTATCCTCCGCTGACTTGTCCCCGGGATTTTTGTCCGGGTGAAATTTAACAGCCTGTTTGCGGTAAGCCTTCTTGATGGCCTCCTCATCGGCGCCACGCTCCACCCCCAAAACCTCGTAATAATCTCGTTTGGCCATAGGACTACTCCGCCGGGTTCTTGGCAATGATGACCATGGCCGGCCGCAACAACCGGTCGCGCAGCTTGTACCCCTTGCGGAGCTGCTGCACCACCTGCCCCTCCGGCACTCCGGGGGATTCCTGCTGGGAAACCGCCTCATGCCAGTTGGGGTCAAAGGGCTGGCCCAACGCCTCAATTTCCTCCAACCCCGACTCACTCAAGGCCGCCTTGAACTGCGTCGCAATCATCCCCACCCCGGCCTTCAATGATTCCGCCGAACCACTCTGGGCCTGGCTGGCGGCCACCAGCGCCATGTCAAAATTGTCCATCACCGGCACCAACTTTTCGAGGAGCGATTCATTGGCAAATTTAATCGCCTCCTGCCGCTCGCGCGCGGCCCGCTTCTTGAAATTATCAAAGTCCGCCGTCTGCCGCAGCAATCGATCCCAATGGTCGTCCGCCTTGGCCGCGCGGGCCTTCAACTCCTCGATTTGCGCCAGGGTCAGCGGGGCTTGCTCCGGCCCGCACGCCGCCTCACCCGACTCCGGCTTCGGCGTTTTATCCGGCGGTTCCTGCCCAGTATGTTCTTTCGCTTTATTGCTCATCTTAAACCAATTTTTCAAAGGTGCGACACCCTACACAACCACGTTGCGCAGGGCAATATTGTTAAGCCATTTCGGCCAGAATTATGCCGAATGCATTCAAACTGAAGTTAGTTCTTCGTGCCGTCTTCACTTCAATAGCTGGTGGAGTGGCTATCCGGTGCTTCCGTAGAAGCCGGGTTGCCAGCCGCCTGCTTTCAGTTGCCTCAGAGATTCTTCAAAAGCTCGAAAGGCCGGTAATTTTCGCAGTGGCGAAAAATCCTCGATGTTGTCGGTGATTCGCCAAAACGCCGTCGCCGTTTTGAATTTCTTAAGCCGCCGCCCGGACAGTTCGCTTGCCTCCCGAAGAGCTCTATTTAGATCCTCCTTTGGATCAGGCCTTGATTCGATTCGATTCAACGGGGGGAGATCGAGCGAAGTTGTTCCGTTGGGATTGCCTGCCGCGTTCCGAATGGCGCGTTCATCAAAACAAAGCCACGCCTCCAACATGCGCACCGGGACTACGGCGACCGCAGGGAATTTGATTCCTTTTTGTTGAACAGTTTCAAATGCCTCACGCACCTCCGACACTCTTGCCGCCAGAGCATCCCCTTCAGCGTCGCGATGCACGAAAAGAATATCGCAAGGGAAAAGCTCAATCGCCTTGGCGATGCGTCCGGCCAATCCATCCGGTGGTTTCTGCAAGCGCCAAAATTCGGCACGCGTGCCCTGTGCAACGTCTCCGGCCTGTTTGAGACACCAATCAATGATGGGAATCAAGTTTGCGTCCGTCCTCCCGTCGGTGATCAGGGTGTGCCGAATGGCCTTCATCATAGAACTAAGATGAAACAAAAAGCCCAAACTCGGGATGGTCAATCACTCGCCGGGAACGGTGTTTCGATGGTGTGGTCGTTCGGATAACGGCCGCTGGGTTGAGGTAGCTCAACATCTCGCCCTTGGTCACAACCGCCGGTTTGACCTCGGCTTTTGTTCTCCAGTTATCGGAAAGACAAGCAAACTCCACGCGGGTGAACTCCTTGCCGTCACGGAGATCTTTCGCCGGTTTCGCCAACAAGATCGCCTCGTCCGGTACCGCCATCACAACCGAAGGCGAGTGAGTGTTCACGATGACCTGCCGTAGAGGATTCGATTCGTCCGCTGGCTCATCCGGATCCGTCGCGATGTCCTGAAGCAGCGTTAGAATCGCGGGAATTCGGTCAGGGTGAATTCCATTCTCCGGTTCTTCCATGCAAATCAGACCAGGCGTTTCAGGGTCCTGCTCCAACACCGAGAGTGCCATGAAACGAAGCGTTCCATCGGACAACGCACGCGCCGGATGCTCGGTCCCATCCACTCCTGTCATCATCAAGGTCAGCAGTTCGCGCTTCTCATCACGATCCACACGGATGGATCGAACACTGCCGATCAATCCACTCAACCGGTTTGAGAGCTGGCTGTAGATCCGGTCCGGGTCTCCCTTTGTGGTCAATCGGGCGAGATTCGCGGCCAGGTGGCGCCCATTGCTTTCCAAATGTGTCGAAGCGGCGAACTCGTCCGGTTGCCGGAGCGCTGATGGCTCTAATTGCAATAGCCGCCAGGACTGCATCTCCCGGCGAACGCACAAGGCCGTTGGGCTTTCGGCGGCGGTTGCTGAAGAAAGTACCGTCCGCGGCATCGTGTTTGCGGCTCGCTCGAAGGCCCGCCCCCCGCCTTTGGCGTCTTGAGCATCTTGATGCAGTTTGATGATCCGACCACTCGAACCCGGTTCCGTGGTCGAGATGAATGCGATACCCGCCCGTCTTCCTGTCACCACCGCATTGCGCCAATCATGAACATTATGCTCAAACAACAAATGTTCATGAGCATCTCCCTTCTTGATGTGTTCCAACGTTTCGCGAACAATCTCAAGCGGGTTTGGATTGTCCCCATTGGTGGTGCTGGATCGAAGACGGATGGTCAGCCAGTAGTGTAGAAACGAAATCGTTGGCCGTCCAACTTGACCAAGATCATCCACCGCCTGCTGAGGCACGATCATCTCTGCCTCAAATGAGATTTCGTCAACCGGCTGGTCTCCGACTTTATGAAACAATCCACGAACATCATTGCTATGGCCGTTTTCGTCCCGGACGCGGAGCGCCGCTTCAAGGAGAGGATAGTTGGCGGTTAAACTGAGAAATCGGATGGCGTCGAAGAGATTCGATTTCCCCACTCCGTTCGCACCAGCAATGCAGGTGAAAGGACCGAAGCGAACGTCCACCCCTACGAGGTTTTTAAAACCGTTGACTTTGAGTCGGGTAAGCATTGGCTTGGACGGTAACAGGCTTATGTGGTTCTGTAACTACTCCTGATTTTTCGCCTTCACCTCGAGATGGAGGTCGCGCAACTGCCGCGCGGAAACCCCCGCCGGCGAGTCGGTCATCAGGCAGGTGCCCTTGGCCGTCTTCGGGAACGCAATCACGTCCCGAATACTGGCCGTGCCGCAGAGAATGGCTATGAGCCGGTC
>JAYTXL010000109.1:0-28492 GCA_043742955.1 Verrucomicrobiota bacterium | reverse complement strand
AGAGTCGTCCTAATGTTGGAGACGTAATCTGAGTAGTCGTTATCAATAGTGGTCTTGCCCCGATTTGATAGACGTGCCCGGTGACACTTTCCCCCGGCCCCACACCGCGCTTGCACAAACACTCCGATCCATTATGCTGTCAACCATGACTTCGCAATTAGTTGACGTGAGCAAATCTCAACGCATCGCCGAGCTCGGTAAGCGTGTGCTGGCGGGCGGACGAATCGAGCGCGACGAGGCGCTGTTCCTTTTCCAGCTCGAAAGCTCCGCCGACATCTTCGATCTCATGGCGTGGGCCAACCGAATCCGCGAACATTTTAAGGGCAACAAAATTCATCTGTGCTCGATCGTCAACGCCAAGGCGGGCGCGTGCTCGGAGAACTGCAGTTTTTGCGCCCAATCATCCGCCTACCAGACTGGCGCGCCCAAATACGGTTTCGTGGACCCGGAGCCCGTGCTCGCGGCGGCGGAAGAGGCGAATCAGCACGGCGTCACGGCGGTCGGCCTGGTCGCGGCGTGGAAGGGGTTGAAGGAAGGTCCGCTGCTGGACGAAGTGTGCGACCGCATCCGCGAATTGAAGGCCACCGGCAAGACCCGGCCGGACGCCTCGCTGGGCATCATCAAAAGCCAGGCGGTGGCGGACCGGCTCAAGGACGCGGGCCTGGAATGTTACGGCCATAACCTGGAAAGCTCGCGCCGCTTTTTTCCGCAGACCTGTTCAACGCACACTTACGAGGATCGGCTGGAGACGATTGGCTATCTGAAAAAGGCGGGGCTCAAGATTTGTTCCGGGGGCATCATTGGGATGGGCGAGACGCGCGAAGACCGCTGCGACCTGGCGCTATCGTTGCGCGAACTGGGCGCGAATGTCGTCCCCATCAATATCCTCAATCCCATTCCCGGCACGCCGTTCGCGAAGAACGCGCCGTTGCCGCCGCTGGAAATTCTCAAGACCATTGCGTGTTTCCGGCTGCTGTTGCCGCGCCAGGAAATCATGATCGCGGGCGGACGCACCGTGAATCTGCGCGACATGCAGAGCATGGTCTTCACCGCCGGCGCCAGCGCGCTCATGGTTGGAAACTATCTCACCACGCTCAATCAGTCCGTGGAAAAAGACCTGCAAATGCTGAAGGATCTGGGCTTGGATCCGAGCTGGGACAAGCATGATTTCAGCGATCAGGAGGGGGGTGACTGCGGGTGTGGCAAAGAGAATTGTGAGACAGGAAACCTCACCCCGTAAACCGTGGCTTGGTGAGCGAAGACGTTTGCAGAACTCATTTCCCAATCGTCCTCCTCACCCCGGCCCTCCCTGTTGGGAGGGGAGAGGGAGCTAGCCCGGATTTTTGCGCCTCATCAGTTATGCAACGCCTTGAGAATCATCCCGGCATTACGAGGGCGATGGCTTGAAACCGGACTGGAACGTGCGGCTCGCAACCGAGGGAGATGTTCCCGCGCTTGAGAAACTCATTCCGCTTTCGGTGCGTGCTTTGCAGGCGGCGCATTATTCCCCGGCGCAAATTGAAACGGCATTGGGGCCGGTCTTTGGTGTGGACCGCCAGCTCATTCGCGACGGCACCTATTTCGCGGTCGAAGAAAAGGGGGAGATCATCGGTGGGGGCGGGTGGAGCCGGCGCAGGGCGATGTTTGGCGGTGACCGTGGCCGGAGCGGACAGGACGCGTTGCTGGATTCGAAATGTGACCCGGCCCGGGTCCGGGCATTCTTTGTCCACCCGGACTGGGTGCGGCGCGGCATCGGGCGCAGCATTCTGGCCGCGTGCGAGGCCGCGATTCGCGAGGCCGGATTTCAAAACGCCGAATTGGTGGCGACGCTGACGGGTGAACCGCTCTACGCCGTCGCGGGTTACCACGTCAGGGAGCGTTACGAAGTTCCCCTGGCAGTGGGATTGAGGCTGCCGGTGGTGCGGATGCGCAAGCGGTTGGATACGGCCCAACCTGAAATCTGAAATTGAATTGGCCACGAAAGAAGGAATTTCCTGGGCCTGCACCTACGCGCGCTCGGCCGTGGCGATCACCGGCCCGGCTTGGTGGCGCCTTGCCGTGAACCTCCGCTTCGTAGAAGTGGACGTCAGTTCGCTCAAACTGCTTCCGCCGGAGATCAGCACCTCTTCACTTTGGCAGTGATGTTCAGGTTTGTCATTGGTGAGGCTGGACGGCTCACGAACCGGAGCGCCGATCTCCAATCCGGCGCGTGGGTGAGTTCGAACCAGGCCGGGTCGGAGACCGGCGCTCCAGAGGCGAGAGGGAGACTAGCGCTTGACGGGGCGCGGGCCGGTAATAAGGTGTTGCTGATGGTTGCGGTCGAAACGAATTTCCGTTGCTCGCGGGGCGTCGAACGGCCTGCGAGCCAGGCCTATGTTTAAGTTGAACCGTCGGGAAATATTGCGCATCGGAGCGATCAGTGTGCTGGGAACAGCCGCGGGTGGCTCGTGGCGGGCATCGGGTGCCAAGCCGGCGAACAATGGCAACCAGGCCATTTTCATCATGCTTCAGGGCGGTCCGAGCCACCTTGATCTGTGGGATCCGAAGCCGCAGGCAGGGCGGGAAATTCGCGGACCGTTTGATTCCATCGCCACCAATATTCCCGGGGTGCGCTTCGGGGAGTTGATGAAGCACACGGCGCGGGTCGCAGATCAGATCACGGTCATCCGGTCGATGTCGCACCAGTTCACCAACCACATTGCGGGCACCTACGTCACGATGACCGGCTCGAACAACCAGCCGGATCAGGATCGCGAGGCGCATCCGAATGATTTCCCCGGACCGGGCGCCATTCTCAATCACCAGACGCCAGTCGTCCACGGCGTGCCGCCGAGTGTGTCGCTGCCCAATTGGCTGAGCATCCCCGGGCCTTCCAACCGCATGCCGGGTCAATATGGCGGGTTCCTCGGCTCCATCCATGACCCCTTCGTCATTGAGGGGGATCCGAGCGGCAAGAATTACAATCCGCTTTCCCTGAAGTTGACGGACGGCATGACGCCCGGTCGTTTGGCCGACCGGATTTCGCTGTTGGGACAGCTGGATGCCGCGGCCAACCGGATTGAGAAGCAGCACGGTGAAAAAATGGATGTGCTGCGGCAGAGCGCGTTTGAATTGATCGTCGATGGGCGCGTGCGGCAGGCGCTGGATCTGGAGCGTGAACCGGCCGCGGTACGGGATCGCTATGGGCGCACCAAAATTGGACAGTCGCTGTTGCTGGCGCGGCGGTTGATTGAGGCGGGCGTGCGGTTCGTCAGTTGCAATGAGTTCAACCAGCGCTGGGACACGCACGGGGCGATTTTGAACACGTATCGGGACATCGTGCCGCCGATGGAACAGGCGTATGCGGCGCTGGTGGGGGATCTGGCGGAGCGCGGGTTGCTTGACACGACCATGGTGGTGAATGCGGGCGAGTTCGGGCGCACGCCAGTGGTGAACAAGGATGCCGGGCGCGATCATTGGCCCAATGTTTACAGCGTGGCACTGGCGGGGGGAAACGTGAAGCGCGGGTTTATATATGGCGCGAGCGACAACAAGGGCGGCGAGGTGGCGGAGTCGCCGGTGCATCCGGCAGACATTTTGGCGACCCTTTGGCATCATCTCGGTCTTCCGCCTCAGACGACCATTGAAGACCGGTTGGGCCGGCCGCAATGGATTTCCGAAGGCAAAGTCATCGAGGCAATCCTGGCTTGATGGATGGGGCCGCCGAGGGTTTTGGCGCGGCCCCTGAATTTGGGCTAGGCAGGCTGTCCTCAGCCCACCGCGAACGTAGCCAGACTGGGCGCACACCTCCGAAGCGGTGCGGACACCGTCGCCCGACCAAAGAAACCGCAAACGGCGCAGCTACCGGTTTTGAACATGTCTCGTTCTGTGCTTCACGTCCGCAGGCGCGTTCGCTAAACTTCAACCATGAATTTCCGGGTTTCAATGTTCCTCGTGGCCTGGCGCGCATGGCTCGGCGCGGTTTGTTGCTTCGCCACGGCGTTCCCGGCCGGCGCGGGCAATTGGCCCGGATGGCGCGGCCCGGAGGGATCGGGGGTGGCGAAAGAAATGAATCTGCCGCTCCGGTGGAGTGCCACGGAGAATGTCCGTTGGAAAGTTGCGCTGCCTGATCGCGGCAATTCCACGCCGATTGTATGGAACGAGCGAGTGTTCGTGACCCAGGCCATTGAAAAAGAAGGCCGCCGACTGCTGCTGTGCTTTGCCCGCGCGGATGGCAAGCTGCTCTGGGAAGCTGGCACCACTTTTCAAGGCAAGGAGGACACGCATCCGACGAATCCGTATTGCTCGGCGTCCCCGGTCACGGATGGCGAGCGGGTGATCGCCTGGTTTGGATCGGCGGGCGTTTACAGTTTTGATTTCAACGGCAAAGAACTTTGGCGCGCCGAGCCTGGCCAGTCGAATCACGAGTGGGGTTATGCGGCGTCGCCGGTCTTGCATGGGGAGGTGTGCGTTTTGAATTTCGGCGCCGGCGACCGCACGTTCCTGGTGGCGCTGAACAAGCAGACGGGAAAAAAGCTCTGGCAGGCGGATCTACCGGAACCGAAACCGACCAAGCGCACCGACGGTTTTGCCGGACAGGAGCAAGGCGGGATGGTCGGTTCCTGGAGCACGCCAATCCTGGTGACGGCCGGCGTTCGGGATGAATTGGTGGTGAGTAGCGCCGAACAGCTTCGTGCGTACGATCCCTCGACCGGCAAGTTGCTGTGGGTTTGCGACGGTCTGAATCCGCTGGTTTACGCCTCGCCAATTTATGGCGAGGGTGTGGTGGTGGCGATGGGTGGTTTTTTGGGCACGACCATTGCAGTGAAGCCGGGCGGGCAGGGGAATGTCACGGCCACGCACCGGCTCTGGCAAAAGATCCGCACTAAGAACCGGCTTGGTTCGGGTGTCATCCACGGCGGATACGTGTATATCCTGAACACGGAAGGTGTCGCGGAATGCCTCGATCTGAAAACGGGCAAAATGATCTGGGAGGAACGGCTCAAAGGCAAAGGGCCGAAATCTGAGTCGTGGTCGTGCATGGTGCTGGCCGGGGAGAACATTTACGTTTTGAACCAATCTGGCGACACCATCGTCCTCAAGGCCAGTCCGAGGTTTGAGGTGTTGGGCGTCAATTCACTCGGCAATGAACTGACCAATGCGTCGCTCGCGGTTTCGAACGGTGACGTGTTCGTACGCACGCACAAAAATCTATGGTGCTTCAGTGAAGCGCAAACGAAACCGAAGGTGCCGCGATAATTCCGACGTCATGTTGATCGTCCATGTCCAGGTGCGGGTGAAGCCCGAATGGGTCGAGGCCTTCAAGGCCGCGACGGTCGAGAACGCGCGGCAGAGCGTGCGCGAACCCGGCATCGCCCGGTTCGACGTCGTCCAGCAGCAGGATGACCCGACGCATTTTGTGCTGGTCGAGGTTTACCGGACGGAGGCGGCACCGGCGCAGCACAAGGAAACGGCACATTACCAGACATGGCGCGACACGGTGGTGCCGATGATGGCGGAACCGCGTTCGAGTGTAAGGTTCGTGAATCTGTTTCCCGCCGACGCCGGTTGGTGAAGTTCAACCAAGAATGGAAACTGAGCGCCACGGATTGCACCGATTTTCACGGACCGAATCCGTGCCGATCGGTGGAATCCGTGTCTATGCCAATCGGGTGTGACGCTTGCGTAATGGTGATTGAAGTCGACGGACCATGACACCCTTGACCGCTTTTGAATTTGCCACGGCGACGCGCATCATTTTTGGTGCGGGAATGCTTCGTGAAGTGGCGCCACTGGCCCGACAACTGGGCCGCCGCGTTCTGCTGGTAACGGGACGTTCACCGGAGCGTGCGGAGCCGTTGCGAAAATCCTTGGCGGCCCAGAATCTTGGTCGGGAAGTTTTTTCCATCGCCGGCGAGCCCACCCTGGACGAGGTGCGCGCGGGAGTGGCGCTCGCGCAAGCGGGGCACTGCGATGTGGTGGTCGGTTTTGGCGGCGGCAGCGCGGTGGATGCGGGCAAGGCCATCGCCGCGCTGCTGACCAACGACGGGGAGGTGATGGATTATCTCGAAGTGATCGGCGCGGCGCGGCCGTTGACAAGGCCGGGGGCGCCGTTCATTGCGGTGCCCACCACGGCGGGTGCGGGGGCCGAGGTGACGCGCAACGCCGTCCTCCTATCGCCAGAGCATCGTTTCAAAGTCAGCCTGCGCAGTCCGCTGATGCTGGCGCGCGCGGCGGTGGTGGATCCGGAATTGACGAGCGATCTGCCGCCGACCCTAACGGCCAGCACCGGTTTGGATGCGTTGACACAATTGATCGAGCCTTTTGTTTCCACGAAAGCGAATCCGATGACCGACGCGTTTTGTCGTGAAGGAATGACACGGGCGGCTCGCTCGCTGCGCCGGGCGTGGGGCGGAGGCGACCTGGCGGCGCGCACGGACATGGCATTGGCGAGTTTGTTGGGCGGCCTGGCCCTGGCCAACGCCGGACTGGGCGCCGTGCATGGATTGGCGGCGCCTTTGGGAGGGATGTTTCCGGCACCGCATGGGGCGGTTTGCGCCGCGCTGCTGCCGCAGGTTATGGAAGTTAATGTGCGGGCCCTGCAGGCCAGGTCGCCGGAGGCTGAAGCACTGCGGCGTTACGACGAAGTGGCGCGTCTGCTGACCGGCAATGTCGAGGCCACTGCCCGCGACGGGGTGGTCTGGGTGCGGGATTTGGTCGCGCTCCTGCGAATCCCCCCGTTGCAAAAATATGGAATTACCGCAGTTGATTTTTCCATCCTGGCGGAAAAAGCCACCCAAGCCAGCAGCATGAAAAGCAACCCGGTGACGCTCCACGACGAGGAGTTGCGGGAGATTCTGACTGGCTCGCTCTAATTCAATTTCCGATTTTGAAACCGCGGATTGCGCGGCTCGCGCGGATGGGATAGGGATTCGTCCGTCCCTTCCGTGTTATTCGTAATCCTTCGTCCCGTCATTCGCGTTAAACCTTCGGCGTCGAGAAAGGGCGTATGTGGAATTGGCTTCACTGCGCCGGCAGCACGGCAAAAATTGCGATTGTATTTCCAACCGAGCGGGCTAATGTAGAACCAAAATCGGTTCGCTATCGGCAGCAAAGAATCCACCAGATTATGCCCCTCAAGAAATTCCTTAAATCGGGATTCACCCTGGTCGAAATCATGATTGTGGTGGGGATCATCGGGCTGCTGGCGGCCATTGGCATTCGCAACTATATCACCGCCCGCTCCACCGCCCAGCGGAACCTGTGCATTTCAAACCTCAAACAACTCGAATCTGCCAAGTAGCAATGGGCGACAGACGGGGGCAAAACCGGAGCGGATGTGCCCGTGAACAGCGATTTGTTCGGTGCCTCACTCTATCTGAAGACCAATGTTTTTTGTCCCGTCGGCGGCACTTATTCGCTCAATGCAGTGAGCCTGCTGCCGACCTGCAGTCGCAGTGCTTCACCTGAATTTCATTCCCTTTAAGGTGCCGAATGTGAACAGGTGCCCCGCTCCAGCCACAGGGCAAGATTATCCAAGTGCTTCATGTGATCCCTGCCGGTTTCGCCGGCGAACCCGTAAATATCAAAATGTCCTTTTCGGAAGCGGCTGGTTAGTTGCAATCCGCCGGCCCAGGTTTCCGAGAGCGCCTCGCGTTGGCCATCCAATTGGGCGATCAGGTAATCGGCGGTTTCAGTTGTGCTGGCGTAGCCTTCCGGTCGTTGCGCTGAATGGGAGAGGATCAAGCATTTGCGACCGGCGGCGGCGGCGCGCGCAAATTTCAAAAAACCTTCCATGTTCGCGGGGTTCAATTTTCGCGCGGCCGGTTCACCAAGGTAGCCTGCGTAAATGGAATCGGCCATCACGAGCACGTCAATGCGCGTGAACGCCGCCGGATCTTTCAGGAGTTCGCGCACCCCGCCGAAGCCGGCGCTGAAGGACGTGACCGTGACGCTCCGAAACTGCGGTTCGACTGTCGGGTCGAGCAGTTTTAATTGCGCGCGGGTTTCGTCCAGTATGCGGTGGAAGGCGTTGGTTTCGCTGAAGCGTTTGGCATAGACTGCGGAGAGGCCCGGCAAGGTGACGTTCACAAGAATGCCGGGCTGCCTGGCGTGCGTGAAATTCTTTTCAACCGTGGCTGGCGCTCCATGCAGATGCAAGGTTAGGTCAACGCCATTCGCCCCCACCTTCACGCCTGCGGGAATAAACAGGGGGCCATCGGTCAGTCTGAAGCGCTGTCCCGGCAGCGGGTTCGGTTGGTCTTGTGCCGGCGCGGTGGCCCAATACCCGACGAGGAGAATGGTCAACAACGCGCGCACGGCAGCCGAATTGTTTCTGGCCGCAGGGTGGCGGTGCTTTTTACTCACCTTATTTGTGGATTCTCGGTTCAATCTTCAAGTTGCGATAAGCCACCGGGCCGTGGTCGCCTTGCAGCATCAATGGACCGGTCGGCTGCTCGTCGTTCTCAAAGGTGGCGGCGCGGGTCGGGCCGGTGACTTCCACATTTTCGTGAATTACCTGGCCGTTGAGCGTCACCTTGATGAACCTGGCGTTGGCGATCTTCCGGCCGGCGGGGTTGAAGCGTGGCGCGCGGAAGACGACGTCGAACGTCTGCCATTCACCCGGGGGCTTGCTGGCGTTGACCCTTGGTGCGTGACCTTCAAAGCCCTTGTCGTCCACCCAGCGCTGATAAATACCTCCGCAATCGGAGTATTTGGGTTCCCTAACACCCCAGCTGTCGAACACTTGGATTTCATAGCGCCCTTGAAAATAGACACCGGAGTTCGCGCCCTTCGGCACCACGAACTCAATGTGCGCTTCGACATCGCCGTGCTTGAACTCGCTGATCAAATTGGGCGTCCGTCCCTTCGCGCCGTTGACGAGCACGCCCTGGCCCGGTTCCAGCGCGAACAACTTGTCGTCCTTCAGATCCAGCGTCACGGCTTTGACGGCTTTCCATTCACCGGACGGTTGTCGCCAGCCGGCGAGGTCCTTCCCATTGAACAGGGTTTGCGATTTGTCGGCCGCGTGGGCGGCGATGGTCAGGCTGACGAGGACGGCAAGCAGGACGTCGACGTTTCGAAGCGAGAACTGGCGCACTGGCAGCAGCTGGGCCAGGGGAAAAGATTTCACGGGCTGGTTATTATCCGAACCGACCCTGAAATCCAGCCGCAAATTATCCGTCAACCGATGGGCGCGAAATGTGTGGGGGGCGTTTTGCCTTTGGATCAGGGGATAGAACCAGCTTCTGCGGGGCAGGGGGCAGCCAAAATATCAGGAAAAAATATTTGCCCTGTCCTGTGAATAAAGGTATTGGTTTTGAGTCAAATGTCGGAGTCGAAATAACAGCCTTAGCCTATGAGCAATACGAAAAGCAACTGGTGCAACAGTTCGGATCACGTGTGGCGTCCGGATCGGCGCGATTTTCTCCAAGTCGGCCTGATGGGTGGCCTGGGCCTGGCCTTGGGTGATTTGTTGCGCTTGGAAGCAGCGGCTGCCGAGACGCCCGCAGGCAAGGAGGGCACCGCCAAATCAGTGATCCATATTTTTCTTCCCGGCGGCATGGCGGCGCAGGAGACGTTTGATCCCAAGTTGTACGCGCCAATTGAATATCGCGGGCCCGTCGGATCCATCCCCACGAAGCTGCCCGGTGTGCAGTTTTCCGAGTATTTGCGGAACACCGCGCAGATCGCGGACAAGATCACGGTGGTCCGCTCGATGACCCACGGCGAGGCGGCGCATGAACGTGGGACGCACAATATGTTCACCGGCACCCGGCCCAGTCCGGCGGCGGTATATCCCAGCTTTGGCAGCGTGGTGTCGCATGAGTTCGGTCCCCGTGCGAACCTGCCGCCGTACGTCTGCATTCCCTCGCTGCCCAACAACTTCGCCGGCACCGGCTACCTCGGTTCGGCTTATGGTCCGTTCAGCTTGGGCAGCGATCCGGCCGCTGGCGGTTTCGCCGTGCGTGATCTGAGCCTGCCCAACGGTATTACCGCCGATCGGTTCAATGAGCGGCGCGAGATGCGCTCGGTCATCGACGCGCATTTCAGCAAGCTGGAAAAATCCGATTGCCTCGACGGCATGGATTCCTTTTACCAACGCGCGTACAGCCTGATCAGCTCGGACAAGGCCCGCGCCGCCTTCGATATCAAGGCCGAGCCGGACAAGTTGCGTGACGAATACGGTCGTAACGAGGCGGGTCAGCGGATGCTCCTGGCCCGTCGGCTCGTGGAATCCGGGGTTCGTTTTGTGTCCCTGACCTACGGTGGCTGGGATCATCACGACAATGTGAAAGGTGCGATGGCCGGACAGCTTCCTCCGTTTGACCAGGCCTTCGCGGCGTTGATCCGCGATCTGGACAGCCGGGGCTTGTTAAGCTCCACGCTGGTGATGGTAAGCTCGGAGTTCGGTCGCACCCCCAAGATCAACGCCACGGCTGGCCGCGATCATTATCCCAAAGTGTTCAGCATTGTTCTGGCAGGTGGCGGCATCAAGCGTGGTTACATCCACGGTTCCTCCGATGCGACGAGCAACGAACCGGATCTGAATCCGCTGTCAGTTGAAGATCTGGCCGCCACGGTCTACTCGCAGTTGGGCATTGATCCCGGCAAGAACCTTATGGCGCCGGGGAATCGCCCGCTCAAGATCGTCAAAGACGGTACGCTGGTGAAGGAACTGCTCGCTTGATCCGGGTCTCACGACCCGGGTTAGTGCAGTGAGCCGGTTCCATCGCGAGGTCAACCACGGGTTGGAGGGATCGCCATGATTCCGCCACATCGAAATAGCGTGTTTCCATGAGAATACTAGCATTCATAGTGGCATTGATTTGTGGGGCGACCCAGATCCGTGCGGTTTCGCCCACGGTGGGTGATATTCGCCCGACGGGTGGGCAGCGCGGCACCGAGATGGAGGTTCTTTTTCAAGGTGACCGGCTGGCGGACGCCCAGGAAATCTTATTTTTCACCCCCGGCATCCAGGTTCTGAAGTTGGAGGCGACCAATGCCGTCGTCAAAGCCCGCATCAAGATCGCGTCGGACTGCCGGATCGGCGAACATGCCATGCGCGTTCGCACGGCCAGCGGAGTTTCGGATTTTCGCACCTTTTATGTTGGCCAGTTTCCCACCGTCGCGGAAGTCGAGCCGAACAGTGAATTTTCCAAACCGCAGAAAATCCCCATGAACGTCACGGTCACCGGCGTGGTGGACAACGAGGACGTGGATTATTACCTGATCGAAGCCAAGCAAGGGCAGCGCATCTCCGTGGAAGTGGAGGGGATCCGGTTGGGGCGCACCCTGTTTGATTCTTATGTGGCCATTATGGACATGGGGCGTTTCGTGTTGGCGTCCTCGGATGACACCGCGCTGGCCTTGCAGGATCCGGCCGCGTCGGTTGTGGCGCCAAAGGACGGCACTTACGTCATTCAAATCCGGGAGAGCTCTTACGGTGGCAACGGGGCCTGCACTTATCGGATGCATGTGGGTAATTTCCCCCGGCCCACGGGTGTTTTCCCGGCGGGTGGCAAGGCGGGCGAAACCGTCTCCGTGAAATTCCTCGGCGATGTCAGCGGCGAATTTACTCAGCAGATAAAGCTCCCCGACGCCCCGCATGAAAAGTTCGGAGTTTTCGCCGAGCGCGACGGCTTGTTTGCTCCGTCGCCCAACTGGCTGCGGGCGTCGGCTTTCCCGAACGTGCTGGAGGCCGAGCCCAACAACGACAAAGAACATGCCACGGTGGTCACCCAGGATTTGCCCATCGCGCTGAACGGGGTGATTTCAGAAAAAGGGGATGCCGACTGGTTCAAGGTCAAAGCCAAAGCGGGCCAGGTTTACGAGGTGAATGTCTATGCGCGGCGGATTCGCTCACCGCTGGATTCGGTGCTGCGAATTTACAATGCCCAGGGCGGCTTGCTGGCGGAGAACGATGATGCGGTGGGCGCGGACAGCTATATTCGCTTCACCTTTCCGGCGGATGGCGACTATTTCATCCGCGTCAATGACCATCTAGGGAAGGGCGGACCGGATTATTTTTACCGGGTCGAGTTGGCGGCGATCCAACCGACGCTGGCGCTCGTGATTCCGGATGTCTCACGCAACAATACACAGGAGCGCAAGGCGATGGTGGTTCCGCGCGGCAATCGTTTTGCCAGTCTGGTGCTCGCCCAGCGCGCGAATTTTGGCGGCGAATTGGTGCTGGCAGCGGAGAACCTGCCCAAAGGCGTGACTCTGCAGACGGCCAACGTGGCGGCCAACCTCGACCAATTACCGGTGGTGTTTGAAGCCGCGGCGGACGCGCCGCTGGGGGGGGGCATGGTCGATTTCACGGCGCGTCATCTCGATCCGGCGCAAAAGATCAGCGGCCGCCTGCGCCAGAATTTTGATTTGGTCTATGGCGAGCCGAACGCGACGGTTTATTACCAGACCCTCGTGGATAAACTTCCGGTGGCGGTGGCGGAAGAAGTTCCGTTCAAGATCAGCATTGTCGAACCGAAGGTGCCGCTCGTGCGCGATGGTTCCATGAGTTTAAAAGTGGTGGTCGAGCGCAAACCCGGCTTTGATGAGCCGATCAATTTGAAGATGCTCTGGGGTCCGCCGGGCGTCGGCTATGCGCCGGACGTGCAGATTCCCAAGGGGCAGAATAGCGCGCTCTACCCGCTTAATGCCAATGGCGGCGCGGAAATCCGTTCCTGGAAAATTGCCATCCTCGCCAATGCCACGGTGAATGGCGCACCCGCGTGGGTTTCATCCCAACTGGCCACGTTGCAAATCGCCGAGCCGTTTGTGCTGATGAAAATCGAGATGGCGTCCACGGAGCCGGGGGTGCCCACGAAAGTGGTTTGTGTGCTGGACCAGAAGGTTCCCTTTGAAGGCAAGGCGAATGTGCAACTGCTGGGCCTGCCAGCCGGCGTGGTGGCGGCGAACAAGGAAATATCCAAGGGTGACAAGGAAGTGGTCTTCGATGTCACGATCGACAAGACGAGCCCGATTGGTCAGCACCGTTCTTTGTTTTGCAGCATTACCATTCCGAAAGACGGCGATGTGATTCCGCATAGTGTCGGCGGCGGCGGTTTGTTGCGCATTGATCCGCCCAAGCCGCCGAAAGTGGAGCCGAAGCCCGTGGCCGCCGTAGCCGTGGCCGCGGCGCCCCCGCCCCCGCCGCCCACGGCGGCACCGGAGAAGCGGCTTACCCGGCTGGAACAGCTGCGGCTGGAGCAGGCCGAACGCGAAAAGAAAGCCCGGGAGAATTCAGGAAAGTAACATGACCCGATCCTTCAAACGAAACGGCGCCGTCGGTCTGGGCCTGGCAATGATGTGTCTGGCCGCGCCAGTCTATGCCAAGGCCCCGGAGCTGGCGGACGTAAAAGTTTATCCAGCGGATGTCAATTTGACGACGATGCGTGATCGGCAATCGCTCGTGGTCCAGGCCACGTATGCTGACGGGCTTACCCGCGATGTCACGGCGCAGGCAACCTACACGTTCGACAAGAATCTGGTCCGGCTGGAGCAGGCCACATTTTTCCCGCTGAAAGACGGCACCAACATCATTACCGTGAAATTTGGCGGGCGTTCCCTGAAACTGCCTTTGAAAGTGGAGCAGGCGAAGGTGGACCGGCCGATAAGCTTCAAGCTCGACGTCATGCCGGTGTTCATGAAAGCCGGCTGCAATTCGGGCGGCTGCCATGGCGCTGCGCGCGGCAAGGATGGATTCCGGCTTTCGCTTTTTGGTTTTGATCCCGATGGCGATTACCAGCGTTTGACGCGCGAGAACATCGCCCGCCGCATCAATCTCTCCTTCCCGGAAGAGAGTCTGCTGGTCGAAAAAGGCGCGGGGCTGGTGCCGCACACTGGCGGGAAGCGTTTCGAGACCAACAGCGAACTGGCGAAGATCATCCTAGAATGGCAGAAGGTTGGCACCCCCAAGGACGTTGCAAACGTCCCCACGGTCACCGGTCTGGATATCCAGCCCAAACAGGCGGTCATGGAAGGCGGTACCAAACAGCAGATGACCGTGCGCGCGACCTACTCGGATGGCACGGATCGGGATGTGACTTCGCTGGCACTCTTCCTGAGCAACAACGATGTCTCGGCCAAGATGTCCCAAGACGGTCAGGTGTCCGCCAACGAGCGGGGCGAGGCATTCGTCATGGCGCGCTTTTCAACTTACACCGTCGGCTCGCAAGTGTTGGTGATTCCCAAGGGATTGAAGTTCGATTTTCCTAAAGTTGCCGAGAACAATTTCATCGACACCATGGTGTATGCGAAGCTGAAGAAGCTGCGCTTGGCGCCGTCCGGGCTTTGCAATGATGCCACGTTCATCCGCCGGGCCTACTTGGATGTCACCGGCACCCTGCCGAACGCCGAGGCGACCGAAAAATTCCTGGCCGACGCGGACCCGAAGAAGCGCGAGAAGCTGGTGGATGAATTGCTGGGCCGGAAGGAATTTGCCGAGCTGTGGGTCATGAAGTGGGCGGAGTTGCTGCAGATCCGTTCGAGCCAGCAGTTGAGTTACAAATCCGCGCTCTCCTATTACAACTGGCTGCAGGACAAAATCGCCCGCAACGTGCCGATGAATGAGATCGTGCAGGAGTTGTTGTCGGCGACGGGCGGCACCTTCAAGAATCCGCCGACGAATTATTACCAGAACGAAACCGACACGTTAAAAACGGCGGAGAACGTGGCGCAGGTGTTCATGGGGATGCGCATCCAGTGTGCCCAATGTCATAATCATCCATTTGATCGGTGGACGATGAATGACTATTACAGCTTCGCCTCCTTTTTCGCACGCATCGGACGCAAGGGGGCGGAGGATCCACGCGAGACGGTGATTTTCTCCCGGAACGATGGCGAAGTGACGCATCCAGTGGGCGGACGCGTCATGCCGCCAAAATTTCTCGGTGGGGCGCAGCCGGAGATGAAGGATCAGGATCGGCGCGCGTTGCTGGCCAAATGGATTGCATCGTCGGAAAACCCGTACTTTGCCCGCAACCTCGTAAACCTTATCTGGGCGCATTTCCTGGGCAAAGGGATCATTGAACCGGTGGACGATGTGCGCATCAGCAATCCGGCTTCCAATCCCGAATTGCTCGAGACACTTGCCAAGAAATTCACCGAGTATAATTACGACTTCAAGAAGCTGGTCCGCGAGATTTGCAATTCACGGACTTATCAGCTGGCGACCGAACGCAACGATTCCAACGCCACCGACGAGCTGAATTTTTCGCACGGGACGATCCGCCGCATCCGGGGCGAGGTGTTGCTGGACTCCATTACGCAGGTGACCGAAACCAGGGACAAATTTCAGGGCCTGCCCATTGGTTCGCGCGCCGTGCAGATCGCCGACGGCACGGTGAATACCTATTTCCTGACGACGTTTGGGCGTGCGACCCGGGAGACGGTTTGTTCGTGCGAAGTGAAAACGGAACCCAACTTGTCGCAATCGCTTCATTTGCTGAACGGCGACACCACGGGGCAGAAAATCCAGGATGGCGGGGTGGTCAAGCGGTTGCTCGCGGAAAAGAAAACGCCACCGCAAATCATCGAGAACCTGTTCATGCGTTGCCTCAGCCGCAAACCGGCCGAGGAGGAGTTGACCAAGCTGAATGCATTTTTCAAGGAAGGGAAACCACCTGAGCAGGTGCTGAATGATGTGTTTTGGTCGTTGTTGAACTCCAAAGAGTTCATGTTCACTCATTAGGAATCGCCGTGAGAACGCATTTCCTGGGAACGGTTTCAGTTTCATTCAAGCTCTCGCTGGGCGTGGGCGTTTTCATGGTTGGGCTGGGGGTTGCCCAAAACTTGTTGGCGGCCGACAAGCTGGTGACTTACCAGGACGACGTTTTGCCGCTGTTACAGAATACCTGTCTCAAGTGCCACAATCCGGACAAGGCCAAGGGCGACCTGAATCTGGCCAACTACAGCAGCCTGATGAAGGGTTCCGGCAGCGGTCTGGTGGTGGTGGCGGGGGACGCTGAAAAAAGCAAATTATTTCAGTCGATTACGCACACGGCCGAGCCGAACATGCCGCCGAATAGTCCCAAAATTGCGGACAAGGAAATTGATGTTTTCCGTCGTTGGATCGTGGGCGGCTTGCTGGAAACGAAGGGTAGCAAGGCGATCGTATCGAACAAACCAACCGTGGATTTGAGTTTGAGCGGGGTCACGAAAGGCAAACCCGAAGGCCCGCCGCCGATGCCGGAGAACCTGTTGCTCGAACCGGTGCGTCATGCGGAGCGGCCGACCGCGTTGCGCGCGCTGGCCAGGAATCCCTGGTCGCCCGTCGTGGCTTTGGGTGGTCACAAGCAGGTTGTGTTGTATCACACTTCCACCTTGGATTTGCTCGGGGTCTTGCCGTTGCCTGAAGGAACGGCCAACGATTTGAAATTCAGCCGCAATGGCAAGTTGCTGCTCGTGGGCGCGGGGCGGGGCGGTCAATCCGGCAAAGTGGTGGTCTGGAACGTGATCACGGGTGAGCGGGTGCTCACGATGGGCGAAGAATTTGACAGCGTGCTGGCGGCGGACATCAGTTCGGACCAGACCCGCATTGCGCTCGGGGGCCCCGGCAAGGTGGTCAAGGTTTATTCCACCAAGACCGGTGAAATGGAGCACCGCATCGCCAAGCACACCGACTGGATCACCGCCGTTGAGTTTAGTCCCGATAGCACGCTGCTCGCCACCGGCGACCGTAACGGTGGCATGAGCGTGTGGGAGGCCAGCAGCGGCCAGGAACTTTACTCGCTCAACGATCACAAGAACGCGATCACCGCCCTCCGCTGGCGCGATGATTCCGACGTGCTCGCTTCCGCCAGCGAAGATGGCAGTATCAAATTGTGGCACATGCAGCAGGGAAACCAGGTTGCCAGTTGGGGTGCCCACGGCGGCGGCGTTCTCTCGATTGATTACAGCCACGACGGACGAATTCTTTCCTGCGGACGCGACAACGTGATCGCCTTGTGGAACGGGCAGGGAGGGAAGCTGCGTAATCTGGAATTCACCGGCGATCTGCCTACCCGCATTTCATTTTCCCACGACGGCGAGCGGGCCATTGCCAGCGACTGGGTGGGCAATGTGGGGATCTGGAACACTGCCGATGGCAAGCGGGTCGGAGAGTTGCTCGCCAACCCGCCGACTATCGGGAGGCGGATAGAGCTGGCCACGAAACAGGTGGACGACCTCCACGCCGTGGCGACGAAAGCGGCCACTGCGATTCGCACCATGGAAGCCGAGGCGGTGCTGGCGGCCGCCGGTCGGTTCGTCCTGACCAACCTCCTGATTACGACCAACCTGGTGGCCGAGGCTGTTCCGACGGCCAAAACAAAGCCGGCCGGCAAAGGCAAACCCGCCGCGCCCGTTGGTCCAGTGGGCGGAACGAACCTCCTCAAGGCCACCAATTTCGTCATGCGCACAAATTGGATCGTGGCGACAAATCAGATTGCCACGACGAACCAGGCGGCGATGAATAATTTGCTGGCCAGCGCGAAAGCCAGGGTTGCTCAAGCCCAGACCAATGCGGCGCTCGCGGCGACCAATTTGTTGAGCGCGAAAGCCGTCGTCGTAAAATGGGAGACCGCCTTGACGGGGGCGATGATCTATTTTGCCAGGGCAGAGTTGGCGTCGTTCAAACAGGAGCATGAAAAGAAGCTGGCGGAAGTGAAATATACAGTGGAGGCCAGCGCCAAGGCGGTCAAGGATCTCGCCAGTGCGCAGAAGGCTTATGTGTCGGCGGAGGAAAAGGTCCGGACCCAGGAAAACGAAATCAAAAAGCTGGCTAAATCTTCCCCCGCTCCCGCGACTTTGCCTGGCAAATCGGAAACGAAATCTGCTTCGAGCAAAGGGGTAACCCCCAAAGCTTCAGCCGCCACCAAGGCAACGACTGTAGCCAAGGCGCCGGAGCCCAAGTCGGGGGCCGCGGCGGTGGCCCCAGCTGGGACCAATGCGCCGCCCGTGGTGGCCGCAATACCAACGCCCAAAGCCGCCAGCCCGGGCACCAATGCGGTAGTGACTGCTGAAACGCCATTGGAAATGGCTCAAAAGGCTTTGATCAAAGCCAAAGCGGAAGCGTCCGAAGCCGGAAAGCGGGTGGCTGCGTTGACGAAACAAGTGAAATCCACATTGCCTGCCCGCTTGGTGGCCGCCCGGACGGCGGCTGAAAAATCCACCAAGGAATTGGGAGTGAACCAAGCCCGCGTGGACCGGCTCACCGCCAATTCGCCTCAAAAAACATCCCCCCCGTCGGGCACGAAAGCGGCGAAGCTTTAGCCGTTGGGCGAGCTTGCATCTCCCCAGACACCGCGCGCCAGCGCAAGCTATGAAACCAAGCTGGCAAGCTGTCCGCCATGCGTTCGACCACTTTCCACGTGCAGGATTCCAATTTGGGTCGAACGGTGCATGAACGCCGAAACAGAGTTGTTCGAGAAGGGCGGCACCCGTGTCCCGCCGAATCCGTCAGCCGAACCAACGGACGAACTTCAAAAGAGGCAAGGCTCTTCTGCCATGCCCGTCCAGCGAAAGCGTTGCGTTAACGGAAGTTTTCACTCACATTAACTGCGGACGAATATTTATGAAGCTCTCATCGTTGATTGTGACCACTCTTGCCACCTTTGCCTGGATGGGGGCGACCAGCGCAACTGCCGCTGAACTGGATAATTTGAATTATCAGGAAATTTACAACTTGATTCGCACCAATCTACCGGGCGTGAATCCAGCGCAACTGGATCGCGCCGCCCTCCAAGGATTGATGAAGGAGTTTCAATCCCAAGTCAGCCTGCTACCGAAAACGGCGGGATCGGAAATTGCCGGAGCGGAGCTGTTGAGCAAGACCAATTTGTTTGACGATGCCTACGCCTACCTGAGGGTGGCGCGGGTGGAACCGGGCTTGGCGGAGTTGTTGCGCAGCAGTTACGAGAAAATGAGCGCCGACAAAAAACTGAAAGGCCTCGTATTGGATCTGCGATTTGCACGGGGGCAGGATTATGCCACCGCCGTCAAGGTGGCGGATCGGTTTGTTGACACCGAGAAACTGCAATTGACCCTGGCCGGGGCCCAACTGCGGTCGACGGCCAAGACCGATGCGTGGACGATCCCGGTAGTGGTGCTGATGAACCGGCAGACGGCGGCAGCGGCGGAGGCTTTGGCGGCCCTCCTGCGGCATGATCATGTCGGGCTGCTCCTGGGCACGGCGACAGCGGGGGAGGCGCGGTTGTTCAAGGAGTTTATCCTGGGTGACGGACAGCGGTTGCGGATCGCGACGGGGACGGTGGGGTTGGGGGAGAGCGAGACATTGCCCGCCAAAGGTGTTCTTCCGGACATCGCTGTGGAGGTGAGCTTGGAGGAAGAGCGGGCCTATCTGGCGGACGCCTACCGGGAACCGCTGAAGGGGGCTGGGTTCGGATCCAGTTCGACCGGCACCAACGCGCCGCCCCGTCGTCGGCTCAATGAAGCGGAGTTGGTACGTCGCCAGCGCGAAGGCTTGAATCCCGATGACGACACGGGTGCCCCCAAGACGCGCCTGAACGAATTAACCAAGCCGGTGGTGCGCGATCCTGCCCTGGCGCGGGCGTTGGATTTGCTTAAAGGCCTCGCGCTGGTGAAGGGAAATCGAGCGCGTTGATTTCGCCGTTGACGATTTGACGATCCCGCCCCAATTTTGAAGGGTTATCTGGCATGAAAACCATCCTCTTTATTTGCACCGGGAACATTTGTCGCAGTCCGATGGCCGAGGGGCTTTTCCGGAATGCGGTCCGTGGCCGGGGCAAGTATAAAGTGATCTCCGCCGGGGTTGGGGCCGTGAATGGCCAGCCACCCAGTTTGCATGCGGTGAACGCCCTGCGCGACCTGGGCCTCGATATCACCGGCCAGCGGAGCCGGATGCTGACGGGCCAGCTGGTGCAGGAGGCGGACTATATTTTTGGCATGACGCGCGGGCACGTGGACGCCGTGAGCTTGCTCTACCCGGCGTCGTCGGAAAAATGTTTCCTGCTCCGCGAATTTGACGAGACGCTGGATTTTTATGAAAAGGACATTTCTGATCCCATTGGCGGCTCGTTCGAGGTTTATGTCAAATGCCGTGATCAAATTGAACAGGGCATCGAATCTATGCTGAAATTTGTTGAACAAACCTCCGCCGGATCCGCCAGTGGCGCGTTGCCCGGAAAAGTAACTCTGGCCATCGGCGCGGATCATGGCGGCTTCCAGTTGAAAGCAACCCTGAAGGAGCACCTGCTGAAACTCGGCGTGAACGTGACCGACTTCGGCACGCATTCCACTGAATCCACCGATTACCCGGACTATGCCTTGGCGGTGGCGCAGAGTGTGGCGGACCAAAAAAGCGAGTTGGGACTGCTGATTTGCACGACCGGAGTGGGGATGAGCATCACCGCCAACAAAGTGCCCGGGGTGCGCGCGGCGCTGGTCTTCGATGAAGCGATGGCCTCGCTCGCCCGCCAGCACAACCATGCCAATGTCCTGTGCCTCGGCGGCCGGTTTACGGCGCCGGACCTGGGGGTGAGAATTGTGGATGCGTTCCTCGCCGCGCATTTTGAGGGCGGTCGCCATGAACGCCGGGTGAAAAAAATGGAGGTGCTGGGCCCGTCCGCCGCCTTGAAGGTGAGATCCGTCGATCCGGAGGTGGCGGAGGTGATCGCGGCGGAGCGGCTGCGCCAGCAGGAAAATATCGAGCTCATCGCGAGTGAGAATTTTACCAGCGTGGCGGTGATGGAAACGCAGGGCTCGGTGCTCACCAATAAATACGCCGAGGGCTATCCGGGCAAGCGCTGGTACGGCGGCTGCGAAAATGTGGATGTCGCTGAACAACTCGCCATTGACCGCGCCAAGAAGCTCTTCGGCGCGGAGCACGCCAACGTGCAGCCCCATTCCGGGAGCGGCGCGAACATGGCGGTTTATTTTGCCATGCTGAAGCCGGGTGATAAGATGCTGACGATGGACCTGAGCCACGGCGGCCATTTGACCCATGGGAACAAGGCCAATTTTTCGGGCAAGTTTTTCGAGATCGTCCATTACGGGGTCCGCCCGGAGAATGAGCGCATTGACTATGACCAGCTGGCGCAGCTGGCCCGCGAGCACCGGCCCAGGATGATTACCGTCGGCGCAAGTGCGTATCCGCGGATCATTGATTTTCAGCGCATGGGCGAGATCGCGCGTGAAGTGGGGGCACTTTTGCTGGCCGACATCGCGCATATCGCCGGCCTGGTCGCGGCGGGTGAACACCCCAGTCCGGTGGCGCATGCCGATTTTGTGACGACCACCACGCACAAAACCTTGCGCGGCCCGCGCGGCGGTTTGGTGCTGTGCAAGGCAAAGTACGCCAAAGAAATCGATTCCCAGGTTTTCCCGGGTATCCAGGGAGGGCCCTTGATGCATGTTATTGCGGCCAAGGCGGTTTGTCTGCACGAGGCGTTGCAACCCGAATTCAGGGCCTACCAACAGCAGATTGTGAAGAATGCCCGCGCGCTCGCGGAGGGAATGATGCGCAATGGCTACCGGCTGATCAGTGGCGGCACGGAAAATCATCTGATGCTGGTGGATGTCGGCGCCCGCGGCATTACTGGCAAGGAGTGCCAGATTGTGCTCGACGAAGCAGGCATCACGGTGAATAAAAACACCATTCCTTTTGAGACGAGGTCCCCGTTTCAGGCCAGCGGTATTCGCCTCGGCACCCCGGCGGTCACGACTCGCGGCATGCGCGAAATTGAAATGAGCGCCATTGCCGACATGATCAGTGAGACCTTGTTGGACATTAAAAATGTTGACGCTATCCGGAAGGTGCGCCAACGTGTCCGGGAATTAACCGCACGATTTCCACTGCCTTATTAACTGGGTGGACTATCCACGGCAGTATCCCCGGTAGAAAAACCGCTACGGTCTGAATTTTATTTGCGGATTGATCGCTCCGTCGTTCAGTCCTAAACCATGCCCGGCAGTGAACCCTGCCACTTAGCCAACCATCCTGATTAAATCGTTATGGCCCGTATCCCCAAGAGAATAAACAAACCCAAGGTCCTGAACAAGATGGGCCCGGGTGCCCCCAAAGCCTCCTTGTTGAAACGGCCCCCCGCCAAAACACCGCAGTCATCGGATGAATTGGAACCTCCTCAACATGCCGTGGAGGAGTCGCCCGAAGTCCGGGAAGGGGCGACCGTGACCGGCGCAGAGCCCAAGGGGCAGACTGTCGATATCAGCAAACTGCAGGCGATGTCGATCGGCGAGCTGAACGCCATGGCCCGGGAACTGGCGATCGAGAATTTTGGGACGATGAAAAAGCACGAAGTGATTTTTCATATCCTGCAGAAAAATGCCGAACGCAGCGGGATTCTGTTCGCCGAAGGGGTGCTGGAAATTCTCTCAGAAGGCTTCGGGTTTTTGCGCTCGCAGAGCTTCAACTACCTGCCTTGCCCCGAGGATATTTACGTTTCCCCCTCTCAAATTCGCCGGTTTGACCTGCAAACCGGTGATCTGGTGGCCGGACAAATCCGTCCGCCGAAGGAGAAGGAACGGTTTTTTGCCCTGCTGAAAGTCGAGGCGGTGGACAAGGAGGACCCGGACAAGGCGAAAGATAAGACGCATTTCGACAACCTTACCCCCCTCTTTCCCAACAAGCGTTTTATTCTTGAGACGGATCCGGATGAGTTATCCACCCGCGTGCTGGATTTGGTCTGCCCCATTGGCAAAGGCAGCCGCGGCCTGATCGTGGCTCCTCCCCGCACCGGCAAAACCGTGCTGCTCCAGAAACTTGCCAACGCGATCATCAAGAACAACCCCGAATCCTACCTGATCATCCTGCTCATTGACGAGCGGCCCGAGGAAGTGACGGACATGGAGCGCTCCTGCCGTCCGGCCGAGGTGATCGCCTCGACCTTTGACGAGCCCCCGGAACGGCACGTGCAGGTGGCGGAAATGGTCATCGAAAAAGCCCGCCGCATGGTGGAACATAAGCGCGATGTCGTGATCCTGCTCGACTCCATCACCCGTCTGGCCCGGGCCTATAACACGGTGCAACCGCACTCGGGTAAAATTCTATCCGGCGGCGTGGACGCCAACGCCTTGCATAAGCCAAAACGATTCTTTGGCGCGGCCCGCAATATTGAAGAAGGCGGTTCGCTCACGATTATCGCGACCGCGCTGGTTGATACCGGCAGCCGCATGGACGAAGTCATCTTCGAGGAGTTCAAGGGCACCGGCAACATGGAGGTGCACCTCGACCGCCACCTCGTGGATCGCCGTATTTTTCCCTCCATCAACATCGAGCTGTCCGGCACGCGCAAAGAGGAGCTCCTCTATCATCCGCAGGAATACCAAAAGGTGGTGGTGCTGCGCCGCGCACTTACCGGTGTTCCCCCCGTGGAAGCAATGGAGCTCATGCTCGGCAAGCTGAAAAAGACCAAGAGCAACATCGAGTTCCTCTTGGGCATGAACCTGGGCTAAGCCCGAGCGAATAACCTGGTCGCCAGCGGCGTCGAAGTTTTTCGCCGGGCTGGTTTTTCCCCGCCGATGAAGGCGCGGTGTGAATCCTCCACGGGAGATGCTTTTCCTTGCCGAGGTGAGAAACCGCAAGTAACGCTGAAAGACTCGTGATTTTGTTTATAAAAAAAATGTTTGCGGGCGCGGCGGCGTCAACGCAGCGCCGCTTGAACCGTACCCTGGCCCTGCTTTCCATGGCCGCGTTTCTGGCCGGCTGCGGGCAGGATCAAATCCAAGTCTATCAGGTTCCCAAGGAGAAAAGCCGCTGGCTGGTGCCGGCGGGCTGGGAAGAGCAGCCGGCGGAAAAAATGCGCGTCGCCAGTTTTCATATCCACGGTGAAAACAACCGGGAGGCGGAGGTTGCCGTAATTCCGTTTCCGGGCATGGGCGGCACGGATCTGCAATTTGTGAACCTCTGGCGGCAGCAACTTAAACTGTCACCCCTCACTCAAAGTGAATTAGCCGGGCAGACTGAAACGGTTGCCGTTGGGGATGTAACGGGCAAGCTCTTTGATTTGACGGCCGCCGAGGCCAGTGGGGCCGCCGGGCAACCCGAGCGGATTGTGGTGGCGGTCGTGCCGCATGAAGGGACCACCTGGTTCTTCAAGATGGCCGGGAGCTCCCCGCTGGTGGCCCGGGAGAAGCCCGCGTTTACCCAGTTCCTTAAGTCGTTCTCGCTCCCGGAAGCCGCGAAGCTCGCGCAGGCAATGGCCGCGAGCCAGCGCAGCCAGATGAGCGGGGCGGAACCGGCACCCGAACCCGTTGAGCGACCGAAGCTTCCCGAGTGGGAAGTGCCGCCAAGTTGGAAATCCCAGCCGCCCCCCAACGAAATGGTGCTGGCTAGCTTTGCCCTCGCGGACGCGGAGGGTGGCAAAGCTGACCTGACCGTGACGGTGCTGGGGGGGGCGTCGGGTGGGCTGCTCGCCAATGTAAACCGCTGGCGGGGTCAAATTGGCTTGGCGCCGGTCGCGGAGGCAGAGTTGACCAGTCTGGCCCGTCCCCTTGACGAAAAGGCCGGGTCGGCGACGTTGGTGGACATGACCGGTGAACGTAACGGCCAAAAAGCGCGCATTATTGGAGCCGTGGTGCCCAAGGGGAACCGCACTTGGTACTATAAAATCCTGGGCAGTGAGCGGGTGGCGGAGCAGGAGAAGGCTGCGTTTCTGAAATTTATCCAAACTGTGCGCTATCCCGATGCTTAATCGAATCGTTAAATTCTTCACGTCGTTGAAGCTGACGGTGGTTTGCCTGTGCCTGGGCATGCTGCTGATCTTCATCGGCACGCTGGCCCAGGTGGATGAGGGCCTTTATAACGCCCAGGCGCGCTACTTCAAGAGCTGGTTCATCTGGGCTCCAACCCTGCTTGGCCATAAGCTGCCCATCGTGCTCCCGGGCGGCTATTTGCTGGGCGGTGTCCTGCTGGTCAACCTGCTTTCCGCGCATGCCCAGCGGTTTACTTTAAGCAAAAAGAAAATCGGCATTTTCATGGTGCATGCCGGGTTGATCCTGCTGCTGCTGGGCCAGCTTTTGACCGACGTGCTTTCCACCGAGAGCGCGATGCGGATTCCCGAGGGCGAGCCGGTGAATTACTCCCGGGATTTTCATTCGAACGAGTTGGCGGTGATCGACACTTCTCCCGCAGCGGCTGATGAAGTGGTCGCCATTCCGGAATCGTTCGTGGCTAGACAAACTGAAATACGCCACGAAAAACTGCCCGTAATTTTACGCATCAAGAATTATTGGGTGAATGCTGATCTGCTGAAAGGCAAGGCTAATGGATCGGTGGCCACGACGGTCAATCAAGGGGTGGGGCAGGGGGTTTACGTTTTACCCAAGCCGCCCGTGGTGACCATGGATGAGCGTAATTTGCCCGCCGCGGTGGTGGAGGTCGTATCCCCGCAGGGCGGCTCGCTTGGAACCTGGCTGCTCTCCAGCCAGTTCGGCGCGAAGCAAACCTTCACGCAGGCGGGCAAGACGTATCAGCTCGCGCTGCGCTTCACGCGCTACTACAAGCCCTACACCATTACCCTCCAAAAATTCACCCACGAGCTCTATAAAGGCACTGACATCCCCAAGAATTATGCCAGCCAGCTCCGGCTGCAACGAGCCGATACCGGCGAAGACCGGGAAGTGCTGATCTACATGAACAATCCCCTGCGCTATGCGGGCGAGACCTACTACCAGGGAAGCTTCGAAAAAGGAGACAAGGTTTCGATTCTTCAGGTCGTCCGTAATCCTGGCTGGCTGACCCCCTATTTTGCCTGCCTGCTGATGTCCCTTGGCTTGATTGTGCAATTCATGAGCCACCTGATTGGCTTCGCAATGAAACGGAGGACCGCATGAAAAAATGGCTTCCCTGGTTATTCGTCGCCGTTTTCGGCGGCGAGGCCCTGATCATGGCCCTCGTGTTGGCGAGCGCCAAATCCAAACCCGATGCATTTGACGTCGCGGGATTCGGCAAATTACCGGTGCTGCTGAATGGTCGCGTGCAACCGATCGACTCCGTGGCACGTAATACCCTGCTCCAATTGCGCAGCACCCAGGACGTGCCGCTGGAAGAAGTGCCTGCCTGGCAGTTCTGGAAGCATCCGAAAAAACTCAAGCCGACCGAGTGGCTGCTCGAAGTCTTCATGCAACCCGAGCAGGCCGATGATCGCCGGGTCTTCCTCATCCACCATCCCGAACTGCTCACAGCGTTAAAGCTGGAAGCCAAAGGCGCGGAGAAATCGGGCCTGCGGTATTACTCCTTTAATGAGCTTAAGCCGGCGCTGGAACAAATCGAGAAGCTCGGCAAACAGGTCGCCGAGGTCAAACCAGAGATCCAGACGCCGTTCCAGAAGCAGACCGCCAAGCTCCACAACGCGGTGATTCTTTATCATCATCGCCTGAAGAATAGCCTGAAACCAGCCCGTTCCATGAATTTTGCCGCCGAGCTCGAACACTTTCGCAAACTGCTCCCGGAAGGGTTTGTCGCGATCCAGCGCCAACAGGCGAAACAGGAATACGACAAGGAGGTTTTTAATCAAGTCCTGGAACTGGCGGAGTCCTATGCCATGATGGCCGAGGTGGCTTACCCGCTGATGATTCCGCCTGCCCATCCCGAAACCTCCCGCGACGACTGGGCGAATGTCGGCAAGAGTTTGCTCGATTCGGTTCGCTCCGGTGAGATCCATCCGGCGGTAACCCGCTATGCCGTCCTCAGCGCCGCTTACCGGGAGGGGAATGCGTCCGAATTTAATCGTGGCGTGGCGGAATATACCACCTGGCTGGGCGATCAACTCACTCCGGAACTCACCAAGGGCCGTCGGGAATTTTTCTTCAACAACATCAAGCCGTTTTACCGCGCGATGCTGATCTACATCGTCGCCTTCCTGTTGGGTTGCGCGTCGTGGTTCAACTGGTCCGATTGGCTGCGCAAATCAGCCTTTTACCTCATCGTCGTGGCGTGGATTATTCACACCTTCGGTCTCGTATTTCGCATGGTGCTCGAGGGCCGGCCGCCGGTCACCAACCTTTACTCTTCCGCCATCTTCATCGGCTGGGGCGCGGTGGTGCTGGGCTTGATTCTGGAGCGCATCTACCAGGATGGCATTGGTAGTGTCGTCGCCTCCCTCATGGGCTTCGTCACCCAGATCATCGCGCACAACCTCGCCCTCGACGGTGATACCATGGAAATGATGCGGGCCGTACTCGATACGAATTTCTGGCTCGCGACCCACGTGGTCGTGGTCACGCTCGGCTACGCCAGCACGTTCGTCGCAGGTTTTCTGGCGATTGTCTATATCACCCGCGGCGTGCTGACGACCACGCTTTCGGAGACCACCGCGAAGGGACTGACGCGCATGGTTTATGGTATCGTGTGTTTCGCCACCCTATTCAGCCTCGTCGGAACTATTCTGGGCGGGATTTGGGCCGACCAATCCTGGGGCCGTTTCTGGGGCTGGGACCCGAAGGAAAACGGCGCACTGCTCATCGTGATCTGGAACGCCACCATCCTGCACGCCCGCTGGGGCGGCATGGTGAAGGAGCGCGGGCTGATGAATCTGGCCGTGTTCGGCAACATCGTGACCAGCTTTTCCTGGTTCGGCGTGAACATGCTCGGCATCGGCCTCCATAGCTACGGCTTCATGGACGCCGCCTTCAAATGGCTCATGCTCTTCGTGGGCAGCCAGGTTCTGATCATGGGCCTGGGAATGCTGCCGGCCCGCTACTGGAAGAGTTTTCAGGCAATGAAGAGCAGCGGCTCCGCCTTGCCACCTTCGCCGCAGAAGCCGTTGCCCATCGGTAAACCCAAGCCGGCTTGACGGGTTCCCGAAGCCCGGGTCGGCAAATGGAAACCGAGTCTATGAAATCGCAATGGGCGGCACACATCAAATCGGCTTCCCTGACTCTGGGTCGAAATGCCGAACCGTCCTATGAAAGAATGCCTGGTCCAAGAGAATCAGCGGTGCGTACACGTAACCAAGAAAACTTGCACGCACAATCATCGAGCCATTCATCGTTCGGAAGCGTTGGTAAAATGCCATGCATGGTTGCCACTGATCGATATCGGTGACGGACATGCCGCTCTTCGGCAAGCCACGGACAGTTGCGGCCAACTCGCGGCGCGTGCAGGAAGTGAGACCCTCCAGCATAATTCAATGCTCAATGCCAAGGCGGTAGACGGGAAACTTGCAAACACGCCATGACGATGCCATGGTCGTGCCATGCAAACGACCATTGAACTGGACGCGTCCAACCGGATTGTGCTTTCGCGAGAATTGCGGCGGGCGGCCGGCATTCCCCGGAGACAAAAACTCAGGGTGTCGGCGACGCCGGGGCGCATCGTTTTGGAAATGGAAGCCAACTCTTCCGGGCGCATCCTCAAGCGCGGCAAACTCAAGGTCTGGACGGGTGTAGTGACGGCCACGCCGATTGCGGAGGCCGTTGAACAATCACGCCATTACACCCGATGACTTTTCTGGATACTGGGATCATGGTCGGGGCGGTTTTGAAGTCGCACCCGGAACACGAGATCTGTCTTTCGGCGCTGGAGGATTCC
>JAYTXL010000108.1:0-21929 GCA_043742955.1 Verrucomicrobiota bacterium | reverse complement strand
GGTGGCGCGCTTGGAATATGAGGGCGGGAAACGGGGGCCGGCGCGGGCGGTGCTGGCGGGTTCGGGCTACTGGTCGCAGGACTCGGCGGTGCAGGTGTTCGGTCTTGCGGGGACACCGAAGAATTTATGGGTGAGATGGCCCGGGGGCAAGGAAACGGTTTCGGCCCTACCGGCCAACGCGCAGGAGATTTCGGTCAACGGCGTGGGCGAACTCAAGGTCCTCCGGTAAAGCCGGCGCGGGGTTGGGCGCGCGACGCAGAATATTCGGAGCCTTATTTGGAGCCGATATTTTTCAGGATCAGCACGGAGGGCCCCATGGCTTTCCAGCCTTCCGTGAGGGCGCTGGGCACGAAGCCGGGCCCTTTGCTGAAAGCGCCCAGCACAATATCCAGCCGGCCATCGCCATCCAAGTCGCCGACATCCATGGTCATCCAACGTCCGGAAAAACTTTCCGGAAAGGATACCGGTTTGAATTGAAACCTGGCTTTGGTTCCTTGGTTTTCAAAGTAGATGAAGCTTTCCCGTGGGGCGTGCAGATAGTCCGGGAAATAGGAGATCGCGGCGATATCCAGGTCGCCATCGTTGTCAAAATCCCGGGCGACCGCCTTGTAGGCTCCGTTCATGCCAAAAAACCAGGACTCTTTGAATTGGTTCTTCCCGTCATTCAGGTAGAGGCGGAGGCCGTGATATTTTTTGTACGGTGCCGGAATCGAGGCGAGATCGCCGTTGTCGCCGTTGGTAACCAGCAGGTCGGGAAATCCGTCGGCATTGAAATCCGCCATTTCAAAATAAGAAGAGCCCCAGGAAGGAGGGAATTCCAAGAGGGTGGATTCGCGGAAAGAGCCGGTGCCGTCATTGGTCAGGAGGTAAATCCCCTCGCGCGCCTGGGCCATTTGGACGATGATGTCGGGTCGGCCGTCCTGGTCAAAATCCCGGACGTAAGCCTTGATGGCACCCGGGCGTTTGATCAAAATATGTTCCTCGTATTTTCCATTGCCCAGGTTTTCAAACCAACTGAAGTGGCCGAGAATATTTCCGTACTGGCAGATGATCAGGTCCTCCCGGCCGTCGCCGTTCAAATCAGCAACCACCACATCCGTGGGCCGCAAAAGATCCGGGAGCATCCCGTTGGTACGCAGGGAGCCGGATGGGCTGAATTGCAGCTTCAGGAGTTTGCCCTCGGCGAGGTCGGAAGGGGAGACACTGCCGATCAGGGTGACATACAGGCCATCCGGTCGCAGGAGCAAGCTTACCGGCGCGCTTTCCATGGGCAGCGTCGTTTTCACTTCCCCCAAGGCATTCAGGATGCTCAGGGTTCTTGCCTCGGCGTCACCCACGTAGATCTGGTGTTTCGCTTCATCAATTTTTACCAGCGTGGTGCGGGGGTCGGATTGCCGGTAGGGGGCATTGCTGGCTTTGAATTGTTTCAAATCAACCCCCAGTTGAGGCCGGTCGGCCGGCGGCAAGAACCGCGCGGGGGCGGCTTCGAGATAGTAAGTGCAAATGGCCCGCCAGTCCTCGGCGGTGACGGCGGGTGATTCGGGAATCAGCTTGGCCGCCTTCACGCGATCGCCGCCCGGGCTCATTGCATAATCGGGATCTGCCAGCCCGAGCCAGGTCTCCATGTGCGGCAGAACCACCATCGCCCAGGTAACCCGATCCAACAGGGCTGGCTCCGGAAAAAGGTGGCAACTGATACAAACCGTGTGCGCCAGTTTATCGCCGCGCTGGTATTCGTTCGTCGCGTCCCGCAAATCTTTGGCGGGCACGGATCTGGCGCCCGGGTTGGGGTCGGTCAGGGTGGGGAGCAGTTCCGGTGTTCCCGGCTGCAACCACAGGGTCACGGCGAACAGGCCGGCGGCAAACAAGAACAGGATCGCCGCCTGAAGCCCCGTCACCCGCTTTGGGTCGCCGCCCGGCGGGGCGGGAGGTTGGTTGGGCCTCTGCAGTTGCATGGCTTGTTTTTAGGCTCTTGTGGTTGTCGGAGCAATACTTCTTGCAGGCGCTGTAAGGGTGGCCAGCGGAGCCAACCCCGCCGACCCCGGCCGTCTCCGGTAAGTCTAAAATGAGCCGGCCCCAAAATCCAAGCCGCGCCCGGCCGCAATTGTGGATTGACGCGCCGGAAAAAATCTCGATGGTCAGCTTCCATACAACCCTTTTAGCGGAGCTGGACTTATGAGCAACGTAAAGAATTTCGGTGCCCTCGGCGACGGTCAGCATGACGATACGGTCGCCATTCAACACTGCGTGGAGCAAGGCGATGGCCAGGTCTATTTTCCGCGCGGAACCTATCGGTTGACGCGGCCCCTCGAGGTTGATTTAAACCGGCATGGCCGCACCAGTCTCACGGGCGCGGGCGGAGTGGCCAAACTCTTGATGGCGAGCGCCGGACCGGCCCTCCATCTGGTGGGCACGCATGACAAATCCGCAGATCCGGAAAGCTTTCGCCCCGGGGTGTGGGCCCATGAACGCATGCCCACCGTGAGCCAGTTGGAAATTGAGGGTGACCATGCGCAGGCCGACGGGATCCAGTTGGAAGGCACCATGCAGCCGACCATTGACGGGGTGCTCATTCGGCGCTGTCGTTACGGGGTGCATTTGGTGAAGCGAAATCGTAATGTTTTGCTGGCCAACTCGCACATCTACCACGGGCGCGGCGCGGCCATCGGCGTTTATTTTGACGGCGTGAATCTGCACCAGACCAACATTGTCGGCTGCCACATCAGCTACCAGCGCCACGCGGGGATCAAGATCGAGCGCAGCGAAATCCGCAACCTGCAGATCACCGGCTGCGACATCGAATACAACTTCGATCCCGACCAGCCGGACTGCGCCGATGTCTGGATTGATTCCCGCGAAGGCACGGTGCGCGAGGGGACGATTGCCTCGAACACGATTCAGGCGAAGTTGAGTCCGGGCGGGGCCAACATCCGCCTGGAGGGGTTGGACACGGAGTTCTCGCAGAAGGCCGGGTTGTGGGCGATCACCGGCAACATTCTGCAAAGCCAGGCGGTGAATTTGCTGCTGCGCTCCTGTCGCGGCGTGGTGGTGACGGGCAACTCGTTCGCCTCCGGGTATGACCGTTCCATCGTGCTGGAAAAATGCCGGCATGTGGTCGTGGGTGCCAATACGTTTGACTACAATCCTGATTACACCGGGGCGCGCATTGATGGCATAACGATCCGCGACTCGGCGGGTTGCTCGCTGTCCGGACTGCTATTGGAAGCCACGCGCGCGGGCAGTCCGGAGGCGGGCGGGGCGATCGAGGTTTTCAATTCCCGCGAGATTGCCATCACGAGCTGTCAGGTGCTGGATCCTGAGCACCGCGGTATTTATCTGGCGAACGTCCGGAACTCGCGCGTGAGCGATTGCACGGTGCTGGATCGGCGGCCCCAGCCCGTCATGCGGAATGCCATCACGCTGCTGGGCGCGCGGCGGGACAATTTGATTTACAACAACCTCATCGGTCCGGGCCGTGCGGGCGACCTGGTGATCCAGGGCGGCACGGCCAGCCTGGCAGGAAATGTGTTCACCGGTTAAGGGGCGCATCGGATTTGCCGGGGCGGGCCAGCTTTGAAAGTAATGTTTTCCTTATGAACTTACCCTTCAGGATCCTCCGATTGAGTCGCGCGTTGGCGCTCGCAACCCTGCCGCTGTTGTTCGCCCCGACCCGAGGCCAGGCTCAAGATCCGGTGCCACCCGCGGACCTGGTCATTCGCCATGCCCGGGTCATCACTGTTGATGCCCGCTTCACCATCGCCCAGGCCCTGGCGGTGAGCGACGGGCGCGTGGTCGCGGTGGGCGATGAGAAACGCGTCGCCCGCTGGATCGGGCCACGAACACGGGTCATTGACGCGGGAGGGAAGGCCGTCCTGCCCGGTCTGCAGGACAGCCATGTGCACGCCTTTCGCGCGGCCACCAGTGAGTTGGACGGTCCGGTGTTTGTTCCAAAGTCGATTGTCGATCTGCAGGCCCACCTGCGGGAGCAGGCGGCCCGCAAACCGGCGGGGAGTTGGATTGTGATCGAGAATGCTTTTCCCACCCGGCTGGCCGAGGGGCGCCTGCCGACCAAGGCTGAGTTGGACACGGCGGCGCCGGATCATCCGGTGCATTATGCGGCGGGGCCGGTTTCCGTCGCCAACTCCCGGGCGTTGGCAGTTTCCGGGATCACCCGCGACACCCCGGACCCGTTGCCCGGCCGGGTCGTGAAGGACCCGCGAACGGGCGAGCCAACGGGTCTGTTGCGCGGGGCGGCCGGCTTGTTGAAAATCGCGGTTTCGGCCCACCCGCTGACACCGGAGGCAAAGCGCCGGGCCGTCAAGCATATGTATCACTTGTTCAACCAGCAGGGGATCACCAGTGTGGGCGAGCGCAGCACCGGGCCGGCGGACATTGATTTCATGCGGGATTTAAGCCGGGCCGGCGAGCTAACGGTGCGCATCAATTGCACCCGCGTCACGAGCGCGGGCGCGACCCTCGCGGAATCGATTCAACGCCTCGACGCACTCGCGCAAGCGCCCGTCGGCGGGGAGCCGTATGGCCCCACGGGCGTCGGTGATGATTGGGTCCGGATCGGCCCGCTCAAGGTTTTTTTGGACGGGGGAATGTTGATCGGCAGTGCGTACATGCGCCAACCGTGGGGCGTGGGCCCGACCTATCAAATCACCGACCCGGAATACCGCGGCATTTTGAATCAAGATCCCGGGCAATTGCGCGGCCTCTATCTCGAGGCCGCCCGCCGCGGCTGGCAGGTCACGGCCCATTGCGCCGGCGAGGCGGCCATGGATGTGCTGCTGGACTGTTACGAACACGTCCAGCAAAACCTGAACATTCGCGAACGACGTTTTCTCATCACGCACGCCAATTTTCCTTCCGCGCACAATTTGCAGCGCTGTTTTCAGCTGGGCGTGGGGGCGGACCTGCAGCCCGCCTGGCTTTACAAGGATGGTGCCAGCTTGCGCCAGACGCTGGGCGAGGAACGGATGAAGTGGTTTCTGCCCTTGAAAAGCTGGCTGGCTGCGGGCGTCACCATCGGCGGCGGCAGCGACCATATGACCAAGCTGGATTCGCTGACCAGCGTCAATCCGTGGAACCCCTGGCTGGGCCTGTGGATTGCGCTCACGCGGCAAACGGAGCAGGGCGGCGTGCACAATCCGCGCGAGCGGCTTTCGCGTGAGCAGGCGCTGCGTTTTTACACCTGGAATAATGCCTGGCTCCACTTCAACGAGAAAAAAAACGGGTCGCTGGAACCGGGCAAATACGCCGACCTCATCCTGGTGGATCGCGATCCGCTGACGTGTCCGGTGGATGACATCCGGCAGACGAAGGTGCTGCTCACGATGGTCGGGGGAAAGATTGTCTGGGATGCGAGCGCGCCCCCCCGGGCTGAGTAAGCCCTCGACGCGCCGCCGGGAATTCCCTATTTTCAAGCTCATGTCAAAAGCAGCCAAAGCCACGCCCATCGGTTCCGAACTGCCGTTTGAGGAAGCCCTGCACAAACTCGAGGCGATTGTGGAATCGATGGAGGCGGATGAACTGCCGCTGGAGACCTTGCTGGCGCGGTTTGAAGAGGGCACGAAGCTGGCCGGGATGTGTCAGGCCAAGCTGGCGGAGGCGGAGTTGAAAATTCAACAATTGGAGCGAAATGCGGCGGGCGAATTGACGCTCAAGCCGCTGGCCTTGGTGGATCCCCAGGACTGAATCGTCGAGCGGAAGGTCGGGCCAACGGGGAGGGGAAGCGCCGGAACCACCAAAACTCGCCACGGGAAACTTGACATTTTCCGTCGGTTCCAAAGACTCGCCGCCTATGTCAACTGTGCCGGCACAATTCCACGGGGTCACCACCCTGACCAAAGCCAACATCTATTTTGAGGGCAAAGTCGTCAGCCACAGCGTGCTGTTTCCCGCGGGCACCAAAAAGACGTTGGGCTTGATTTACCCGGGCAAATTTCATTTCGGCACCGACCTCGCCGAGCGGATGGAAATTGTGGCCGGCCAATGCACGGTCAAACTCGATGGGCAGGAAGGCTGGACCAGTTATGGCGCGGGCCAGGTCTTCGAGGTTCCGGCGAAATCAGGATTCGATATTGAAGTCGCGGCGGGCATTTGTGAATACATCTGTTCGTTCCTGCCTTAGCCCGGGAAATGGGCGGGGTTGTTCGAATGATCGACGGTGCTACCCGGCTGGGTTTTCTTCCGCCGGTAGTCGGTTTCCTTCCCCGCGCATTGGTTCCCGGAGTTGGGAAAATCTAAACTTGCGATTGGACAATGGCGGTTGATTGGCTTACTCAGGAATTTAAGACCATGGTTGCTCGTTCGGTTATCTTTATCATCTGCGCGGGGTTGGGGTTGGCCGCCGCCTCCGCGGCCCCGACCTACGCGAAAAACGTCCGTCCCCTGCTGGAGAAGTATTGCTACAGCTGCCACGGGAACGGGAAAAAAAAGGCCGACCTGGCCTTGGATGCCTACTTGGACGAGGCCGCCATCCAGCGGGATCGGCCTACCTGGGAGAAGGTTCTGCACAACGTGCGGACGCGCGAAATGCCCCCCGAGAACAAGCCGCAACCGACGGCGGCGGAGCGGGAGCTGATCGCGAACTGGATCGACGCGGAGGTTTTCAAGTGCGATTGCCAACATCCCGATCCCGGTCGCGTCACCCTGCGCCGGCTGAACCGCACGGAGTATAACAATACGGTTCGCGATCTGGTCGGGGTCAATTTCCCGGCGGCGGAAGATTTTCCGACGGACGACATTGGCTACGGTTTTGATAACATCGGCGACGTGCTGTCGCTGCCGCCGATTCTGCTGGAAAAATACCTTGCCGCCGCGACCAGAATTCTGGATGCCGCCCTCATCACGGAACCGCCCAAGCCGGCCGGCCGGAAATTTCCGGGCGGAGTGCTGCCCTCCGAGGGCGAGATTTCCGCCCGGGTCGAGTTTGCGAAGGACGGAGAATACCTGTTGCGGGCCCGGGCCTACGGCGATCAGGCGGGACCTGAACCGGCGCGGATGGCGCTGCGTTTGGCGGGCAAGGAGCTTAAGAAATTTGACGTGCCGGGCGGGGAGAACTCACCGGGAGTTTATGAGGTCCGCCTCTCGGTGAAGGCCGGCGCGAAACAGTTCGCCGCGGCGTTTCTAAATGACTATTACAACCCCAAAGGAAAGGTGGGCGACCGGGATCGGAATTTGCATGTCATGGAGCTGGAAGTTGTTGGGCCCATCGAAAGCTCCCTGCCCGCCCTGCCCGAGACCCATCGCCGGATAATTTTCCGCCAGCCGTCGGGGGGCAACAAAGCAGAAGTGGCGCGCGACATCATCGGGCGATTTGCCCGGCGCGCGTTTCGTCGCCCGGTCACGGCGGATGAGGTCAATCGCCTCGCCAAATTCGTCGAACTCGCGGCCAAGGAGGGTGAAAGTTTCGAGAGGGGCATCAAGCTCGCCTTGTCGGCAGTGATGATTTCGCCGCACTTTTTGTTTCGCGGCGAATTGCAGCCGGAGCCGGACAATCCCAAAGCTGTGCACCCGATCAACGATTACGCGCTGGCCTCGCGCCTCTCGTATTTCTTGTGGAGCAGCATGCCGGACGACGAGCTGTTTCAACTGGCGGAGAAAAAGCTGCTGCGCAAAAATCTTGATTCGCAGGTGAAGCGCATGCTGCGAGATCCGAAGTCGCGGGCGCTGGTGGACAATTTTGCCGCGCAATGGCTCCAGTTGCGCAACCTCAAGCAGGTTTCGCCGGATCCCAAACTTTTTACCAACTTCGACGAGTCGCTGCGGACCGCGATGCAAAAGGAGACGGAGTTATTTTTCGAGGCCATCATGCGGGAAGATCGCAGCGTGCTGGATTTCCTGGACGCGAACTACACCTTTGTGAACGAGCGGCTCGCGCGCCACTACGGCCTCACTGGGGTAAGCGGGGAACAATTCCAGCGTGTCTTTTTTAAAGACAATCAGCGCGGCGGCATTCTGACCCATGCGAGCATTTTGACCATCACCTCCAATCCGACCCGCACCTCACCCGTTAAACGCGGCAAATGGGTTTTGGAAAACATCCTGGGCACCCCGCCGCCCCCGCCGCCCCCCAACGTGCCGGAGTTGAGCGAGGAAAAAGGCAAGGTGCTCTCCGGCTCGTTGCGCCAGCGCATGGAGCAACACCGGGAAAACCCCCTCTGCGCCTCCTGCCATGCCCGGATGGATCCCATCGGGTTCGGTTTTGAAAACTTCGACGCGGTGGGCGCCTGGCGCGAAAAGGACGGGGGGTTCCCCGTGGACCCGGTGGGCAAACTGGTCAGTGGCGAGTCGTTCACCACCCCCGGTCAACTGCGTTTGATTTTGTTGAAGGGGAAGCACGACGAGTTTATTCAGTGTCTGAGCGAGAAAATGTTGACCTATGCCCTGGGTCGGGGGCTGGAATATTACGATCGCTGCGCGCTGGAAGAAATCGGGAAAAAACTGGCGAAGAACAAATACAGATTTTCCAGTTTTATCCTCGAAATCGTCAATAGCGTACCGTTCCAGCAACGCCGCGGCGAGGGCGACCGGCTGGCGCAAGGTTCTCCGTAAACGAAACCATTCAATTCCATTTGTGTGAATTCGTGGTTAGTCATGATTTCCAACCGGATGGTTACCGCCTCGCCGTCGCCGTACCGCAATCCGTAAGCCGGAACCACAAATCGCTGGTTGAATTTGAATCACGGCGAGGCTACCTTCGTCCTCAAATTCAGCGGCTTGACTTCTATGATGACGAAAAAATGGGAATTACCGAGACGTTCCTTCCTGCGCGGGCTGGGAACGGTGATGGCGCTGCCCTTGCTTGACGCGATGGCTCCCGGCGTGGCGCGGGCCGCCGCCGCCTCAGGAACGGCCTCGAGTGCTCCCCGGCGCATGGCGTTCGTTTATCTGCCCAATGGTGCCAACATGGCCGATTGGACGCCGCAAGCCGTGGGTGAACATTTTGATCTGCCCGCCACGCTGGAGCCATTGAGGGCGCATCAGAAAGAGTTCCATGTGCTCAGCGGCCTCGCCCAGACCAAGGCGCGGGCCAATGGCGACGGTGCCGGCGATCATGCCCGGGCCAACGCGACGTTTCTTACCGGCTGCCAGGCGCGCAAGACCCACGGCGTGGATATTCGCGTGGGGGTCTCGGTGGATCAAGTGGCCGCCGCCAAGATTGGGAGGCAGACCCGGTTCGCTTCGCTGGAACTCGGTTGTGATCGTGGTCAGCAGGCTGGGCAATGCGATTCCGGCTACAGCTGCGCCTACCAATTCAACATGGCGTGGAAGTCCGACACCACGCCGTTGCCGCCGGAGATTGATCCGCGGCTGGTGTTCGAGCGCCTGTTTTCCAACCAGAACAAAGGGGAATCACAGGAGAGCCGCGCCCGTCGCGAGCGCTACCAGAAGAGTGTTTTGGATTTCGTGCTCGAAGATGCCAATCGCCTCAAAGCCACCCTCGGGGCCACCGACCGGCGCAAGCTGGATGAATACATGACTGCCGTCCGCGAAATGGAAACGCGCATTCAGAAAGCCGAACAATTCGCCACGGTGCTGCCCAATCAATCCAAACCGACCGGCATCCCGGATAATTATCAGGCCCATATCCGCTTGATGTATGACCTGATGGCGCTGGCGTTCCAGACTGATAGCACCCGCGTTTCAACTTTTCTGGTGGCGCACGACGGCAGCAACCGGCCCTATCGTTTCATCGACGTGCCGGAAGGTCATCACGACCTCTCGCACCATGGCAACAACGAGGATAAGAAAAAGAAGATCGCGAAAATCAACCGGTTTCACACGACCCAATTCGCTTACTTCCTCGACAAGCTTAAATCAATCAAGGAAGGCGAAGGGACGTTGCTGGACAACTGCATGATCGTTTACGGCAGCGGCATTGCCGACGGCAACGCTCACGCGCACCATGATTTGCCGGTGCTGCTGGCGGGTCGGGGGGGCGGCACCATCAAGCCGGGACGCCACCTTCGTTACGAGCGGGAGACCCCGATGACCAACCTTTATCTGGCGATGCTCGAACGCATGGGCACGCCCGTCCCGCGCCTCGGCGACAGCACCGCGCCGCTGAAGAGTCTCGCGTAAATTTTGCCCGCGTGGGGAAGCCACGAATAACCCACACAGTGATAACTTCCACTTACACGCTTGCAAGAACTGCCACTTGCTCGGTTTAACGCTGAGGATTTCGCAGACGTTCGCAGAATTAATACTGCGGCGTCCTCTGCGGAGATTCTTTGCGCCCTCTGCGATAAAAAACCGTCCGTTTGGTTCCAGCCCAGGTGCTGAGGCGATTCGGGCGACCGGCAACTTTGGACTTCAATTTTCCATCACGCCGACGCCGGATGCTCCAGGGGTGGGGACGGTAAATGTTCATCCCGGCCATTTGGATTCACACGTCACATTCTAACGCTAAAAAGCACAGCGAACCACTGCGCACCACGACACCTTCAGACCGCATCTGTCCACTCCATCCACCACGAACAAAATGTTGACAGGTTTTTTGGCCTCCCAGCAGCGGTGATCCCGATCCTGTCCGAGTTGTGTCAATAGTGAGGACTCACACTTGCTTGTCCAAAAAGTGGAGGTGTTCGCTACCCAATGAACCATTCGTGCTCCGCCAGGTTTTGGAGTGCGCCAGTCCTCGGGCGCTTGGGGGTATGACGCTACGTTCCAGAGCGGTCGAAGACGTCCGCACTCCAAGACCTGAGCATTACCCACAACTTCGGGGTGAAAAACCAGACGCTGGGCGTGGTCCTTGCCACAACGGGCTCACCTGCTTTGAGCTGCGGCTGAGGCCTCTGACTAACATTCCCCAGCCGGCCGTCAACCCTGCGACACAACTCGCCCCAACGAGCGCCAACGGCGGCGTGCGGACCGCGACTGTGCCTAACCTTTGACAACCTTTTGTTGCATATGCAACAAAAGGTTGTCAAAAGTTCTGACGCGGACATTGGGGTGGGCGGCCTCGCCCGGGTTGCCGGCCCGGAACCAGGTTGCGTCTGGGAAGTCTTCCGAAAAAGGAAAAAGGGGTCAAACTATAACAATGACTCGACTTGGCTGCAGAACGTGAAACGAAGGGACAACCAACGTGGAACCATGTCATTGTTATAGTTTGACCCCTGATATTGACCGTCACATCCATCTTGATGAGTGCCAGCCAGGGCGTTTGAAGCCTTGGCTGGGGTGTTTCTTTGTCGCGTCAAGGCCAAGTTTGCTGCCGGGGCGGTTCGTCCGGCGTGCGGCCGGGAAGGTTTTCACTTCGCGACGGGGTTCTTCCATTTCAGCCCGCGAAATCGGGAGAAGTCCGCGTCCGTGGACTGGAGCACGCAGTTGTGCTCCACGGCCAGAGCGGCCAGGTGCGCGTCGGAAACAAGGTTGCCCACCGCCTTTCCACCACTGAGCATTTGCTGGAAAATGGTCCAGTGCTGATCGGTTGGCTGAATGAGGCGAACGCACGACTGATCGAGCCAGCTTTGCACTCGCTCGATGGCTTCCCTGATGGTGAGCGGGCGCTGGTGCAGACGGGCATTAGTGCTGATGCGGATGAAGGCGTTCAACACCGGCCAGCACAATCCTACTGCATCGGAGCTGCTGAGCTGGACATCCCACCACGCCCGTGCCGCTTCATGATGCTCGGACAGGCTGTCCTCGGCATAGAGTAGGAGATTCGCGTCAACGAGGATCATTGATGGTCTTCCCCCTCGGCGGCGGCGATCAGCTCGGAGATGTTGTCGTAGCTGAAGCCGCGGCGAAGACCCAGCGGGCGGGCCTTGGTGTGATAAGGCTTCGCGACTGGCGGGGCGAGAATTTCATCCAACCCGACGCGCAGGGCGGCGTTGATGATTTCCTTGAAGGGCTTGTGCAGCCTGGCCGCACCTTTCCTCGCCCGAGCGGCGATATCCGGATCCAGTGTCAAGGTGGTTCTCATGCCAGCATCATGATGCTTTAATGTTGAATGTCAACGTGCGATGCCAAAAAGTGCTTCCACCCTCGCCTTCTGCGCGGCATCCATTTTGAGGAGCGGCGGCCAGGTCGTTGGAAGCCTTTTGATGTATTTAGTGAACCTCATCTGGCCCATATCCCAGAGGTCGGGCATGGGTGGCTGCCATCCCCACGCTTGTGATCTACGGCGCAAACTGGCATTAAAAGACGCATGGATCACGTCCATGAACACAATCGCCGCGCCTGGGATGAGCGGGTGGCGGCGCGCGCGCCGTACATTGATACGGCCCTCGAAAAAGATTTTCAAGAACCACTGGCCGTGGCTGATCCGTTTGGGTGGCTAGGTGGGGATGTTGCCGGTAAACGATTGCTCTGCCTGGCGGCGGGCGGCGGGCGGCACAGCGTGCTCTTGGCAGCCGCAGGTGCGCGGGTGACGGTGGTGGATCTCAGTCCGCAAATGCTGGCGCTCGATCGGCAGATGGCGGCGGCGCGCGGGGTCGAAATCAACGTCGTGGAAGCTACCATGGACGACCTGTCCGTGCTGGGGGAAGGCAGTTTTGACATCGTGCTGCAGCCGGTGAGCACCTGTTACGTGCCCGACATCGCGGCTGTCTATCGTCAGGTGGCGCGCGTCACCGCCCCGGGGGGATTATACGTCAGCCATCACAAACAGCCCATTAATCTGCAGGCGGATTTCGGGGCCTCGGCCAAAGCGCGCGGCTACCGTCTGGTCGAACCGTATTATCGCACCGGGCCGCTGCCGCCGGTGCCCGCCGGATGCTGGCATCGTGAGTCAGGAACCCTCGAATTTCTGCACCGCTGGGAGGCGCTGCTGGGAGATCTGTGTCGCAGCGGATTTGTCATCGAGGATGTGGCCGAGCCGCTGCATGCTGATCCACAGGCTGAGCCGGGAAGTTTTGGGCATCGCAGTTGCTTCGTGCCGCCCTACATCGGCCTCAAGGCCCGACGCACGAATCAACCGGTTTGCTTGAAGCCGCCCGCAAAAATCTGGACGCCGTGAATACGGAGCGGATGGGGGAACGAGCCGTTCCGATCACTTTTGGCTGACCGCGATCATGTCCAGCGTGACGCTGGTTTTGTCCATGCCAGCCCCGACCACTCGGGCCTTGGAGGCGGCGGGCGGACGGGCGGGGTGGTAATACTTGGGGCGCAGGTCGTTCAATTTCTGGTCGCTTTCTTCGTCCGCGACATAGTAGGTGGCCTTGACCAGGTGTCTCAGGTCACTGCCGGTTTTTTCCGTCAGGTATTCCAGGGTGGAGAATATTTCCCGCAGCTGCGATTCCGGGGTCAGCGACCCCGCGCCGTACAGCCCCGAAATGTAAATGGTGTTGCCCCGGTTGATTCTGACCACCCGGGTGTAGACGGGGGAGGCCTTCAAGCCGGGTGGGGTAAGGTAATCCACCGTATCCGGGGCGTCGGCGCTATCCGCCTCGTTGGCGGCAGCGATTAACTCGATTTCAATTGGCGCCGTGGCATCCCATTCCACGAACACCAGCGGCGGCACGGGTTGGGGATCAAAGAATCGGATCATCTCCGTCTCGACATCCTCGAGCGCCGCCATGGGCTGCATAAAAGCCTTGAGCTGCACGACGCGCGCTTCGTCGAGGTTCAGCTGCTTCAGTGTCGCCCGCAAACTTTCCAAGGTTTTACGGGTCGCGGTGCCGAGTGTCCCGGGTTCCGCCTGGCCGGACACGTAAACTTTCGGGCCGCCGGGCAGGATGGCGACATGGGAACTGCCATTACGCGAGCGGTAGAGTGAGCCGCTGGTGAGGCGGGTCACTCCGTCCTTGCCGGGAGCCTTGCTGGTGGTGGCCACGGCATCCATGGCGACCAAGGCATCCGGATGAGCCAGATGTTCAACCACCACGAAGCTGACCGCCGGTTTGGTGTCGGAAAATTGTTTAGAGAACGCCTTCTGGACCTCCGCCACAGTTTCCTGCCGCGTCACGACCACGTTGATTTTTACCAGCCGGTTGAACCCGGAACCCGCCGCCGTGAGCGCGGTCTGGAGATTATCGAGCACTCGCTCGATTTGCAGCGGGGCATCCTTTTTGCCGATGATTCTCCCGGTCGCGTCCACGGGTAACAACTGCGCGGTGTGCGCGAGATGGTTTTGCCCGACGATCACCGCCGCCGAAGTTCCGGTGGCTTCACTCGGCTCGAGGAATTTCAATTCGGTCGCGCGATCGGTGGAAGGTTTTTTGGCCGCGATTTTAGCCGCGCTGTTCTGAGCCAGCAACCGGGGCGCGGGCACGGGGTTGACAATTGCGGGACCAACCGGCGGGCGTTCGGCGGCTCCGGCGGGGGACCGGGCCGCGAGGAAGATAAACACCGCGGCGGAAAAAGTCATTTTCATAAATGCTCCGGTTTGAACAGCCAACTTATCCCAAGTGCCTGACATGCAGCTTGACAGTGGCCAAGTCGTCTTAAATAGTCACGCCAATTTGTTTCCGAAACCCATGATTTGTCGGCGCTAAAGCGCCGGTTGCCGCCCTTGACGCCCGACGTTTAAGGGCTCAAACACACGATGGATATTGCCTTCAATTGCGCCCACTGCGGACAGCACATCGCGGTCGATGCCTCGGCGGCGGGCACGGAGATCAAGTGCCCCGCCTGTGCCGCTGTCATGGGGGTGCCCGACACTTCGGCGGAAACTTATCCGGCGGCGAACCTGCTGCCGGCGTCGGAAAATATTACCATGCTGTCGCAACCTACCGAGACCATTGTCATTCCGCCCGATGACGCCAAGCTCGCGGAGAAACTCTCCACCGCTTTTGAAAAAATCACCACGGAAGTTGCCAAGCTCATCGTTGGTCAGGACGAAGTGATTGAGCAAATCATCATTGCCGTTTTTGCCCGCAGTCATTGTCTGCTGGAGGGTGTGCCGGGGTTGGCGAAGACCTACATGGTCAAAAGCCTTTCCGAGGCGCTGCATCTTTCCTTTCGCCGCGTGCAGTTCACGCCCGACTTGATGCCGGCGGACATCACCGGCACGGATATTATTTCCGAAGACCCGGTGACCGGCCGGCGCAGCATGACGTTTCTCAAGGGGCCGATTTTTGCGCAGATGGTGCTGGCCGATGAAATCAACCGGTCGCCGCCCAAGACGCAGGCCGCGCTTCTGGAAGCGATGCAGGAGCATAGCGTCACCATCGGCGGGCAGACCTACCGGTTGGAGGAGCCGTTTTTTGTGCTGGCGACGCAGAACCCGGTCGAACAGGAGGGCACCTATCCGTTGCCCGAGGCGCAGAAGGACCGCTTCATGTTTCACGTGAAGGTCGGTTACCCGTCACGCGAGGAGGAGCGCGAGATTGTCAAGCGCACGACCAGCGCCTACGAGGCGAGGATCGAGCCGGTTATCAGCGGCGAAGAGGTGATTCAAATCCAGAAAATTGTCCGCAAAGTGCCCGTGCCCGACCACGTGCTCGACTTCGTGCTGGAACTGGTCCGCAAAAGCCGCCCAAACGAACTCGACGCGCTGCCGTTTGCCAAGGAACTCATCGCGTGGGGCCCCGGTCCGCGTGCCTGCCAGCAGCTCGTGCTCGGCGGCAAGGTGCGCGCGGTGTTGCGCGGTCGTTTCCACGTGACGATCGATGACATCGAGGCGCTCGCCTATCCCGTGTTGCGCCATCGCATTGTGCCGACCTTCAATGCCGAGGCCGAAGGCATCCCGGTGGACGAGATCATCCGACGCATCCTCGATGCCACGCCGCGGGGCGACGCGAAGCAGGTGCTGTGAGAAGAATTCAGAAGGCAGGAGCCAGAATCCAGAATGTTCTGTAATGACAGCGCTCGGCAAATTCTGGCTCCTGAATTCTGGCTCCTGAATTCTGGCAATCATGGCCCACGTTTCCGATTTCCTTGCGCCCGCCGAGTTGCAGAAGATTTCCAATCTGCAGGTCGTGGCGCGGCTCGTGGTCGAGGGTTTTTTTTCCGGGCTGCACAAGTCGCCGCACAAAGGGTTCAGCGTCGAATTCGCGCAGCATCGGCAATATGTCCAGGGCGACGAAATCCGCCGCCTCGACTGGAAGGTCTTCGGCAAGACCGACCGTTTTTATGTCCGCGAATTCGAGGAAGAGACGAATCTGCGCGCCACCATTCTGCTTGATCTGAGCGGCTCGATGGCCTACGGGGGCAGTTCCGTCACGAAAGTCGAATATGCCAAGCGGCTGGCCGCCGCGCTCGCCTACCTCATGCTCCAGCAGCGTGACACCGTCGGCTTGGTGACCTTTGACGCGCAGCTCCGTCGCTACATCCCGCAACGTTCCGGGGTGGCGCATCTGCGGGTCATGCTCGATGAATTGCAGTCGTCCCAGCCGGGCGGCGAGACGGAGTTGGCAACGGTCTTCCAGGGGTTGGTGCCGCGCATTCACCGGCGCGGGCTGCTGATTATTCTCAGTGACTGTTTTGGCGAAGTGAAGGATCTGATTTCCGCGCTCGCCCATTTTCGTCATGCGCGCCACGAGATTTTACTGTTCCAAATCCTTGACCGCGATGAGGTGGAATTTCCATTCAAGCAATGGACAAAGTTTGAATCACTGGAGCAGGCGGAGCACCACCGGCTGATTGAACCGGCGCAATTCCGCGCGTCGTATCTGGAAAACCTAGCGCGCTTTCAAAAGGAACTGACGGACGGCTGCCACCGCCATCGCATTGATCTTGTGCCCATGTTGACGGATCGGCCCTACGCCGAGGCGCTGGCGTCCTACCTGACGCGAAGGCTGGGAAGGGCATGAAAAATCTGAAGAAAATACTCAACATTCAAAGCTCAGTCGTTCAGGGTGGGACGTTGAACATTGAATGTTGGATCTTTCCTGCTCCGTTGGTCCGACTTCATCCGCGCCCGGCGCGGGCATTCCTCCCCGCATGACCTTTCTCAACGCCATTTTGCTGGGTGGTCTTGCGGCGGCGAGCATTCCGGTCCTCATCCATCTGTTCAACCGGAACCGTTTTCGCACGGTGAAGTGGGGCGCGATGCACCTGCTTGACTCGGCGATCAAAGTCAACAAGCGCCGCCTGCAACTGGAGCAACTCCTCCTCCTGCTGCTCCGCTGCTGTATACCAGCGGTGCTTGCGCTGCTCATGGCACGGCCGGTGTTGTCGGGCTTCGACTCACTCGTCGGTGCGGCCAAAACCTCGCTCGTCGTTATCTTGGACAACAGTTACTCGATGGAATATGGCGGTGCGGCCAATGGCAATTTTCATCAAGCGAAGACGGCGGCGGGAAAAATCATCGACGACCTGGGCCGTGGCTCGGATGTCTCCGTGGTGCTGATGGCGGGCGGGGTTTCCACGCTCTTTGATTCGCCCTCGTTCGATCTGGGGCGGGTGAGCAAGGAGACGCTGGCTTTGGATGCCGGGTACGGCTCGGCTTCCGTGCCGGAATCGCTCGAAGCCGGGGCGGGCATTCTGGCCAGGATGCAGCATCCCTACCGCGAAGTGGTGGTGCTGAGTGATTTTCAGAAAGTAAGCTGGTCCGAAACGGAGGCACCGGCGCGCGCGCGGGTGGCCGAGTTATTGGGTAAAATGCCGATCAAGCCGCAGTTGACGTTGTTTCACGTCGGCGTGGAGGGGCGCGACAATGTGAGCGTGGACTCGTTGGATTTTTCGCGCCTCGTGTTTGGCGTCCGTCAGCCGGTCCAGGTGCGTGCCAATTTGAAAAACTTTGGTGACCGCGCCTATCCCGATCTCAAGGTGTTTTTCCGGGTGGACGGCAAGGAGCGAGCGGTGGTGCAGATCTCCCTCGGGCCGAACGAGGACCGTCAGGTGCTCTTCAGCCATGCCTTTGAAACGGCGGGCTCGCATGTCCTCGAGGTCTTCGCCGATGCGGACACGCTGACGGCGGACAATTCGTTTCAAGCGGCCATTCCGGTGTGGGACCGGGTGCCGGTGTTGCTCGTGAACGGCGACCCAAGTTCCGAGCCGCTCAAAGGCGAAACGGACTTTTTGGAAATCGCGCTCCAGCCCTTTGGCGTTGCCAAATTGGATCTGACCGATCTGATCGCGCCGCGGGTGGTGCTCGCGCGGGATCTGAATGCGGAGGCCATTTCCAAAGCGCGCGTGGTGGTGCTGGCCAATGTGCGCCAGCTCACGGATGCGCAGTTGCGCGCTTTGAAGGATTTCGTGCGTGACGGTGGCGGGCTGTTGATCTTCCCGGGCGACCGCATCAATGTGGATTGGTATAACACGACAATGACCGTGGACAATGGACTCCTGCCGTTGCCGATGACCTCGCTGGCCGGGGCGCTGGATGACAAGGTGGCGGCGGCGCGCATCGTGGCGTCGCACTACACGCATGCGGCGCTGGACATGTTCAATGACCCACGCAACGGCAACCTCGCGGACGGTGAGGTGAAGCTTTGGTACCAGACCCGGCCGCGCCCGGGCGACAACAACATTTCCATCCTGGCCCAGCTGGACAGTGGCGATCCCTTTCTCATCGAGAAGAAGTATGGTGAAGGCCGCGTGATCCAATGCGCGACGCCGTGCGATGCCGACTGGAGCAACCTGCCGGTGCGGCCGTTTTATCTGCCGCTCATGCAGCGTTTGACGACGTATCTGGCTTCGACCGTGTTTCCCCCGCGCAACGTCGATGTCGGCAAGCCGTTGATCGCTTTTTTGCCCAGGGCCGACGCGGGCAAGCAGGCGCGGCTGATCGATCCGGCGGGCAACCAGCAGGAGTTGGCCATCGTGGCCAAAGGGGTGCGCAGCGTGGTGGAATTCAACCAGACGCGCCGTCCGGGCCTCTACCGTTTGACGGCGCCGGACAAAAGCACGATCCATTTCGTGGTGAATACCGCGCGCACGGAATCAGATTTGAAACAGCTGAGTGAAAGCGAGCGGCAACGGCTGGCCAAAGGCATGAAGGCCGCCCTGGTCAACACGCACGACGAGTACAAACAGCTGGATCAAAATCGCCGCTTTGGGCGGGAGATCTGGCGCCCGCTGCTCTGGCTGCTGCTCGGCCTGGTCTTTGGTGAGCTGTTCTTGCAACAATGGTTTGCGCGGAGGCGCTTATGACGGACCTGCGCTTTCTGGGGGATTGGAAAGTGTGGGCCGGCCTGCCGGTGGCGTTGCTGCTGGCCTCTGCCGCCTGGTGGTTATATCGACGCGAGACGCGTGCGCGCACCGACCACCTGCGCTGGCTGCTGCCCGGGCTTCGTTCCCTGGCGGTGTTTCTGATCGTGATGATGCTTACCGGGCCGGTGCTACATCACCGCCAGATCATCGGCCAGCTGGCACGAGTGATCCTCTTCGTGGATGCCTCGCAGAGCATGGGGATCACGGATGAACAAATGGAGCTGTCGCGCAAGCTGCTGATCGCGCAAAAAATGGGGTGGCTGCCGACCGGCAAGTTTGATCCGGAATTAACCCGGGCGTTGGCCCGCTTGTCCGCCGCCGAGCAACAGACCCGCGCGGCGCGCGCGGAATTGTCGAGCGGAGAGCTGAAAGGCATCGCGCAGAATGCCACGCGGGAACTCGAGGCCGCCGTGGACGCCGTGGGCAAAGTAACGGCGGCCACGTGGTCGCCGGGCGCTTCCCCGAAAAAAAAACTACGCGAGGAGTTGCTGGTACCCGCGCAACGGCTGGCCAGCCAGAACGCCGGCACCAACCTTAAGAAGTTCACGGGCGACTTGCAGACCCTGGCCGACGGGGCGGTGCGCTGGCAGGCGGAACTTCAGAAAACGGTCGCCGACCACGTCCACCGGTTGGTGGCCGCCAACGATGAGTCCGTCAAAACGGCGCTGCAGAAATTTGACACCTTCACGCGCTGGCAACGGACGGAGGCGATGTTGCTCTCTGGCCGGGACAGTTTGCTCGCGGATCTCGCCACCAAGCATCATATCGAATTGCTGGCCCTGGCCAACCTCAAGCCGGAGGTGATGTGGTTTCCCGGTGCCGGACGCCTGGATCAATCCTTCCAGGTTCCGGCCAGTTTTCCGTTCGCGCCCACCAATGGCAACACCGACCTGAGCGACGGCCTTAAGAGCACGGTCGAGCAGGGTAAAAAAGAGGAGCGCATCGCGGTCGTGTTGTTTTCCGATGGCCAGCACAATGCCGGCAGCTCACCGCTGCAAACCGCGAAGATACTGGGGAATCGCGGCATCCCGATTTTCACCGTGGGTCTCGGTTCGCCTTCGTTGCCCCACGACCTGGCCATCCTGCAGGTCAAGGGACCGGACACCGTATTTCAGGAAGCGCGGGTGAAGGGGGAGATCATGTTGAAGGATGACATGCCGCCGGGCAAACCCTTCGTCCTGAAAATCGAGGCGGGCGGACGCATCTTGTGGGAAAAAAGCCTGCTCACGGAGCAGCGGCATCTGCGCGCAGTGCCGTACGAACTGTCCATCAAGGAGCTGGTGCAGGATGAATTGGGACGGCAGGACAAGCAGGTTAAGTTCAACAATCTGCCACTGACCATGAAGGTCAGCGCGAGCGTGGTGGAGGGCGAAAAGGACAAGCAGAACAACGTCGGGACGCTGCGTTTGAGTGCGAACACCGAGAAACCCAAGCTGCTGCTGCTGGATGGCCGGCCGCGCTGGGAGTTTCGTTACCTGCGGAATCTTTTCGAGCGTGACGAAAAATGGGAGGTCAACAGCCTGCTCGGCGGGGGCGGGGACAAGCCGTGGAGTCGAGGTAACAACCCGGGTGAATTTCCGCCCGACCGGGAATCACTCTTTGCGTACCAGTTGATTTGCTTTGGCGACCTGCCGCCCGCCGCCCTCCGCACCGAGGAGCTGGAATGGATTCGTGAATTCGTCGAAAAGCGTGGCGGCGGCATCATCTTTGTCGATGGCCGACAGGAACAACTGGCCAGCTACGTGGCCACGCCATTGAAGCCAATGCTACCGGTGAATTGGAGTGGTCCGCCGTTGGGGGATATGCCGTTCAAGTTGCGGCTGAGTGCCCGGGGTGGCGCCCAAGCCCCTCTGAGCCTGGTTTCCGACCAGAAGGAGAATGCCGATCTTTGGACGGCTTTGCCCGCGCCGCACTGGTCGGCAGGGACCACCGCCCTGCCGGGCGCGGAGACGTTGCTCGAAGCGGTGGCGGGCACGCGGGTGGTGCCGGCGCTGGTTTTTCAGCGCTACGGTGCCGGGCGTGTTTTGTATGCTGGCTTTGATGAGTCCTGGCGTTGGCGCTATGAGGTGGGCGACCTCTACCACCAGAAGTTTTGGAACCAGGTCACCAAGTGGATCATGGAAGCGCCGTTTCCCGTGCAGGATAAATATGTGTCTTTGGATTCCGGGCCCGTGACGTATGCGCCCGGTGAGACGGCGGAGATCCGCGTGCGCGTGCGCGACGGCCAGGGGCGGTTGCTGCTCAAGGCGAAGGCCGAGGCTCACGTGTTCCGGGATGGGCGAAAAGTCGCCACGGTGGAACTCGCCCCGGATGAGAATCAAGGCGGCACCCTGCGCGGCAAGACCAGCGCGCTGCTGCCGGGCCTTTACGAGATCCGCGTGCGCGTCGATGGACTGCCTGAAAGCGAGATGAAGGCGCGTACTGAATTCGCCGTGGCGGCGCAGGGTTCCAGCGAGCTGGCCCAGTTGAATTGTGACGAGGAACTGCTGCGGCAGCTCGCCTTTCATTCCGGTGGACAGTATTTTCGCGAAGAAGACATCGGTGGTCTGGCTGAGCGCCTCCAGCCCATGAGTGAGGGCCGGATCATCGAGAGCGAAACAGTGTTATGGCAGAGCTACTGGTGGTTTGGGCCGCTCGTTTTGGTGCTGGCGATGGAATGGTTTCTGCGTAAGCGTGCCGGGATGCTCTGATCCGTTACCCGCAGGCTGGGGACTGAAAAAGCCAAGGCTGTGGCCAGGTAGGAAGCTGGTCGGACCTGTTAGGGGTGAGGACATCGCAGCGCGGCACTGCCATTGAATTAAGAAAAGTCCATAGGTTCAGAATACGATGGTGCGAACACGTTTGTAGTAATTGGCGGAGCGAGCCGGGGAAAACTTTAG
>JAYTXL010000107.1:0-15019 GCA_043742955.1 Verrucomicrobiota bacterium | reverse complement strand
TGACCCCGAAGCAGGTCGAAGAGCTGCTCGAATTACAGAAGAAGGAAGGCAAGCCCCTGCTCAAGTTGCTGGTCGATAAATCCTACGTCACGGATGTGGACGTGATGGTCGCCACCGGCCGGATGCAGAATGTGCCCCCGGTCAACCTTGCCCGTCTCGGCATCGCGGCGGAAATCGCGAGCCTGATCCCCAAGGAAGTCGCCACCAATTTCAAAATCCTCCCGATCTCCCGGCTCGAAAATACGCTCTACCTGGCCATGGCCGACCCGCTGAACGTGCTGGCCATCGACGACGTCAAGCGCATCACCCGGATGGAAATCCAGCCGATGATCACCACCGAAAAGGCGATCCTCGAAAAGATTAACAACCTCGATTCAGGCAAGGGTGCCAGCATGGAGGACATCATCCAGGCGCAGCAGGAAGCGGACGCCAACCAGGCCTTGGCCGAAGGTGCTGAGATCGTCAAAGACGCGTCGGAGGAGATGTCGGCGGAGGCGATGGCCGCCGCCGGTGAGGAGGCACCCGTCATCAAGCTCGCCAACCTCATCATCGTCACCGCCATCAAGGACAAGGCGAGCGACATTCACATCGAGCCTTTTGAAAAATCCGTGTCGCTGCGCTACCGCGTGGATGGCGCCTTGATGAACTACCCGCCGCCGCCCAAGAATCTTCAGACCGCGTTGACCTCGCGCATCAAGATCATGGGCAACCTCGATATCTCCGAGCGCCGCCTCCCGCAGGATGGACGCATGCGGATGAAGGTCGCCGGCAAGGACATCGACCTGCGCATTTCCTTCCTGCCCACGGTTAACGGCGAGAAATGCGTCATGCGTGTGTTGGACAAATCCAACCTGTCCGCCAGCATGGACAAACTGGGCTTGGACCGTGACAGCTATCGCCGGCTGAAGTCCGCCGTGGACGCGCCCCACGGACTGATCCTGGTCACCGGCCCGACCGGCTCCGGAAAGACCACGACCCTTTACTCCTGCCTGAATGAGCTGAACAACCCAGACTACAACATCATCACGTGCGAGGATCCGGTCGAGTTTCAAATCCAGGGCATCAACCAGGTGCCGATCAAAAAGGACATCGGCCTCACCTTTGCCGCCGCGTTGCGCTCCATCCTCCGTCAAGATCCGGACATCATTATGATCGGGGAAATTCGCGACGAAGAAACATGTGAAATCGCGGTCGAGGCCGCCCTCACGGGCCATCAAGTTCTGAGCACGATGCATTGCAATGATGCGCCCGGCTCCATCACCCGCATGGACGACATGGGGATTGCGCCCTTCCTCATTTCCTCCTCCGTCATCCTCGCCTGCGCCCAGCGCCTCATGCGCCGCATCTGCCCCTCCTGCAAGGAGCCCATGCAGTATCCCGACAAGATGTTCGAGGATTTGCAGATCGATCCCAAGATGTTCAAGAGTGGCCAGCTGTTCAAGGGGCGCGGTTGCGAGCGCTGCAAAAACACCGGCTACGCGGGCCGGGTCGCCATTATCGAAATCATGACCGTCACGGACGAAATCCGTAAAGTCATCCTCAAACGCGCCAGCGGCATGGAAATCGCCAAGATCGCCGTCGGTGAAGGCATGAAAAACCTGCGCGAAGTCGCGCTGATGAAATGCGCGGAGGGCGTTTCCACGCTGGAACAAGTGCTGGTGCTCACCTCCAGCCATTGATTTCCGCGGGCAAGACGGGGGCCTCCAACCCTGGCCTGGGCGCGGCAAATTAGACCAGCCGGCTGGCGACACTCGACCCGCATGAAGCGAGTTCTCTTTGTTGATCACACCCACCGCATCCTCGGGGGCGCGGAAATCAATTTGATCGAATTGCTCGCCGAGGCATCCCGCCATCACCACTGGACCTGCGCCTGCGCCTGTCCCAACCGCAGCCCGCTGAGTGAAGCCCTCCAGCCGCTCGGCATATTGCAACCCGACTACGGCGTCCCGGTCGCCGCCAGTGAACTGCGCGTCGTAGGCCGGAAGTTCTCGCTGCGGGCTGGTTGGCGCGGCTGGCGCGCGCTCGAAACATCCGCCCGAACCCTCAAAAGAATTATCTCCGACTGGAAGCCGGATGCCGTCATCTCCTGCACCAATAAGGACCATTTCTGCGCGGTTTCCGCCTGTGCTTCCAGCCACACGCCGTCCCTCTGGTGGGTTAACGATATTCTATCGCCAGCCTTTTTCCCCAAGCCGGCCCGGCTGGCTTTCCGTTGGCAAGCCCGGCACGCCAAAAGGCTCATCACGGTCTCGGAGTTCGCGCAGCGGGCCCTGCTCCACGAAGGTCTGCCGGCGGCCCGCGTCACCACCATCCATAATGGCATTCCCGTGGACCAATATCAGCCCACCCGGCGCGGACACTGGCGCCGCGCGCTGGGACTGCCGACGCAAGAACCGCTCGCCGGATTGATCGGCCGGTTCACTCCGTGGAAAGGTCAGGAGTTTTTCCTCCGCGTGGCACAAGCCTGGATTCAGCAGCATCCTCGCGGCCATTTTGTCTTGATTGGCGGGGCCTTCAACGACGAGCAAGGGTTCGAAGCGGGCTTGCGCCAGTTCGTGCAAACCCATTCCCTTGACCAGCGAATCCACTTCGCGCCATTCCAGGAAAACGTCGCCGCCGCCCTGGGGGATCTGGATGTGGTTCTCCACACCTCCCTGCGGCCGGAACCATTTGGACGGGTCATCATCGAGGCCATGGCGGCCGGCACCCCCGTGATCGCCGCGCGCGCCGGCGGGGTTCCGGAGATCATCACCGATGGGCTGGATGGACTGCTTGCCGAACCGGGGGAGCGGGCGAGTTATCTGGGCCAGCTCGAAAGAATCTTTTCCGCCGCTCCGCTCGCGAAGAACCTGGCCGCCGCCGCCCAGATCACCGTGCGCCAGCGCTTCACGGTGGCGCGGGTCCGCGAACAATTTGAACAAGTCCTCGCAGATTTGGCCTGAAATGCGTTTCATTTTTCTCAGCGCCGGATACCATCCCGACCAAGTGGGCGGGGCGTTTCGCTACGTGACCGAGGTGACTGAACGCCTGGCGGCCCGGGGCCATCACGTGGCCGTGGTTTATCCCGGCCAGGACGATCGTGCCGATTCCGACATTTCACCCGCCGGAGTCAGCCGCCACCGGTTTCCGCCGGCGCGGGGTTGGTTTTTCAACAATTGGCGGCATAAAAATGCCACGGCCCGCAAGGCGTTTCAGGCGTTGACCACCGGCGACAAAAAAGCCCACCTCAACGTCCTTTGTCATGCCTATTTTGAACCCGCTTTCGCCCGGCACCCAGGTGCTTCGGCATTTTTGTTCACCGGTCCCTGGGCTGAAGAGTTTCTTTCCTCGCGAGCCAGCCCCGGAACCCGCCGGCCGCGTCGCTGGCTGGATCGACTGATCGCGGCACGTCTGCGCGCCACGGAACGCCGCGCTCTGCGAAACGCCGATCGCATCCTCACCATCAGCCGGTATTATGTGTCGCAACTCCCGCGTTGGCACGGAGCCGGATTACCGCCGATCCGCATGATTTCCGGGGGCGTGAACACCGAACAGTTTTGCCCGCTGGCGGACCGGACGGCGGCCCGCGCCCAGTTTGGTGTGCAGCCGGATGAATTCTTGTTTTTGACGGTGCGCCGGCTGGAGCCCCGGATGGGGTTGCGCCAGCTCATCGAAGCATTTGCCCAGGTGGCCCCACAGTTCCCGCGCGCGCGCCTCTGGCTGGCGGGCGAAGGCTCACAGCGGGGCGAACTCCAGTCGTGCCTGGATGAGCACCACCTGAACGGGCAGGCGCGCCTGCCCGGCTTCGTCGCCGAAGATGACTTGCCCGCGCTGTACAACGCCAGTGATTGCACGCTCATGCCGTCGCTGGATCTCGAAGGCTTCGGGCTGGCCACGGTCGAATCGCTCGCCTGCGGCACGCCCGTGCTCGGTTCGCGCGCCGGGGCGACCCCGGAGCTGCTGGCACCGTTAAGCGAAGTGCTGCTGTTCGATGGCGGGCCGGCGGGGATGCTGGCGGACAAGTTGCTCCAGATTTTGAAAGACCGGGCAGCCCTGCCCAGCCGGACCCGCTGCCGGGAATATGCCGTGCAGCATTTTAGCTGGAACCAGACGGTGGCCGGGTTTGAGCAGGCCTTCCGGGAGACCGCCGTCGCCGGAGGTGGCGCATGAGGATTTTGGAGTTGGGTAAATTCTACCCACCGCATCATGGGGGCATTGAAACACTGCTGCGCTCTTGGTGCGAGGGCTTTGTCCGCGCGGGCGCGGAGGTGGATTGCGTCGTGGCCAATGAGTCCCATCAAAATCTCTCGGAAAAAATCAACGGAGTTCGCGTGCACCGCCTGGCTACGTACGGAACCGTCGTCTCCACCTCAATCTGCCCGGGTTATCTCCAAAGCACGCGTCGCTTTCCGGCCGATCTCTGGCACGCTCATTTCCCCAACCCGCTCGCGGACATTGCCTGTTTGCGCGGGGATCCAAAAACACCGCTCGTGCTCTCCTATCATAGTGACGTGGTGCGACAGGCCGGCTGGATGAGCCTTTACCGGCCCCTCCTTCAGCGTCTGCTCCGCCGGGCGACGCGCATTATCGTGGCGACTCCACAGCACCTGGACTACTCGACCTGGCTCGGCCCGTATCGCGCCAAATGCGACATCATCCCTTTTGGCATCGACTTGGCGCCATTCGCCCTGACCGCCGAGCTGATGCAAGCGGCGGCCGAGCTGCGCCAGACAGCGGGAGGCAAACCGATTTTGTTGAACATTGGTCGGTTGGTGGGGTATAAAGGCCAGCGGTACTTGCTGGCTGCGGCCCGTGACCTTGATGTGGTCGTCTGGTTCGTGGGGGTTGGCCCATTGGAGGCGGAGTTGAGACAGCAGGCGCAGGACTTGGGTCTGGGCGGACGAGTCCGTTTTTGGGGTGCGGTCGGCGACCAGCAACTTGGTGCCGTCCTGCACGCGTGCACCGTGTTCGTGCTTCCGTCGATCACGCCCAACGAAGCCTTTGGCCTCGCCCAGGTGGAAGCCATGGCTTGCGGCAAACCGGTGGTCAGTTGCGCCTTGCGTTCGGGGGTACCCTTTGTGAACCAGGATGGCGTGACGGGTTTGATCGTGCCTCCGGCAGATGCCGCGGCCTTGGCCGCAGCCTTGGACCGGTTGCTGCGTGATCCCGGGTGGTGCGCGCGTTTGGGCGAGGCGGGCCGGCGCCGCGCCGCGCAAGCGTTTGATGAACCGGTGATGGTTCAACATTACTGGCAATGCTTCCAGCGGTTGACCGCTGGTGTGAGCCGATCATGAAAACCTACCTCGCCGTCTTAATCGTGTCGGCGCTCGCGGCGTACTTCCTGACCCCGCTGGCGCGCTGGCTGGCCATTCGTTGGGGGGCCATGGATCTGCCCAGCGAGCGCAAAATCCACACCCGCCCCATGCCCCGACTGGGCGGTCTGGCTGTCTTCGGCGGCTTTTGTTCGCCCTGGGCTTTCTTTTACCTGCTCGACAACCTCGTCACCGTGCGGTTCCACAATTATGAAAAACTAATTCTAGCCCTGCTGCTCGGTGCCGCAGTCATGCTCGCCCTCGGTATTTATGACGACCTAAAGGGGGCCAATGCCACCCAGAAATTTCTCATCCAAATCCTCACCGCCACCGGACTGTATTTTGGTGGCTTCCAAATCACCACGTTGAGCAACCCCTTCGGTGCCCCCTTTGAACTGGGCTGGCTCTCCCTGCCCGCCTCGGTGCTGTGGATCGTGGCGATCACCAATGCGATAAACTTGCTTGACGGCATCGACGGACTGGTCGCCGGCGTCACCGCCTGCATCGCCCTGGCTCTGGCGGTCATCAATATACTCGCCGGTAACATTATCGTGGCCCTGCTCACCCTGAGCCTCGCTGGCGCTTGCCTCGGATTCCTGCCGCATAACTTTTCTCCGGCCCGCATTTTTCTGGGCGACTCCGGCAGCCTGTTCATCGGCATCGTGCTGGCGTGTATCGGCATTTTGTCCCTGTTCAAAGCCGCTACCGTCACCTTTATTCTGGTGCCACTCCTGTTGTTCGGGCTACCGATTTACGACACCCTGTCGGTAATTTACGGACGCCTCCGACGGGGAACCCCGCTCTTTCAAGCGGACAAATCACACGTGCATCATCGCCTCCTCAAACAGGGGCTGAACCAGCAACAAACCACCACCATGCTCTATGGCATTAACCTCCTGCTCGGCGCGGTGGGTGTCTTTTTAAGCCTCGAACAATTTCCGCTCACCATTCTGGCGGTCAGCGGGCTGGTTTTCCTGCTGGCGGTGCTCACCATCCGCGCCTGGCTGCGCAGGCGAAACTAATACGGCTCCGGAACCCCTTCATGCTCGCCCTTGAAACAGCCCGGGAACGCATCCTCGCCACCCTTCTGCCCCTGACGGATGAAACCGTTCCGCTCGACCAGGCGCTGGGCCGGTTCGCCGGCGCGCGGATCCTCGCTCCCCGCGACCTGCCCGGCTTCGACAACTCAGCCATGGACGGTTATGCCGTGCGCTCCACGGACGTCACCCACGCCGCGCCGGATCAACCCGTGGTCCTGCAACTGCGCGGACGCGTCGCCGCCGGGGATAATTATTCGGGCGAGTTGGATGCTGGCAATTGCATTCGCGTGTTTACCGGCTCGGCGCTGCCCCGCGGGGCGGATGCGGTGGTGATGCAGGAAGATACCCGCGTGGATCCCCGGTCGCCCGGATTCGTGCAATTTCTCGATCCGGCAAAGCCCTGGGAGAATGTCCGGTTTCAGGCCGAGGATGTAAAAGAATCCACCGCCGTGGTTGAACCGGGCGAATGTTTTAGCGTTGGCCGCCTCGCCCTGCTCGCCGCCTTGGGGGTGAATAAAATCTCTGCCAGCCGCCGGCCCACCGTCGGCCTGCTCGCCACCGGAAACGAGTTACGCGAAGCCGGACAACCGCTCGGCCCCGGCCAAATCTACGAGAGTAACCGCGTGGCCCTGGCTGCCCTGATCCAACAGTCCGGGGCCATTCCCCAGCCCTTTCCACTCGTGCCCGACAACCTGGACGGAACCATGGCCGCGTTGGCGAACGCGTTCGCGACCTGCGATGTCGTGGTCACTTCCGGAGGGGTCTCTGTGGGCGAACTGGACTTTGTCAAAAGCGCCTTGAGGGCCTTGGGGGGGGAGCAGGAATTCTGGCAGGTGGCGATCAAGCCGGGCAAGCCATTCTTGTTTGGTCGCTACGGCGGCAAATGCTTGTTCGGGTTGCCAGGCAACCCGATATCGGCGCTGGTGACCTTCCTGCTGCTGGCCCGTCCCGCCTTGCTTCGTCTGCAAGGGGCCACGGAACTCGCCCTGCCAACGCATCCCGCCGTCCTGGCCGAGGCGCTGTCCAATCCGGGCGAGCGACGCCATTTCGTACGCGTTCGCGTGGACGCATCGGGCCGGATCCATTCCGCCGGAGCCCAAGCTTCCCACATACTAAGCGCTTTGGCGGACGCGAATGGACTGGTGGATGTGCCGCCGCAAACTACGCTGGCAGCCGGCTCGCCAACGACGGTGTTGCGCTGGGAATAACCGCACCATTCAACTTGGATTCCGCCGTTGAATTTGCCACAAAATGGCGCCCGCAGCGCAAAACCAAGACCGTGCTCATGGCTGATCCCCAAGGGTGACTTCCCCCGCCTTACGAAAAATTCCGCGCCCTCTGCGTTTCATCGGCCGGCGCGACTTTTTGGGTTGTGGCTCCGCCGCGCGGGGTGGTCGGGCGGCAATCCAAATTCGGAATTCGGGCTAAATCTTGCGTTTGGGAATTTCCAAAACTGCGGGCCGACGCTCCATCCGGAGCGGTTCGGTGGGCAAAAGCAGTATCTGTCCCCCGGCGGGCCTGCCATTTCCTCCCGGGCTCAATTCGTTCAGAATATTCGGACGACTGCCGCCTCCCGGGGAATCAAATCCTCGCTTGAGATCCAGCCGGGATGAGATCTCATCCAAACCCCGGCCCGTGGTCGGATTGATCTCCTGGCGGGTCACATCCGGGGTGTTCAACAGATCCACGCCCCGCTTGGGCGCAACCGAAACGGCTCCCGGCGTATCGATCAAGCGGCGCAGGTCTGCGGAGCGCTCATCCTGCTGGCGCAACCGCTCCGTCCGCTCGAGCAGCGATAAACCCGCCGACCCGTCCCCGTTCGACCGGGGCAACTCCGCCTCACCATTGCGTGTGCTCGAGGACAAGCGAGCGGACGAACGCACCTCCCCCGGCTGGCCCGGTCCGTCCGCAGCGTTAGTGCGGGCGTCCCGGCCTAATTCAGTGCGATTTGTGGCTCCGCCCGACCGGCTCGAAAAATCCAGGCTGCGGACATCCGGCCGGAAGCCGCTGTTGAATTGGTTCGTGCTGGCTTGCGATTTGCGTTCCCGGTCCTCGGTGAAACGCTCCATCAACGTCAGCGGCTTGCGTTCATGGCCTGGCTCCTCGTCGGCTGAATCATCCTTGGCATCCTTTCGGGATTTGTCGCCCCGGAGACTTTCCGCATTCTGCATGATCCAGTTCTTCCTCTCCTCGATCCGTTCCTGCTCCCGTTTGTCGCGGGAACCCGCGGAAGGGCGGGCTGGGGGCAAGGAAAAAACATCCGGGGCGCCCAACTCGGAACGGCGGGAATTTATAAAATTTTGCAACGAAGACGACTTCAAATCCTCCGGCCCCTTCACCGGCAAGTCCGCCTTGGTCGAGCGATCGGAAAACTGAATTTTCTCCCCGGCCTGGCTCGTGGAGCAACCCAGGCACACCACCCCCGCCCAAGCCAATGCCTTAAAAAATCGGGCGCGCGAAATAGAAACGGATTCCAGCACGCTCTTTCTCTAATCCTTTTTGACGGATTCGTCAAAGATGTTCCGCGAAGGGCAAGGTTCTCCATTTCTGGCAGGCACCGGGCTCAGTCGGCACGGTAGCCACGCCACACCCATACCAAGGTGTCCGCCAGGGTTTGTTGGAAGACGCGCCCGTCGCAATGGCCCGTGTTCTGGCTGAAGATGAAGCGGTGATGATAACCCTTGGCCTGGAGCGCCGCCGCCGTGCGCCGACCGGCCATCACCCAGTTGTGATGGGTTTCCTCCGGATCATTCGGGCGAATGTCGTTCTCGGAGACATGCGTAAAAATACGCAGTGGTTTCGGCGCGCTGGTTTCGATCAGCTTCATGCCGGAATGATACTCCCACGCGCCCAGCGGAAACTTGGCTTCCTCGGGCGCGTCGTCATCCTGCTGATCGACAAAGGTGCCGGAGTAGGCAATCACGCGCCGGAATAAATCCGGCCGAAACCAGGCCATCGTCAAGGCCGCCGCCCCGCCGGAACTGCAACCAATCACCGCCCGCCCCCAGGGGTTATCCGTGAAAGCGAGTCGGGGATACGCCGCTTTGAGCTCGGTATTTTTCAGCACGGCGGGAAGAACTTCGCCCTGGATGAACCGGGCAAGACGGTCAGACATCGTGTCGTATTCCAAACCGCGCTGACTGTCCTTGCCATCGTTGCCGCCATTCTCGACGGCGATCGCGATGAACGCCGGCAACTGGCGCTGGGGATCCTTGGAAACGGTCAGGTTGTCCAGCGCGTTACGCACCTGGTTCAGCGGGCCCGGACCGTCATGGATGAGGAGGAGCGGGGCTTTGGTGCCGTCCTTGTAGGCGGCGGGAACATAGACGAAAATCTTGCGCTCCTGGCGGACGGGCTTCTTGACGGGATCAAGGGTCTGGTCGTCGCCGCGGAAGATCTTGCTATCCGCCAGCCGCATCGAAAAACTGAAGGATTTGCCCTTGGGATTTCCCCGGTCGGTGAGATCCGGATCCACCTTGTAATCGGGACCAATGGTGAAGTCGCCGTCGCCTTCCGGCCCGGGATTTTCCGCCGGCCGGTCCGCCGCGCTAACGGTGAGAGCCACCAGGCTGAGGAGACCGAGGGTTAGCAGATGGCGAACGCCAGCCGGGCTAGATTGGGTCATTAGCATAATGATTAGGTTCGTGGTTTGGTACCGAGAGTAGGATGCCCCCGCGAATGACGGCAAGACGAATTCCATTTCGCTGCTTGGAACCTAAAGCTCATGCCTGGTTTTGCTCCAATTATTGGGCAAGGGTGGCTGGATAGAGTGATCCTCATCCGTTGTCGCCAATCGTTCGACCTTCCACTCTGCCTTTGGAGTTCCAAAACAGTTAGGTAAAAAATGTCACAATATGCCCCAAAAGCTGGGTCGGTATCACAAAGCCCAAAACCACCCACCTGGTGCGCTGATCTAAAATTCCAGTCGCGGCGGCACCTTGAGCATCGGGGGATGGGGACTTTTGCAGAGCGTACAGGGGCAGCAATACTTCCCAGACGATAATCAGCGGGTACAAATACCTTATTGCCTGATACTTCGAGGAAGTAAGAAGCAGTCCTGCAAAAACGGATATCCCTAAAAAAACCAGCATTACCTGGGTCGGAATCCCAACTCCAAGACGCCGTCGGTAGAGCAGTACCAAGAACCAAACCATGGCGATTACTGCAAGCGAAACCCCATTGGTCCATTCATACCAACGAAGCGTCATCCTCTGCGGAAAATTTGAATAATGGAGGGTAAATTTGTGCACCAGGTCGAGAACATGCTGCGCTGGCATGAACCACATGAAGGGATCGCTCAGAAAAAAAGATGCTACCACTCCAACCATCACCGGCGCTATTCCGTGCGTGCCACTCCATCGCCATAACAGAAACAGGAGTGGAATCCCCACGAAAAGACTGATATCAAGCCTGGTTGAACAGGAGACACCGAGCAGCGCACCCCAGAGGAAACACAACCGCCTGATTTCAGTCTTTTTCTGCGTCAATATCCAACAGGAAGCCAGCACGATCAGAGATAATAGCGGCATCGCCGCCGCCGTGGGCGGGGTGGCGGTGTTGTAGAGCCTGCTGATTGTTAGAATAAATCCGGTGGTAAACCACCAGAGCGTTTGCGGTTGAAGCAAGAAACAGAGGGCGGCACAGGCCGCAGTGGCCAGGGCGATTAGCAGACTCACACTCAGGGTTAGGGAGGTGCTAAAAGAGAGCCCAAATAGCATATGAAAAAGACAGCCTAAGACGATAAACGTGCCGCCCGGGTGGCCATAGGCTCGAGTATAATCATATAAAGCAGGGCTCTTGTTCAAAAAATATTGAACCTGATTTGCCCACATTTCACCATCGGGAAGCCAAATAGTTAGCTTCGACATTTGGATGACAAAGGCAAAAAGGAATACTTGCCAAAAAATGTGTTTTGCTTTCACTACAACTCAAATTGCGCGGAGCTTTCTATAAAGTTCCGGCGGGACGGAGATTTGCTGTTCGGCAATTTTCATCCTCCATTCGCGGGGGGCGGGAGCGGGAGAAAAACACCATCGACCGCTTTCTTCACTGGAGCCGGCCCGCGTTATGCCCTTTTCTGCGGTGCAGTGTTTATTTTCCCTTCGGATCCAAGTTTGCCTTCAGATCGTCGTCGGTGATTTTGGATTCGACGCCGTGGGCGGGAATTTTGGCCTTGGCAATCCAGAGGATGGAATTGAGCACGAGCTTGCGCTGCTCATCATTGCCCCAGCCGCGATGATAGTGACCACCGGTGATGCCGAAACCGCGGCCACCATCGACCCGTTCGGTCACCCACATGACGTGTTCGGGTTCCCCCTTGTGCTTCTGCACCTCCGGATTGCCGCCGTGGGTGCTGAGCGCGCCTTCCTGGCCGCGCGTGCTGTCCGGCGGGAGCGCGGTAAGAATTGGAATCGTGCGCGGCAGGCCCGCCGGAAAGCGCATGTGATAATACCATTCATCGTTGGTCTTGAACGGCTGCACCCCGCGCGTCACCGCATGCTGGGGCAACACCTTGAAATCGGCGTCCCAGTGCGGATTCACCGACCAGTAGGTTTCAAAACAGCCGCCGATCCATTCCTGAAATTCCTTGTTGCCGCGCTCGGTGGTGGGCTCGACGCCATAATGAATCGCGCCCAGGCCGACGCCTTTTTTCATCAAGCCACCGATTTTTTCCAGGTGATCCTTTTGTAGCAAGGGATGCCCGCCCCCGCCGTCGCTGTACACGACGATGGCCGCCGCGCCTGCCAGCACTTTTTCATCGCTGACCCAGCCGTTGGTATGCACCTCGACCGTGATGCCGGGCACGTTTTGGAGGCACTTGGCCAGGAGGAGGCAGCCGGCGCGATGTTCGTGTTCACCCGGGCCGTGGCTGGGCCGCCCGGCGATGAGGACAATTTTCTTCGGCACCGCACTGGCGGCCGGAAGCGGGGTGGAGCCAGCGCCCAGCAGGACCGCCAGCGTCGCCCTCAAAATCCAGCGGTGCAGGAGAGTCATGGAGTTTAAGGGACGCGCTTATACAAAGCCACGATCCGGTCGGAGCCGGTGGTGGACTTGAATTCGGTGGGCCGCGCGCCGTTGTTCAGCACGTAGCACACGCGCATCATGTCGCCTGAAAATTCGTAAATGGCCGTCACAGAATCGCCATTCTTGGTTTTCACATCCATCTGTTTGGGCGAGGCCGTCTCATTGAGCGCGAACGAGCCGCCGTCCTCGCTGTCACCGGTATGAACCGCGTAGTCCTTGCCGGTGATCGCGAGCTTGATGCGGGACAATACCTCGTTTCCGGCCGCCTCGCCATTGCCGACCAGTTCAACCGGCACCCAATCACCCTGCATGTTTTCGAGGTCGCTCTTGGCCACCACCGGGGACGCCTTGATCCGGATGTTTTTGAACTGCACTTTCATCGGCGGACCGGCGTGCAGTTGCAACGCGAGAATACCCGTCATGACCCGCTTGGACGGATCGTTGTCCACAACGTCCACGGTCAGCAGGCCGTTGATGAAATGCTGGAGATGATTGCCCTTGGCGATGACCACGTAATCATTCCAGCCGTTCTTGTTGATCGCGGCCTGGATTTCCTCCGTGGTTTTCTCCGTTTTGCCGACCACTTCCTTTTTCCCCTCGGCGTTCCAGACCACTTTCTCGCCGCGCGCCGCCATGATGCCGCGCGTCATGCGTTCCTCGTAAAGGATGCCGGAATACGTGGTGCCCACTTCCATGTCCGCCTGATAGCCGCCCACCACGAAATCGCCGAAATCCTTGCTGCGATACTGGATGCCCGAGTTGCCAAAGTCCCCGGTGAATTTATAGGAGCAGCGCAGTTCGAAATCGCCGACGACCAGCGACTTGTCTCCGTCTTTGGCAATCAGGAAATTATTCCCCTTCGCAGGCACATCCACAGTGGTAATGCCGGTGAGGGTGCCATCCTCGACGGACCAATGTTCTTTGCGACCTTCCCAGCCGGTGAGATCCTTGCCGTTGAAGAGGCTTTTGAATCCCTCCTCGGCGGCCCCGGCGGACCAGGAAAGATGTGTGACTGCGGTAAGCGTGAGGAGGACACGGAGGGAGGTTTTCATATTCAATTTCATTCAGGAATCGCCCGAAGCCAGCGGCTTCAGGTCAAGGTTAATTCATGGCCTTCAGACGCGGCCGGGGTCCGGTTACTTCAATGCCTTCTTCAGAAAGGCCAGGCCCTTGACCGCGATGTCGTTCCGGTTGGGTTCGATCTTGCGCCAGATGGCGGCGGCCCGGGCGATGACTTTCACGTCGGTCGTAAAGGACTCAATCACCACGTCGCCCTGGTATTTCACCGCGCGCAACGCCTTGACGATGCTGGGCCAGTCGATGTGATCGCTGCCCGGCGTGCCGCGGTCGCTGCCGCAGGCGTGGAAGTGAACGAGATGTTTGCCCGCCTTCTTGATGGCGACGGCTTGATTTTTTTCCTCGATGTTCATGTGGAAGGTGTCGAGGTGCAGCCCCACCGCCTTCGAGCCGATCGCTTTGATGAGCTTCAGCCCTTGGTCACAGGTGTTGAGGAAGTCGGTCTCGAAACGGTTCAGCGGCTCGATGCAAATTTTCACGCCCTTCGCCTCGGCGTATTTGGCCAGTTCCTTCAAATTCTTTACGACGAGCGCCCACTCGATCTTTTGCTGCGCAGGTTCGACGGCGTCCGCCTTGCCGACCACCGAGTAAACCGGCCCGATGAGCGACGGGCAACCCAGCACGACCGCCTGATCAATGAGCGCCTTGCAATAAACCATCGCCGTCTGCTGTTCCTCGATGGTGCCCCGGAAATCGCGGCCGGGCCCCATGCAGGCACAGATGCTGCCAATCGCCAAGCCGTGCTTGTCCGCCGCGGCCTTTACCTTGGCGGGGTCGATGTGTTCCGGCGCTTCGACCGGAATTTCCACGGTGTCAAAGCCCCATTGCTTGAACTTGGGGAACAGCTTCACGCTGTCGGTGGTGAAGGGCGAGGTGTACAAAAAGGTGTTAATGCCGAGTCTCATGATATTTTAGGGATTCAATGTTGCCGACAGGCTAGAGCAATGTGGAAAACTGTCAAAAACTTTTGAATGATTGTTGGGGCGGCTTAATCGGGTTTGATTCAGTCGGGTTTTAGATGGGTTCGTTTGGCAAAAAAACTCTTTCCATTTTTCCATTAATGGCACCAGCAGCACAAAATCAAAGCCCTGTTCAGGACTGATCCCGCTGTCTGCCGGCACCAGCAGGGGGAGTTGATTCCACCCCTTACCGCTGCGCTTTTCCAAAATCATTATGCGCCGATTGTGCCTCTTTGTGGCTGATCTAATGGCCGTTTTTAGGTTCATGGTTCTGATTGGGGTTGCCCTGCATCGGCCTGCTTTAGCCGAAGCCATACAGTTGGGAAGGAAGACAACCGCAGATGGACGCAGATAAACGCAGATGAAAACAGCCGGCCGAGCAGCCCAAATTGCGTCACCCTTCGGTGAATATTTACGGGCACGACTTTCCACTCTCCCATCTGCGTCCATCTGCGTCCATCTGCGGTTTCGCTTCGGTTTCGTCGGCATGGTTCCGGTTTAGATACACCTGGTTTGCGCGCGGGCACGGGGAACGGCTGATCCGCCTCCCCCATTCGTGGACCCAGACCGCACGACGACGAACCACGCCACCGGTGCTCACAGAAGATTTTTGAAGAACTTATTTGAC
>JAYTXL010000106.1:0-2487 GCA_043742955.1 Verrucomicrobiota bacterium | reverse complement strand
GATGAATCCGGAAAGCTGCACGCCATCCGCGACCTGCGCACCAAACCCCGCGATTGAACCAGTCATGCGCCACGACTATTTGTCTGTCCCTTTTTCTATTGTGGTATATGACAAGCGAAAATACAATCCTTTTAATTGGGGCGCAATTTTGGTTTTAAACGTTCATGTGCTCCCCGAGCGAACAGTGCATGTCGGAATTTACTATGTGAGTGCGGACAAACCAAACCCAGAACACTCTGAAGTTGCGGCCTCAGCACTTCAATCAGGCTGCCCAACCACGGCCCAAATAATGCAAAGACTGAATGACGCATATAATGCGCAAGCTAACATAACCTTCGTTCTCGATGACACGGCGGTAATAGATGATTGCTACGGAGCTTTTAAGGCCACTGGAGAGATTATCCACTTCCAAGAGTCAAGTGGTACGGAGCCATGGCGGGGTGTTTTTAGCCGGGCGTGGAATAGGAATCAAGACGCAAAGCTGCATCGTGTTTTTGTTGCGAGACGTCCGGGTTACAAAGGAAACGATAATGTTGAGCACTTCACAGCGGGCTTCACGCCGGTTGGTGACAAGTATTCATTTGTGAATGGCTCGATTCAAAATGACGATATCGTCGTTTATGCCCACGAGATGGGACACGGGTTAAACATTCCGGCACTGCACCCGCCAAATGATTCTCACGATGGTCCGCCCTGGCCTGCCGAATTCTCAAGCGACGGGATTCCGTATTCTAACCAAAAAGGTCTTATGAGAGGCCAATTTGCTGACATGGGCGGCTTTCCCACTAACTGGCTGCGCCACCAAGACTGGCGGAAAGCCAATGACACCGCCAAATCAAAATATGACCCCTAAAACCATAGCCACATTGATCCTTATTGCCGCCGCGTTACCTGTGGCTGGTTTTGATGATTTAGACGCAATGGTACGCGACAAAATCATCAACCCAGATCGGGACAGGCGGGATTTGAGCTGGGTTACTCCGAAGCTTCGGGACGAGATCATCCAGCGATTTAAGAGTCAACTTCCGGATCCGCTACGGAATGCGGATGCTGAGGACGGCCTCCTGACATTGGGCGATGACGAAACCATCGAACGGCTCATCCGCCAGCATCACGAATGGGATGATCGCGCTTGGGTTACACTGGAAGCGAGCGCGCGTGAGGGTGTTGTTGCTCGACTCATCGGAGATGTCACCGACAATACCACACCGAAACAGGTCGAAGGTTCAGATGTAATTCCCGCATCCCGGCGGCGCCTTTCTACCGGCATCATTCTGACCAGCATCAAGCGGTCTCCCGCATTTCCAGAGCGAACGCGACGTTGGGCCAGCCATGCCTCGGACATGCTTGGGGTCGGTTTTTCTCCTGCCCAAGAACAAGTTTACAGCCAGACTCTGGAATGGTGGGCGAAGAACAAAGACGCGGTCTTGGCTCGGAGATATGAAAATGCCACATGGGTGCCGCCGGAGGCCATTTCAATACGGGTCACAGCGCAGGCGGAGTCTCCTAATGCCGCGAAGCGAGTCTGGCCGCCAACTCATCCAGAAACTTCGAGTGCGTCGCATGGCTCTGATAGGACATTTCCTAGCCCATCTGGCTCTGTTGCCATCGTTGGTAAGCATGACGAATCCGGGGATTTGGCTGGCGGTTGGGGGCTGTGGGGTGGGATCGTGGCTGCCTTCGCCGTTGCCGCGGGCTGGCTGTTCCTGTGCAGGCAGAGGAAATAGGGAAATTGGAAATAGAAATAGGGGAAATTGGGGTCAGCCAGCAACTCTTGACTGAGCATTTGAAAAACCAACCAAACTGAAAGACATGCCCGACTTGACTGTCACACTCGCCGCCATTCCACCCCACGCTACGGCGCTTGAGCGTGCAATCCACCGGCACGGATCGAATTCCGGGCGGTGCAAGGTGTGGAGCGGGGCGATGGTTGTCGGGATGCTTTTATTCTCAGCGGGCCGGGCGCAGATGGCGGCGCTGCCTTGGGCGGCGGGGGTGGTGGTGCTGCTGGCGCTGGCGGATGCGGGGCAGGTGGCGCTGGCGCGGAGCTTCACGGTGGCCTATAACCGCTTCATGGCCAAGGTGCCGCTGAACGGCGGCAATGTTCCGAAAGCCGAGGACTGGCTGGTACTGCCGGAGGCGGATTTGCGGCTGCGCGATGCGGGGCGCGTGTTCGGGGCGCTGGGGTCGTTTTCGGTGTGGCCTTTTTATGCCGCGCTGCTGGGGTTGGTCGTCGCCGCCCATGTGCAGATGTCCGGGAGCGACGGGTGTTGTGGAGATGGGAAGTCAGCCCGCCTCCTTCCGTCGTCGGCTACGGGTAGGTCGTCGGCTACGCGTGGGTGCGCAGCCGGGGGCGGGTGCGGTGCGGAGTCCGGCAAGGGCTGCGGGTGCGGCAGCGCGGCGGAGTCCAAGGCGGCAAAAGTGTCGCCCGCCAGGCCGGCACCGGTCGTCGTGAAATCCGCATCTTCCATCCTTTCCTCTCCGCCG
>JAYTXL010000105.1:0-16255 GCA_043742955.1 Verrucomicrobiota bacterium | reverse complement strand
ACGACCAGCACCGCCACCGCCCACCAAAACCAAGGAAGGCCGCGGGGCTTGGCGCGACCCGATCCGAACTCCTCCCGGACAAACTCGTCGTAATCAAATTCGTCATCCGGAAGACCAAGATCCCCGGCATACGCCTGCTCCGACCAACCCGTGCGCTCGTCCGAGCCGCACTCCGGGCAGGCCGTGGCCCGACGGGGCACATCAGCGCCACAGTTGGGGCAGGCTTCAGGAGGCATCTTTCAATTACCGCACTCGGCAAGACCATTCTGCGCACGGCAGCTTGCACCGCTGGCGTTGGGTTTAGCCCATTCCGGCGTATTCTTCATCCGTCACGAGGTCGAGTCCGGTGAGCACGTAGTCGTGCGTGATGGCCTGCATGTCTTTCACGTAATCGGGCAACCGGACGAGTTCACTGAAACCGAGCAGGGCGAACATTTTCATCGCGCCCTCCTGCCGGCCGATAAACTCGGCCTCGACTTTCTCCAGCCCGCAGGCGCGCGCAATCCCCACGACTTCGGTCACCAGCGTCCGGGCGAGGCCGCGCCCGCGAAAACCCGGATGCACGTGCACGCTGACCCGCCCAATGTGGCGGCGCCAGCCACCGAGTTGCTGGTGGAGCGTGCACACGCCGGTGATTTTGCCGTCGACCAGCGATAGCAACGGAAAGTTCCGCCCCAGATCGATCTGTTCGCACCATTCCCGCGTGACCGCTGGATCCGTGACGCGGTGTTTGATGAACATCAATTCCTGGCCGGGCAGGGAAAGAAAAAAATCATTCAGGGCCTGGGCATCGGTGGCCTCGAGGGGACGCAGCAGGCAAGTCGAGCCGTCCTTGAATTTGCTTTCCTTGGGAAAGTCGTCGAGTGCGGATTCCAGAGACATGGTTCCTTTGGGTTGGGGTTAGCTGGGTTTGCTGGCGGATAACTCGCCGACGATGCCCCGCCGCGAACTAAAGCGCTGCTCGTCAATTAGCATGGGATCCAAGCTCCAGCGCGCGGCGAGCAGAGGGACTTTCTCGGCGTTAAAATTCACCGGGGCTGGTCGGCTGAAATCAGTCTGCTGGCTGGTTTCGGTGTACTGGAAGCATTTCATGACCAGTTCATTCTCCGCCCTCGTCATCTCACCCTGATTCCAGAGGGTTTGTCCGGCCCAGGCGTAGGCACGCCGCACGCGACCCGTTTCCAAGCGCGCCCAGGCGTGGTGGGATAACACCCGGTTCAAGCTGAAAAACTGCACCTCACCGAGCTTGCGACTCAAGCGCGTGAGCAGGTGAAAACACCGGTCCACGTCCTCGGCGGGATCCGGGAGGCCAGGCCCGACGACGAGCACCCATTCGCCAATGGGAGGGGAGATAAATAGCTTGCGCGCGCGCGCCTCGGCCATCCCTTCCGCCCAGGAACAGTCCGCAGGGTTGTGCAGATCCAGCGCCGCCACCACGGTGAGCGGATCGCTGCCGCGAATCGCCAGCCATCGGCAGGGTGAATCGAAAAGGGCGGTCGGAAGACGCAACTGTGCCGGCCCGTAGCCGAAGCGGGCAGCGGGATGGCCGGCGAGGCCCGCGAACCTTCGGGCACGCGCCTGACGGGTGGCAAGCCAGATGAAAAATATCCCGATGAACAGAATAAATCCCAGCATGAGGAGCATGAAAAAGACGACGACCGCAATCTTCTGGTCCGGTGGGAGACCATCCGGGCTTCCGCGCATTGATTGCAGGAAGATGTTCATCGTGGGAGCAAATCTACCCGGATGGCCCGGGAGTTCAACACGAAAACCATTTTCCCGGCTTGCATGGAGCGCACGGACGCAGTTTATTTTCCCGATCCGAATCGCCGGCACCAAAATGAACGCTTTATCGCTGACCCTTTTCGCCACCCTCCTGGCCGTTGAACTGGCCGTGGCCGCCGCCCCGCAACCCGGCCTGCGCCCGGCGGAATATCAGGAGACCATCCGCATCGCCTGCGTGGGCGACAGCATCACCTTCGGCGCGGGCGTGGAGGACCGCGCCGTCAATAATTACCCGGTGGTGCTGGGCAAACTGCTCGGTGAAAAATTTCAGACCCGCAATTTCGGCGTCAGCGGCGCCACGCTGCTCCAGCAGGGAGACCTGCCGTATTGGAAATTATCGGCGTTCCAGGACGCGACCGATTACCAACCCCACGCAGTGGTCATCAAGCTCGGCACCAACGATTCCAAACCGCAAAATTGGAAGCACAAGCAGGACTTCGCCCACGACCTCCGCGCCCTGGTCGACCACTTCCAGTCGCTACCCTCCCACCCCAAGATCTGGCTGTGCCTCCCGGTGCCGGTGTATGAGGACAAATGGGGCATCAACGAGCGGGCGGTGACCGCTGAAATCATTCCGCTCATCAAACTGGTCGCCATGGAAAAAGGACTGCCGACCATTGATCTCTATTCCGCATTGCGCAATCACGCGGAGATGTTTCCGGACAAAATCCACCCGAACGCCGCCGGTGCCGCGCTGATGGCAAAAGCCATCCAATCCGCCCTGCTCGGCAAATAGATTCCGATCTCACAAATACTTTATGCAAAAAATGTCACGCACTCCCCTGCTCCTCGGCGGCTTATTGCTGCTCTCCGCCCTGGCCTTCAACCGGGAATCCACGGCGACGGCCGCGACCCCTGCGAAACGCAAAGCCGCCTCATCCAAAATCGCCGGGCCGGCTTCCCAGCCAGGCGCACCTTTTGAACTGCGCGACGGCGATCGCGTGATGTTGCTCGGCGACACCTTCATCGAGCGCGAGCAGCATTTCGGCTGGATTGAGTTGATGCTCACCACGCGTTTCCCGGATCGCCAGGTCACGTTTCGGAATCTTGGTTGGAGCGCGGATCTACCGAATGGCGAATCGCGCCTCGGTCTCAGCCTGGGCCAGGCCGGCACCGAACCGCCGGGCGAGGCGTGGATGCTGCTCCAGAAGCAAATCACCGAAACCAAACCCACCGTGGTCTTCGTCGGCTACGGGATGGCGGCATCGTTCGCGGGCGAAGCGGGACTGCCCAAGTTCAAGGAAGATTACAACCGATTACTCGACACCATCGAGAAGATCTCGCCGGGCGTGAGGTTTGTGTTGCTGTCGCCGATCGGACACGGAGAAGGAACGACGAGGGTTGGCACTTCCGCGCAGCTGGACCGCCACAACGAACAATTGAAACTGTATTCCGAGTCCATCCAAAGCCTGGCGGATAAACACGGTGCCAAGTTTGTCTCGTTATTTGGGACCATCACGGGGTCCAACAAGCCGCTCACCGACAATGGGATCCACTTAAACAGCGAGGGCTACAAAGCCGCCGCCATCGCCATGGAATCGTCTCTGATAGGCGGAGTCGCTGACACAAAAAACCGGTATTCCAACCCGGCGGCCGAACCCCTCCGCCAGGTCATCCTCCGCAAGAACGAATTCTTTTTCCACCGCTCGCGTCCGGCGAACATGGCTTACATCTTCGGCTTTCGCAAAGCCGAGCAGGGACGCAATGCCGTGGAGATGCCGAAATTCGACCCGCTCATTGAAGCCGAGGAGAAAAAAATTGCCAAGTTGCGCGGACTGAACATCAAGAATCCGCCGCCGGAGTTGCAGCCCGCCAAGCTGCTCGACAAACCCGCCGCCGCCAAGCACACGCCGCAGCCGACCCCGGAGTTCACGGTGGCCGATGGCTTCGAGGTCACGCTCTGGGCCGAGAATCCGCTGCTCGCCAAACCGATTCAGATGAATTTCGACGCCCAAGGCCGCCTCTGGGTCGCCAGCTCGGAAGTTTATCCGCAGGTCGAACCGGGCCAGGCCGCGCATGACAAAATCATCGTGCTCGAAGACCCCGATGGCCATGGCCACGCCGACAAAGCGACGGTATTCGCCGACGGCCTGTTGATTCCGACGGGCGTCATTCCTGGCGACGGCGGTTGTTACGTCGCGCAGAGCACCGAACTGCTGCACTTCAAACAAACGGATCCGAAGAAATTCGTCGGCGACCAGCGCCGCACGGTCCTCAGCGGTTTCGGCACCGAGGACACCCACCATAATCTCCACACCCTGCGCTGGGGCCATGACGGCCGGCTCTGGATGAACCAGTCCATCTACACGCGCACCGAAACTGAAACTCCGCATGGCGTCCTGCGCCTCCGCAGCGGCGGCGTCATGGCGTTGCGCACCGGCACGCTGGAGATGGACACGGTCTTCCGCGGCTGGGTCAATGCGTGGGGTCATCAGTTCGACGCGTATGGCCAATCGCTCCTTACCGACGGCGCGGGCGGAGAGGGCATCAACTGGGCCGTGCCGGGCGGCATGTACTTTACCTACGCGCGCGCGCGCCGAATCCTTCACAGCGTCAGCCCCGGCGCGTATCCGAAATTTGCGTCCATTGAAATTATTTACAGTGAACAGTTCCCGCCTGACTGGCAGGGCGACGTGATCACCTGCGATTTCCGCGCGCACCGCGTGGTCCACTTCAAGATCAGCGAGCAGGGTGCCGGCTATGTCACCAAGGAGATGCCCGAACTGCTCCGCACCACCGATGTCACCTTCCGTCCGATCGACGTGAAGCTCGGGCCGGACGGCGCGCTTTATATCGCCGACTGGAGCAACCCCATCATCCAGCACGGCGAGGTGGATTTCCGTGACCCGCGCCGCGACCACGAACACGGCCGCATCTGGCGCGTGGCGGCGAAGGGCCGGCCGTTGAACAAGAAAACTGATCTCGTGAAAGCAAGCAACAAGACGCTCTTGAACGAACTGCTTTCGCCGAACAGCTTCGCGCGATCACAAGCCGGTCGGATCCTGACGGAGCGCGGCGAAAAGGTACACCCGGATTTGACCGGCTGGCTGAAAAAACAGACCGATGAGAAGGCGTTGCTGCAAGCGCTCTGGGCTCATCAGGCCATTAACAAGGTGGATATCGGCCTGCTTAATCAACTGCTCGTCGCGCGGGATGCCCGCATCCGCGCCGCCGCCGTCCGGGTCTTGAGTGAATGGGGCCCGCAGCCCACCGCTGCCGAGATGAAGCGGCTCGTGGATGCCTCCGGCAGCACCCTCCTGCCGGTGACCACCCGCAAGTCCGCCCTGACCCAAACCGAGACGCTCGATCGCCTCGCCAAAGCCGTCGCCGATGAACACCCGCGCGTGCGCGTCGAGGCGTTGCGTGCCCTCGCCAGGATCCCCACTGCCCGCAGCGCCGGGCTGGTGTTGAGCGCCGTGGAAACCCTCGGCACGGATCCCTTCCTTGAATATGCCGCGTGGCTTTCCATCAACGACCTCGTCGAGCCATTCCTGGCCGCCCTGGAATCCGGCGCGTGGAATCCCGAGGGTCAGGCCAAACAATTGGAATTCGCCATGAAGGCCATCGAGCCGGCCCAGGCCAGCACCGTGCTCACAAAATTGACGGCGAACCGCCCCCTCCCCGCCAATGGTGATGGCCCCTGGATTGAACTGGTCGGCCAATCGGGCGGCGCCAGCGAACTGCGCAAGATGTTTGAGCAGGTGTTGAGCGGTGGCTTCGTCGAACCCGCAGCACAGCGTGCGCTAACGGCCCTCACCGAAGCAGCCCGTTTGCGCAATGCGCGCCCCGACGGCAGCCTCGACGGCCTCGGCCGACTGCTGGGTGAACGCAATGAGAAATTTCGAGCCGCCGCCATGCGGCTGGCCGGCAGCTGGAAACTGGGCCAGTTCACCTCCCAACTGCTCGCCGCCGCCGGCGCCGCCGCCGGGTCCGGCGAAGTGCGCCAGGCCGCATTTGACGCCGTGCGCGAAATCGGCGGAAACGATGCCCTGACCGGACTCCGTTCTCTTACCGGCGCCAATCAGGATGCGTCCGTCCGTAATTCCGCCGTCGTGGCGCTCGCTTCGCTCAATGTCGGCGCGGCGGTGCCGCAAATTGTCGAAGTGCTTTCCGCGACGAAAAACGAAGCGGAGGCCACTGCCCTGTGGCGTTCGCTCTTGAACATCCGCGGCGCGGGCCCGGCGATCACCCGGGGCCTCCCCAAGACCGGCCTGCCGGACGTCGCGGCCAAGACCGGTCTGCGCGTGGCGCGCGAAGGCGGACGCAAGGAACCGGACTTGGTCCTGGCCCTGTCCCGCTCGGCCAGCGTGGCCCAGGAGGAGCAATCGCTTTCACCGGCGGAACTTCAGCAACTTGCCGCCGCCATGCTGGCGCAGGGCGATCCGGCCCGCGGTGAAAAGGTGTACCGGCGCGCCGACATGGGGTGCCTGCTCTGCCATTCGATTGGTGGCGCGGGCGGCAAGGTCGGCCCGGACATGACGAGCATCGGCGCGAGCGCGCCGCCAGATTATTTGATCGAGTCGATTTTGTTTCCCAACGCGAAGATCAAGGAAGGGTTTCATTCCATCCAGATTGAAACCACCGACGACCAGGACTTGAGCGGCATCATGGTGCGCGAGACCGGCGCGGAACTCGTCCTGCGCAATGCCCAGAATCAGGAAATCTCAATCCCGAAAAGCAAAATCAAGAACCGAGCTAATGGTCTGTCGCTCATGCCGAGCGGGTTGGTGGACACCCTGAGCACGGGCGAGCGGATGGATCTGTTCCGCTTCCTTGCCGAGTTGGGCAAACCAGGCGCGTTTGATGCCTCGAAAGGCGGCGTGGCGCGGCTCTGGCGGGTGCGCCCGCGCACGCACACCGACGAGCAAGCCGGTCCCGAACAGGCGCCCAACGCCCCGTTCAATGACCGCGAGTGGAGCACGGTGCTGTCGATGGTGGACGGGCGTTTGACGGGGGACGAATTGCGCGCGGGCCCGTTGAACAGCGTAAACAAATTCATCGGCGTGGTCGCGCTTTACACCGCCACGCAGTTTCAAACCACCCAGTCTGGACCCGTGAGTTTCACGCTGGCCGGCGTGAACAAGGCGCAGGTCTGGATCGATGGCAAGCCCGCAGGAAACGCTGGCGGCATCAAAGCTGAACTGTCGGCTGGCACCCACAACATCGTCGTTAAATTGGATGCCCGGCAATTGCCCGAGCAGATCATTTTGCGCTCCAGTGACGTTTCTTTCGTGGTCAACTGAGCGGGCTCGCGCGAGCGTAAACATTTTGTCCCAGTAACCGAGCCAAGCGGGACAGATTTTTCAAGTTCTCCACTCATTTACACTCGCCGGAAACGGGCACATCCCCCGGCGCCGTTTCGTGGAGAACCACGGTACCGCTGCCCGTCGGTGACCCAGCCGGCGGCCCTCGTTCGGATGCGCTGGCCTTGGGCGGCCCTCGACCTCGGCCTGCTGCGCAGCCCCTTGGTTTACCCGCCCCACCGGATAGCGGATCACACCCGTCGGCACGAAACCAAAACCAGATTCCACACGAGGGGCTCTGGGGCAGGATTCAACCTCGCGCGCGCCCATCCTGGCCAAACACCCGGCCATGCCGGACAATATAGAATCAAAGACGAGGACGGACGCGTCGATCCCGGAATTGAGGCTTGACGATAAATACGACACTCCCTATTTTGTGAGCGTTACTGAGCAAATTGCTGGATGACCAGCGCGAGAAGTCGGAGAGTAATCTGCCGGCTTTTTTGTTGCCCTTGCTGGGACGAGACAACGAGCCTATGAACGCGGAATTTTTAGCGATTTTGGAATTTTGGGAGCGGGAAAAAGGCATTAGCAAAGATGTCTTGGTGGCCGCAGTGGAGGAAGCGTTGGTGTCGGCCGCCAAGAAAGCGGTCGGACCGGCGCGCGAACTTCGTTGTGTAATTAGCCCGAAGTCAGGTGATATCAAGGCGTTCGCAAAGCTAATCGTTTCCGATAAAGTTGTTTCCAAGCACGACCAAATATCCCTGTTTGAAGCGCGCCGCCTGAAATCCGAAGCGCAGGTCGGGGAGGAAATGGAAATTGAAGTCACTCCCACCGGCTTTGGGCGCATCGCCGCACAGTATGCCAAACAGGCCCTGCTGCAACAAGTCCGGAAGGCGGAGAAGGATTTGATTTACGCTGAGTTCAAGGATCGTACCGGCGACATTGTCAGCGGTGTGGTCCGCCGGTTCGACCGCTCGGACGTCACCATTGATCTGGGTAAGTACGAGGCCCTGCTTCCTAATCGTGAACGGGTTCCAACGGAAGAATATCAGATTGGCGAGCGCATTCGGTGCTTCGTCAAAGCCGTCGACCACAGCTCGCATGGTCCGGAAATCATTTTATCCCGGGCTGACCCACAGTTCGTCGTGAAACTCTTCCAATTGGAGGTTTCGGAGATCAACGATGGCACGGTGGAGATCAAAGGTGTCGCGCGCGAACCTGGGTTTCGCACAAAATTGGCAGTCTATTCCCGGGATGAAAAAGTGGACCCGGTGGGCGCGTGCGTGGGTTTGCGCGGGCAACGGGTCAAAAACATCGTGCGCGAGTTGAACAACGAAAAAGTGGACATCATCAAATGGGATACGAACATCAAGAACTATCTCACCAACGCCCTCGCGCCCGCCAAATTAAAATCCTTCATCATCGACGAATCGAGCCGACGCGCCCGGATCATGGTCAGCGAAGACCAACTCTCCCTCGCCATCGGTAAACGCGGACAGAACGCACGACTGACCTCGAAACTGACCGGTTGGCAGGTGGACATCGAGCACGAGCAAATCGTTACCGTTGGCTTCGATGAAAAAGTGGCCCAAGCGGTTAAAGCGTTCGCGGCAATTCCCGGTATTTCAGAGGAACAGGCCTCGGTCCTGGTCAAGACCGGGTTCCACAGTTTTGAAGACTTGCTCCAAGCGGAAGCGTCCGATCTGGCTGACCTCCCGCAGATCGGTGAACACGCGGCAGCAATTCTGGAGGCGGTGCAACTTGAGGCAACCCGCCGCTAACCGAACCACGGCGAGCCTCCGGCCGCCCCAAAAGATGCCTGCGAAAAACCCGACGTCACCATGTTGAAAGCGTGAAGACATTGTGGTCAACGAGTCTGGAAGAAAAAATTTATGCCCGTTCGTATTTACGACATAGCCAAGAAACTTGGGATCGAAAGCAAGGATGTCCTTGCGAAGGCCAAGGAACTGGGCATCAAGGAAGCCAAAGTACCTTCCAGTTCACTGGACAAGATCACCGGTGAATTCTTGCTGGAACAACTCGGCGGAAACTTTACCCCTGTACCCGCCGCGCAACCCGCGCACGAACCAATCGTCATTCTGGCGCCACCGGTCGAACCCGAACCGCCGCCCGCCGCCTTAATTGAACCACCGATCGCGATCGCACCCTTTGCGGCAGCCCAGTCGAGCCCTGAACCCCTGGCTGGCACCACCGAATCACCGCCGACACCGTCCGAGTCCGAACCCGCTGCGGAGGTAATCTCACCGGTAACGCCGAGTGCAGAAATCCACCCGGCTACTCCCCCACCGCCGACCGCCATCAGGCTGCCCGGTTTGGGAGAAAAGGTTGGCTTTATTCAATTGCCCCAGCGCCCGTTGCCCAAGGTGGCCGACAAGGCCGGGCCAAGCAAACCACTCCCACGCCACAACGTTCCCGACGGGCGGGGCCAACGGCCGGGTGCGCCGTTCCCTCAGCACCGTCCCGAAAGAGGCAATTTCGGAGCCCCACCGTCGCGACCTGCGGGCAAACCCGATGCCTCGGTCGCACCCAAATTTGTCGGCCTTGAGACCGGCGTTTTGATCACCATGAAACCGCCGATTGTGGTGCGGGATCTGGCGGAGCAACTCAAGAAAAAGCCGTTCCAGCTGATCGCCGATCTAATGGAATTAAATGTTTTCGCCAACGTAAACCAGGCGATTGACGAAACCATTGCGCAACGTTTGTGTGCGAAACATGGCTTCCGATTTGAAGTCGAGAAGCGCGACCGCGGCGGCGGAACGGTCCACGCCCCGATCAAGAAAATCGAGTTGGATATCGATGATAAGGTTGAGGATTTGGTGTTACGCCCCCCCGTGGTCACAATTATGGGCCACGTGGATCACGGTAAGACCACCTTGCTGGACGTCATTCGCAAGGCCAACGTCGCGGCGGGTGAGGCCGGCGGCATCACCCAGCACATCGGCGCCTATACGATCACCTTTCCCCATCCGGAGCGGCCAAAAGAACTTCAGCAAATCACGTTCCTCGATACCCCAGGCCATGCAGCATTCAGTGCCATGCGTGCCCGTGGCGCCAATGTTACCGACATTGTCATTCTCGTCGTCGCGGCGAATGATGGCGTGATGCCGCAAACCTTGGAGGCATTGAGCCATGCCCAAGCGGCCCAGGTGCCAATCATCGTCGCGGTCAACAAATGCGACCATCCGAATGCGAATCCGATGAAGGTTCGCCAGCAATTGCAGGACAAAGGCCTCGTCTGCGAGGAATGGGGCGGCACCACTATTTTCCAGGATGTCTCCGGCTTGACGAAACAAGGAGTGGACAAGCTCCTTGAATTGATTTTGCTCCAGGCGGAAATAATGGAGTTGAAGGCCAACCCAAAACGTCGCGCCAAAGGCAACGTGGTGGAGTCCGGCCTCGAACCCGGCGGTCCCACGGCCACGGTTCTGGTGCGCAAAGGTACTCTGCGCGTCGGCGATTTAGTGATCTGCGGCCAGTATTACGGCAAGGTTCGCGCCCTCATCAACGAGGAAAACAAGCGGCTCAAGGAAGCCGGTCCTTCCGTGGCCGTCCGAATCCTCGGCATGAACGGCGTGCCGGAAGCGGGCTTGGAATTCAGCGTTGTCGAAAATGAAAAGCAGGCCCGTAATCTCGCCGAGGAACGGGCGATGGCCGCACGCGCCGAGGACAATATCGAGCGACGGCCCAAAGTGACGCTCGAAAATCTGTTCGCCACGATGGACTCGACCGCCGCCAAGGTGCTCAAAGTCGTGGTTAAAGCCGACACGCAGGGCTCTGTCGAGGCCATTGTCGAGGCCCTCCGGAAAATCGAATCCGACAAAGTTTCACTGGAGGTCATCCATTACGCGGTCGGCACCATCACGGAGTCGGATGCGCTGCTGGCTTCCGCTTCCAAGGCCATCGTTCTTGGTTTCCACACGCGGATTGACAACAGCGTCTCCGAGGTGGCCAAGCGGGAAGGCGTCCAGATCAAACTGTACACCATCATTTACGAATTGGTGGATCAGGTGAAGGATGCCATGGCTGGCCTCCTCGATCCGTTGACCAAAGAAGTGGTGGCCGGGTCGGCGGATGTGCGTCAGGTTTTTGAGCTTTCCAAGGGCGGCAACGTGGCGGGTTGCATCGTGAACTCCGGACGGATCGTCAAGGGCAAGGTGCGCGTCCTGCGTCGCAAAGGCCTGATCTACGAAGGCGTCACCCTCTCACTGCGCCGCTTTCAGGACGAAGTCAACGAAGTCCGATCCGGCATGGAGTGCGGCATCCGTATTGATGGCTTTAATGATTTTCAAGTAGGTGACACCATTGAGTGCCACACCTTCGAAAAGATCAAGCAGACGCTGTAACCCCCCTGCCGCCCGCCACCATGTCCACGCTTCGGCTCCAACGAGTACGCGAATTGCTGAAACGCGCGCTCGGCGAGATCTTGCGCCGGGAACTCCCGGCGGATCAAACCGGTTTGATCACCGTCAACGACGTCGACGTATCCTCCGATTTTCGGGCCGCCACGGTCTTCGTTGGCATCGTGGGCACTGCCGAACAGAAAAAGCGCGGCGCGGCGGTTTTGAAAAGGGAATGCAAGCGCATTCAATCCCTGGTTGGAAAGGCCGTTGTGCTGAAATTCACTCCGCTCCTGCGGTTCGTGGCGGATGATTCCATCGAGCGTGGAAATAAAATCTTGAAGATCATCGAGGAGTTGGAGCAATCCGAAAAAAGCACTCCTTAACCCCGTCCGTGATCAACCACAAGTGGCCGAAACCGGTTCCCAATTTCCCGGGCATGAAACGCAAACCAAAAATCATCGAAAGCATCCTCGCCGCCCTGGCACCTTGCCGATCGATCTGCGTGGTCGGTCACGTCCGACCGGATGGCGATTGCATCGGCTCCCAGGTCGGTCTGACCCTGGCGTTGCAAAACGCGGGCAAAAAAGTCACCTGCTGGAATCAGGATCCACTGCCCCAAAAACTAGCCTTTCTCGCACCGGCCCAGCTGGTCGAAGCACCGATGGCAGGACGCAAATTCGACTGTGTCATCGCCACCGACTGCGCCAGTTTTGAACGGCTCGGCGATGTCGGTCCGTGTGTGCAGAACCGGAAGCTATTCATCAACATTGACCACCACGCCAGCAACACGCGTTATGCGGATCTGAATTGGATTTCCGCGCGCGAGCCGTCCACCGGAGAATTAATATTCCAATTGCTCAAGGCCGCCAACTGGCCGGTCACCCCGGCCATCGCCGACTGCCTTTTCACCGCGATCTCCACGGACACCGGTTCGTTCCAGTATGCAACCACCCGACCCGCCACCTACCACGCCGCAGCGGAATTGGTGAAGCGCGGCGCGAACCTCGCCAAGATTTGCAATGAGGTTTACCAATCCTACCCCCTCTCCCGGGTGCGCCTGCTGCAACATGCCTACAATCATTTCCGGCTGAAACATGACGATCAAGTGGCTTACTTCTGGCTCAAGAAGGCCGACTACCTGCGCACCGGGGCCGACCCCAGCGACAGCGAAGGCCTGATCGATCATATCCGGGACATCGAACCCGTGGTCGTCGCTTGCGTGTTTGAGGAAGTGGAACCGACGCTAACCCGCATCAGCCTTCGCTCCAAAAGTGAGCGGATCAACGTGAATGAAATCGCCCAGCAATTTGGCGGCGGCGGTCATCACGCCGCGGCGGGGGCACGGATATCTGGACCGCCACTCTCCGTGCAGCGCCGGGTGATCAGCGCCATCAAAAAAGCACTCGATGCCAAATAATAATCGCGCGCAGAGGCGGGCCGGTTCGGGCACTGTAGAAATATTTCATTCCGAACCATTTTTCACTTGAGAAAACCGGAGAGATAGCCGATAGGTAACTCAGTAAGCCGCTGGATAGTTGCCGTGCGGTCGTTCTTTTAAATTTGATTTAAACCCTGCCATGTTCGTGATGGAAACAAAGTCCTCGGACCGTAAGTAAACTAAGTACGGAGCCCGTAATTCGGTTGTGGCCGACAGGCCTTCGCTGGAAGTCGAAAACTAACGACTGGGTTCCACCTGCTAACCAAGCGTTCGTAGGTACTGTGAAACACGGCATTACGGTGGGGTTTTTCTTTTGGTGTTCAACTCGCTTTCCCGGCGAGTTTTTTTGTTTTGGGCCGACGCCGGGACCTGCTACTTTTGACCCATGTCCGGCGATGATTTGTTTCGCTCCCCCGTTTTGTCAGCAACGACCACCACGCTGCCTTCGCACGAACCCGCATCCGCGCAACCGGCTCCGCTAGCGGCAAGGATGCGCCCGACCAACCTCGCGGAATACGTCGGTCAGTCGCATATTCTCGCACCAGGCCAACTCTTGCGCCGCGCCATTGAGGCCGACCGCCTTCAGTCCTTGATTTTCTACGGTCCGCCCGGCACCGGCAAAACCTCGCTCGCCCAGGTCATCGCCAACCAGACCCGCAGCAAGTTCGAGCGCCTGAGCGGAGTCGAATCGAACGTGGCCGACATGCGCCGCGTGCTCCAGGGGGCCACCAACCGGCTCGCCAACACCGGACAGTCCACGATCCTGTTCATCGACGAAATCCACCGGTTCAACAAGGCGCAGCAGGATGTGTTGCTGCCGGATGTCGAGAGCGGGGTGGTCCGGCTGATCGGAGCCACGACCCACAATCCATTTTTCTTTGTCAACTCGCCGCTGGTTTCGCGCTCTCAAATTTTCGAGCTGCAGCCCCTGACCGAAACCGAACTTTTGGAACTGCTGCGACGCGCGCTGGCTGATCCACGGCGCGGCTTGGGGCACCTCCCCATCCAGGCGGACGACGCAGCCTTGCGCCACCTGGCCCGCACCTCGGATGGAGACGCGCGCAAGGCGCTCAATTCCCTTGAAATCGCCTCGCTCACCACCCCGCCGGAAGCGGATGGTTTCATCCATATCGACTTGGCTGTGGCGGAGCAGTGCATCCAGAAAAAGGCAATTGTTTATGACGGCGACGGCGATGCGCATTACAACACGATTTCGGCCTTCATCAAGTCCATGCGGGGGAGCGATCCTGACGCGACGCTTTACTGGCTGGCGAAGATGATTCACGCGGGTGAGGATCCGCGCTTCATCACACGGCGCATCGTGATTCAGGCCGCGGAAGATGTTGGCCTGGCCGATCCCATGGCACTCGTGCTGGCGATCGCGGCCCATCAGGCGGCGGAATTTATTGGCTGGCCCGAGGCCCGGATTCCGATTGCGGAAGCAGCGCTCTACATTGCCACCGCGAACAAGAGCAACAGCGCCTACCAAGCCATTGACGCGGCCCTGGAGGACGTGCGGAACGGGCGCACCCTGCCCGTGCCGGAGCCGCTGCGCGACACGCACTACCGCGGTGCCCAACAGCTCGGCCATGGCGCTGGTTATCAATACGCCCATGATCACCCCGGTCATTTTGTCGCGCAGGATTACCTCGGTGCGGCCCGGCGTTACTACGAACCGACCGGACAAGGCGTGGAGAAAAAGATCAAGGAACGCGTGGAAAAATGGCGGCAACAAACCCAAGCCATGCACGCGGGCAAGGCCGGGCCGGAATCGTTTCCCAGTGCTCCATGATCACTCCGCTCACCCGCACCAAAACCGCACTGCGTGAACAAATTCGCACGCGCTTGAAAGGCATTTCGGAGGTGCAGCGCGTCGATTTCTCCAGGCAGGTTTGCGGACGGCTTCAGGCGCAGGAGGTTTGGCAGACTGCCCAAAGCATCCTGCTCTATTCCCCGCTGGCGGATGAGATTGATGTTTCCCCATTGTTCGCCCAAGCCCGCGCGGCCGGCAAAGGGCTGTCCTTGCTGCGCTATGATTCCACGGCGAACGGCTACCAACCATTCTGGGTTCAAGATCCCAACTTAGACCTGGGGCCAGGTTACTTTGGTATCCGGGAGCCGAAGCCACACTGCGCGCCCTGTCCATTAAACCAACTGGACTTAGTGCTGGTACCTGGAGTAGTGTTCGACCTGTCGGGACACAGGATCGGTCGGGGAAAAGGGTTTTATGACCGGTTGCTGGCTCTGTTTTCCGGGATAAAGTGCGGTGTGGGTTTCGATGATCAGGTCTTGGAAGAAATCCCCACGGGGCTGCATGATGTCTCTTTGAATTGCATATTAACTCCGTCGCGCTGGCATTGGGTCGCAGGCTAACGCGCGGTTTGAGAATGATTTTTCTGGCAAATATTTACCTGGAAGGCGCTGCCTTTTTGGGAGGCGGAGCGTTGCTGGGTTACTGGCTGGTCCGGTGGAAGGAACGCACGGTGCGTTCCGCTTTGGATATCCAGACCAAGTCCATTATGGAAAGCGCCCGGCGCGAGGCCGAGGCGGTCCTCCGCGAGGCCCGCCTCCTGGCCAGCGAGGAGGCCCTCAAGCACCGCGAGCAGACCGAAAAATCCTGCATTGTCCAACGGCAGGAACTCACGACGTTGGAACTCCGGCTCACCCAACGCGAGTCCCTGATCAACCAACAACTGGAAGGCCTGGTGCAGCAGGAGAAAAACCTGCGTGAACACCAACTGTGCCTTCAGAAAAAAGAAGCTGAACTGGTGGCCGGACAGGACGCGCTCCGGGATTTGATCCACCAACGACGGGTGCAATTGCAGGGGCTTTCGCATCTTACCGAGGACGATGCCCGGGCGTTGGTGTTAAAAGAGGTGGGACAGGAGGCGTCGGCTGACGCGGTGCGTTTGACCCGACACATCCTGGACGAGGCGAAAATTCGGGCCGAGACCCAGGCACGACGGATCATCAGTCTCGCCATTCAACGCTACGCGGGCGAACATACATTCGAAACCACCACGGCAACCGTCGCGCTCTCCGGCGACGATATCAAAGGCCGCATCATTGGCCGTGAAGGCCGCAATATCCGCGCGTTCGAAGCCGCTACCGGCATCACCGTTTTGATCGACGACACACCCAACGCCGTGGTTCTGTCCGGCTTCGACCCCGTGCGCCGGGAGATCGCCCGGGAGTCGATGGAACGTCTTATCCTTGACGGGCGCATTCATCCGGTCCGCATCGAAGAGATGGTCGCGAAGGTGGCCCAAGAGATGGAGGAAACCATCCTGCATTCCGGCGAGGAAGCGGTGCTCAGAGTCGGTCTACCCCCGATGCCGGTGGAGATCCTCAAGGTGCTGGGCCGGTTGCGCTTCCGGTTGAGTTTCTCTCAAAATATTCTCGCTCATTCGATCGAAGTCGCCCAG
>JAYTXL010000104.1:0-15030 GCA_043742955.1 Verrucomicrobiota bacterium | reverse complement strand
ACCAGCCGAAACTCGACCTCACTCAGAAAACTCGATTCCTCTGGATCACTCACGCCCAATTCCTTTTTGCTCATGCCACCGTGCAAAACAAATTTTGCGAAGGTTGTCCCGTAAATTCGTTAACTCACACTCCGACAGTCTTTTCCTCGGCGGACTAGAACCAGCCCTGGGCCGCTGTTGGGTTGTCTCGACCCGTGCTTTGGCTGGCCGTCTCTCCGAGGCCACAGCAGCGGGATTTGGTTTAGCTGAGGCCTATACGCGTAATCGGGAAGACGGAAGCGGCGCGCATCATCTTGACAGCGGCCCCGGCAAATATTGGTTCAATCCCATGGTGCACTGGATGGCTGATTCGTTCTGCGTCTGCTCCAGTAATTGATTGTTGGCTGGCAAGCCGGCGCGGCTGGCCGGCGGGTGCCACAGATGATAGCATAAGGCCTGGCCATGCACATCGAGGCGGCGCACGCCGGAATTCATCAGGCGCAGGGCCAGTTCGGAATCTTCGCGGCCCCAACCGACAAAGGCCTCGTTGTAACCATTAACGCGCACCAGATCTCCGCGCCAGATGGCCAGATTGCAGCCGCGCACGCCGCGCAGATCGTCCCGAAATTGTCGCAACGGCGCGGGCCATCGATAAGCGTTTTTTAATCCGGTGAGTTGTCCCTGCCAGAATGCGCGGCGGCGGTCGCCCGCAAAATCATTCAGGCCAAATGTTGCGGCTGCCTTTTGTTCTACCAGCGCACGGTGACCTTGCACAAAGGATTGTGGCCGCGCGAGTACGGCGTGATCCGCAAGGAATAGCGGGTGCGGCACGGTGTCGCCATCCAGAAAGATCAAATAATCGCCCCGGGCGCGGGCGATGGCTTGGTTCAAAATTCGCGCGCGACGAAATCCCTGATTTTCTTGCCAGACATGCTCGCAGCGGAAAGGCTTCCCGGCGAGCCACGAGGCAAACGAAATTCTGGTTTCTTCACCGGAGCCATCGTCCGCCAACAGCACTTCGTCGGGTTTCCGAGTTTGCCGCGCGACCGCGTTTAACACGCGGGCCAGATATTCCGGTTGGTTATAGGTGTTGATGATGAGCGCGAGCGACGGATTGTTCATGCTGAAACTTTGAGGCTCTGAGCCTCCTTCACCTTCGCACAACGGGTGACGCTGGAAAACGCGCTCATCCAAGCGATGTAGTAGCCGGGCCAGCCGTCGAGAAAACCGAGCCGGAAAAAATAGGCGCGGAGAAACTTCCAGACCGGACGGATCGCAAAGTCGAACAGATGGATGTTCCGCTGTTGCGCGAGACAATGTTGCACGAAATAGTCGCTGTACGGGCCGATCTTGGCAATCTGCCGGTCAATGCTCTCGTTACTGAAATGGAGTAGGTCGGCGTGCAACCGGCCGGTGGAACCGTCGAGGGCGAGGGCAGCGTGCGGTTCCATTCCTTTCCATCGTGCGGTGGCCCTTTTCCATAGCCGCGTGACCCGGTCGGGATACCAGTCGCCGTGGCGGATCCAACGGTCGCAATAGAAAGTGCAGCGCGGGAATTCGTAGGCCGCGTGCGCCGGGGAAAGATCTTCACGGACCAGGGCGCGTTGCATTTCATCGCGCAGTGCCGGTGACACTTCCTCGTCCGCATCCAGGCCGAGCACCCAGGGTTGAGTCGCTTTTTCTAGTGCGGAATTTTTCTGACCAATGAAGCCTTTCCATGGTTCCCGGAAAATTTTAGCCCCGAATTGTTTCGCGATTTGATCCGTGCCATCGGACACCTCCTCGTTCAGCACCACGATGATTTCGCTGGTCCACTCCGCGACGCTGGCCAATGCCCGGCCGATGCGATGCGCTTCGGCACCGGAAATCAGGCAGACGGAGATGGGGAGTTTGTTTGGCATCAAGGCGGGCGCTTCGTAGTTTTTGTATTACAATCCTGAAACAGTGCGCATTTTCGAGAAGATTTTGTTAACCGCAATGAACGCAAAGAACGTAGAGAATTTGCCCACAGAAAACGCGGAAGAAGCAAAAACGGGAATATTCTTTTGTGGTTTGTGAGCCAGCTCCTTGTGTGCTCTGAGTTCTCTGCGGATAAATCACTTGGGGTTGCGGCGAAAGCCGCGTTGTGCCTCGGGTGCTTTTTCGGGGCCATCTTTTGGTGTTTCATCCGTCGGATTCGTTGGTGACAAAAACCAATCATGGTGGGCGCTTGGTGGGGGTGATCGTTTTGAAGGGTTGCTCGCAGAAATACTGCACTTCCAATGCCGTTGCAAAAATGTTGTTCACGGTTGTTTGCGGTGGCGGTGAAAAACGGCCTGTTGTTCAACCAGGCCCGAAACGCGTTTCGGATCCCGCCAAGGATTAGGGATGCTTAACAAAGACTCCGTTTGCCGCCAGGCCGCTTCATCGGTCAGGTTTGCCAGTTTGTCCTGCTTGACCTCATCAAGCGCGATGGCGGCATGCCGCCATTGTTCCATCCACAGGCGTTGTTCTTCCGGTGTCGTGGCCAATTTCATCTGGCATTATTGTAACCGGCTCCAGGGCCAAGTCAGTGAGAAAATTACTTGATCAGCCGGTAATTTTTGTGCACTCCAAGGGTAACGCCAGTGCAGCGCTTTATGATCAACGCGATGTCCTCCCAAAAATATTCGCGCCGGAAACGGATCAAGGGATTGCGCGACTGATATGTCCAATCAGCGGCGACCACCACTTCGCGCATCACGGCTGGGTGTGTGCCGCGAAAAGCGATCACCTTTTGGTCGTCATCGTAGTAGCGCGCCGGACGTTCCGCCGACTTTTTGATGCCTGCCTCATCGCTGTAAAGGGAGCTAAGATTGGCGAGCTTTTTACGGGCTACTTCAGGCTGGAGCGCATAGCCGTAATGAAAATATCGTCCGCCGGAAAGTTTTACAGGCAGCTTCTCGCCGGCTTGGGTGCGGAAACTTTGGGCGTCGCCGCGCGAACGGATGGCCGCCGCGCGGCGGATTACCCGCACTTCGCGGTAATACCAGCCCAAGGAATATACTTCCGTCCAAAAACTCCCGTAAAAGTGCGAGTAATCGACGAGTAAGGCTTGCACGGCGGGATTTTTCAACTCGCGTTCCATCGTGGCGCGCATTGCCGGGATGCCATCCTCATGCAACACTTCATCACCTTGAATATAGACGCACCAATCACCGGAGCACTGGTCGAGGGCGAGGTTGGTTTGGTGCGAGAGGGCCAGGCCGGCGGTTTTTTGAGTCTCGTCCCACTCGGTTTCCAGGATGCGGATTTTGGGATCGCCAATGGCGCGCACGGCGTCCAGTGTGCCATCGGTGGAACGCGGCACATTTACGATTACTTCGTCGCACAACGGCAGGAGGGAGCGGATGCTCGGCACGAACGGGTAGCCGAGGGTCAGCCCGTTGCGAATGAAGGTGAAGCCGCTGATTTTCATGGCGCGAAGTCAATCATTCCGCTCCGGGTCTGAACAGAGAATTTGAAGGGGCCCAATTTGTGTAGTCAACCGGACCTGATTGGGCTAATTGCAATGGGTAATGCAACCACCGGAAACGAGCGGCTTTTACACGCAGACCCGTGCCGCCAAAAAGATCATCGTCGTGGATCTGGGGTTTCTGGGCGATTCGCTGCATCTGGTGCCGGCTCTTTGGGAAATCAAGGATCATTATCCGCAGGCTGAGTTACATGTGCTCTCGACGCCGCTCGGCTGCGAGGTCGTCCGCATGGTTCCGGCCGTTCACCGGGCCTGGTCCTTGGAATTGGCTCCCGCCCGGCGCTCCTGGCGGGAACATGCGGCGATGATTCGGAATTTGCGCCGGGAGCAATTTGACGTGGCCTACAATTTCAACGGCACGGATCGCAGCATAATTTTGACGGCGCTGACTGGCGCCAGGTGGCGCGTGGCCCATCTGGGCGGGCGCAGCCATTTCTGGAACGCCTGGTTGATTCCGCATTGGGTGGCGCGGCAGGAGGACACCCTTCCTGTTTTCGAGCAACGGCGGCAGGTGTTGGCGGCGTGCGGATTTTCCCTGCAGCCGGCCCGTTTTGATTTGCGGCTCAAGCAGGCCGATGTGGATTGGGCTTCGTCGGTCGTACCGGGTGGAGCGGTTCATTTGTCCCTTAATTCCGCCAATCCTTTGAAGGAATGGCCGGTGCAACATTATGCGGCGCTGGTGAAATTGCTCTGGCGTGAATATCCGGCGCTCCAATTGGTGGCATCCGCCAGCCCGAACCCCCGCGAGCTAGGTCGTATTCAGGCTTTTGTCGGTGCCGTCAACGATGCCCGCCTGCAAATCTTGCCAGCGAACCTCAGCATCGGGCAACTGGCCGCTGCCGTCCAGCGTTGCCGACTGCATTTCGGGCCGGATTCCGGGGTCGTTCATCTGTCGGTGGCGTTGGGGGTGCCGTCGGTTTCCTTGTTTCGAGACCAAAGGGGGTACGCAGCCTGGCTGCCACCGAACGAGGCGCACCGCTATTTTCTGGCAGCCTGCGGGTGCGTAGATCATAAAAACTGCCCGTGCGAAAGCAGCGGGCTGGCGGCGTGCCTGGAAAAAATCAGCCCGGAGGAAGTTGTGGCAATGATGCAAGGATTCTTACGGTAGCAGCGGGGGTGAGTTTATTTCGATTTCTCCGCCGGAAACACAGCTTCCCCACGTTTCGGGAGAAGCTCCTTGCCGGGCCAATCGCAATCATAGAAAGTAAAGGCACTGAATGTTTCTTTTCGCCACAAAACTGTTGGAACTGGTCAAACCGTACCGGCTGCGCTTGGCGTTGGGCGTGTTGATGGGAATGTTGTGCGGCCTGGCCGAGCCGCTGCTCATGCTTTCGGTCGGCCTGGTCATTGATGTGCTTTTTCCAACCTCCGAGCGCTCGGCGCTGACGACCATGATGTCGAAGGCTCCGGCCTTGGCGCAGGATTGGTTGAATGGCCTTGATCGAATGTTTCCTCCCGGCGCCAGTGGCAAACCGATGGAAGTCATCCTGGTGGTGCTCACCATTCCGACGGTCATGTTTTTGCGCGGGTTGGTTGGCTACTTGAACATTTACTTCTTGCAATGGGTGGCTATTCGAGCCGTCACGGATTTACGGACGCGATTGTTCTCTCATCTGCTCCATTTGCCGCTGAGTTTCTTTCACCGCACGAGCACGGGGGAAATGATGTCGCGTATCACCAATGACACTGGGGCGTTGCAAGGAACCATCAGCAACTCCCTCTCCGTGATCGTCAAAGACCCCTTCACGCTGGTGAGTTTGCTGGCCTTTTTGCTCTGGCAAAATTCCAAGTTGACGCTGATGACCCTGGTGATTTTTCCCACCTGCATCATCCCGATCATGGTCTATAGCCGCAAGGTGCGTAAATCGAGCGCGGTCATCCAGGAGCAATTTGCCGAGATTTCCAAGATCATTCACGAATCGTTCACCGGCAATCGCATCATTAAAGCCTACAACCTGGAAAACACAGTCATCAAACAATTTGCGGCCACCTCCGGCCGGTTTATCAGTCATTACATGCGCGTGGTCCGATCCATGGAAATCCCCGGCCCTTTAATCGAATTCATCGGCTCGCTGGGAGTGGCTTTGTTTTTCATCTACATGGCGTTGTGGGGCGGCACAAAAATGACGCCGGGCGGTCTGCTCCAATTTGTCGGCAGTATCTTCATGATGTATCGCCCGATCAAATCCATCACGCGCCTTTACAGTCAATTAACCCAGGCCCGGGCCTCCAGTGAACGCGTTTTTGAGCTGCTCGACATCACCACTACCATTGCTGAGCCGGTTCAGCCAATGCCGCTGAGGGCCGCCCAGGCCGATATAGTTTTCGAGAACATTGAATTTAATTACGGCGACAAGCCGGTCTTGCACGCCATCCAATTGACGGTCAAGGCCGGCCAGATCGTGGCGCTGGTCGGCAGCAGCGGCTCCGGCAAAACCACGCTGACGAATTTATTGCTGCGCTTTTATGATCCGCAAAATGGCGCGGTGAAGATCGGCGGCGTGGATATCCGCCGGGTGGCCACTCGCGATCTGCGCAGCCAGATCGCCGTGGTCACCCAGGAAAGCATCCTGTTCAACGACACCGTTCGTAATAACATCGCGCTCGGCCGGCCCGGCGCGACGGAAGCAGAAATCATCGCCGCCGCCAAACACGCGCACGCGCACGAGTTCATTTTGGAAAAGCCGCAGGGCTACGACACGGTTATCGGGGAGAAGGGAGTCACGCTTTCTGGTGGCCAGAAACAACGGCTGGCCATCGCCCGCGCCATATTGAAAAACGCACCCATATTGGTGCTCGACGAGGCGACGAGCTCGCTGGACACCGAGTCCGAGCGCGCGGTGCAGGCCGCGCTTGACGATTTGATGCAGCATCGTACGACCCTTTGTATCGCCCACCGGCTCTCGACGATCCAACACGCGGACACGATCGTAGTGCTCGACCAAGGCCGCATTGTGGAGACGGGCACGCATTTGGAACTGCTGGCGAAACAAGGGGTTTACCATAAATTACATCAGTTTCAGTTTCCCCCCTGAAGTCCGGGGGAGCCTTTGGCTTCCCAAGCTTTGCGTCGGCCTAATCTCCCACCCCAACTGGCCGCGCCGGTACGTCGGTTGCAGGTCATTGTCGGCTTCCGTCCTCAGCGCTATGAATCAGGCTCAACAAGGCGCCAGTGTCCTAAAAAATTTCTCGCCAGAGGCGGGAATATCCCGTGAAATGGGGTGCGATTCGGATCCGGACAATTGATTTTCATGACACAGCCCATCGCCATCATCGGACTTGGTTACGTTGGTTTGCCGCTCGGCCTGCATTTTGCCCAAGCCGGCGCCGACGTGCTCGGATTTGACATCGATGCGAACAAGGTGCGTCAGCTCAACGCTGGCCAGAGCTATATCCTTCACATTCCGGCCGCGCGAATCGCGGCGATGGTGCAGGCCGGGAAATTCTCCGCCACGGACGACTTTCAGCGCATCCGGACGTGTGGCGCGGTGATCATTTGTGTGCCGACGCCGCTCGGGCCCAAGCGCGAACCGGACCTCAGCTATATCCTCAATACCGGCCAAGCCATCGCGCCGCATCTGCAGCCCGGCACGGTGGTCGTGCTCGAATCCACCACATATCCCGGCACGACCGACACCGAATTGCGCCAGGTGCTGGAGGCGGGTTCAGGTCTGCGCGCGGGAGTGGATTTTCACCTCGCCTTCTCGCCCGAGCGTGAAGACCCCGGAAACCCGCAAAGTGTCGTGACGGAAATCCCCAAGGTGATCGGCGGCCTCACCCCGGCGTGTCTGGCCAAGGCGATGGCGCTCTATGGCCGGGCGATCAAGACGCTGGTGCCGGTGGCGTCCTGTCGCGTGGCCGAAGCGGTGAAGCTGACGGAGAACATTTTCCGCGCCGTCAACATCGCGATGGTCAACGAATTAAAAATGGTCTATACCGCGATGGGGATTGATATCTGGGAGGTCATTGCGGCCGCCAAGACCAAGCCGTTCGGTTTCATGCCGTTTTATCCCGGGCCGGGCCTGGGCGGGCATTGCATTCCGATTGACCCGTTTTATCTCACGTGGAAGGCGCGCGAATACGGCCAGGAAACCCGGTTCATCGAACTCGCCGGCGAAATTAACACCGCGATGCCCGGCTACGTCGTGCGCCGGGTCGGTGAAGCCCTCGCCACTGTCAGCAAGACCGTGCTGGACAGCCGTATTTTGCTCCTCGGGATTGCCTACAAGGCCAACGTGGACGACGACCGCGAAAGCCCGGCGTATGTGTTGTGGGAACTGCTCGAAGCGCAAGGCGCGCACGTGGACTATCACGATCCGCATGTCCCTGTCATCCGCCCTTCGCGGGAACACTCGCATTTCGCCGGACGGGAGAGCGTGCCGCTGACCGCGGAAGCCGTCGCCCGCTATGATTTGGTGCTGGTGGCCACGCAGCACCGGGCGCTGGACTATCCGTTGGTGGCGCGCCACGCTGTTTTGATCGTGGACACCCGCAACGCCTTTGCCGGCCTGGTGGAGAAACCAGCTGCTTACTTCAAAGCATGAAAGTGCTCATCACGGGCGGCGCGGGATTCATTGGTTCGCAACTGGCGGAGGCTCTGTGCCGCCGCGGCGCACGGGTGATCGTCGTGGATAACCTCAGCCTGGGCAAAGTGGCCAACCTCGCCTGGCGTGGCAGCGGCGATGAGCTCGATTTTATCGAAGGGGATTTCCGGGAGGAAAAATTGTTGGCGTCGGTGTTGCCGGGTTGCGAATGGGTCTTTCACGAGGCGGCGATGCCCTCCGTGCCGCGCTCGGTGGAACTCCCGGTGGAAAGCAACGCGCACAATCTCGACGGCACGCTGCGCCTGCTCGTCGCGGCGCGTGATGCCAAGGTGAAACGCGTTCTCTTTGCCTCCTCGTCCGCCATCTACGGAGACGCGGCGGCGGCCGTCAAACACGAAGGACTGCCGCCGAATCCACTGTCGCCCTATGCGCTCCAAAAATATGCCGGGGAGAAATACGGGCAGTTGTTCCATCAGCTGTACGGCTTGGAAACCGTGGGCTTACGGTACTTCAATGTCTTCGGTCCGCGCCAGGCATTCGATTCGCCCTACTCCGGCGTCATCGCCAAATTCTGCACCGGCATGTTGCAGGGCGAGGCTCCGACGGTTTTCGGGGATGGTTTGCAGTCGCGTGATTTCACCTACATTGAGAATGTGGTGGCGGGCAATCTGCTGGCCGCCGAGGCGCCCGCCGCCCGCGTGGCGGGCAAGGTGTTTAATATCGCAGGAGGGCAGAGTATCTCGCTGCTCCAGTTGGTTGAGGACTTGAATCGCCTGACGGGCCAGAACCTGCCCACGCATTTTGCACCGCCGCGCGCGGGCGATGTGCGTTCCTCGCTCGCGGATATCTCGGCGGCGCAGGCGGCCTTCGGCTACGAATACAAGGTCGCCTGGCCGGAGGGCTTGCGGCGCACGCTGGAGTTTTATCGCGCCGGGGCGGGGCCAGACTGACCGGGGTGCCCCGCTGGGTGGTCGGGGGGCGGGACTTGACCCAGGCGTTTTCGGCTGATCAAACTCCCGCCTGTCAGCGGGTCATTTTGGCCTTGAAACAATTCCCCGGGAGCGCAAGGTTTCCCCATGCGTCAAATTAAATTCACACGGCCCTCGTTGGCCAGGAAACTCAAGAATCTCTGCCCGCCGCTGCTCCTCCTCGGTGCCAGCCTTTGGCTTGGGTTACCGGCCGGAGCCCAACCCGGCCCAGCCGAGGTCACGGCGGCGCTGACTCAGCTTTTTGGCGGCCAAACCGGGTTCACCGCCCGGGCAGAGCTCACCGTGGTGGAAGAAAACAACAAGGAAGGAAGCATCCCCTTTACCCTGGCGTGGTCGGAAGGCAAGGCCCGGCTGGAGGTGGATCTCGGGTTGCTCAAGAGCGACCGCGTGCCGGGCGACATCCTCAGTGGCATCAAGAAAGCGGGGTTGGACAAAGTGGTGGCCATTTTAATCCCGAGCGCAACGCTCGCCTACATTATTGCTCCCGGCATCCAAACCTACGCCCAGCAACCATTGCCAGCCGGTGATGGGGCGGCCAAGGAAGGCAAGCTCAAGATTGAAAAAACCGAATCCGGCCGGGAAGTATTCGACGGCCATCCTTGCGTAAAATACAAGGTGGTTGTGAATGTTGAAGGACAGGCTCAGGAGCTGACCCTGTGGAGCGCATCGGATTTAAAAGGGTTTCCCGTGAAAATCTACGCGGAGGCGGCGGGCAACAAAATCACGTTGCGCGCCAAGGAGGTTAAACTTGCCAAACCCGAGGCCAGGGTGTTTGAGGTGCCGGCCAGTTACACCAAGCTGGACGGGATTCCGGCGATGGTGGCGGCGGCCACCGCGAAGTACAACACGGCCAACGGCCAATAAGGTTTGGGCGCCGCGGATTAGTCTCTCGGCCAGAGCCGCACCCAGACCCGTTGCGGTGTTTCAATGAGAATGTCCCGCAACAGTTCCTCCATGCTGGCCGCTTCCGGTTCATCCAACCGGCGGCACAAGGCGAGCACGACCAGAAACATCAATCCCACCACCGCAAAGAAGAGGCTGAAACGGTTCCACTCGACCCCGAGCGCGTGAAACCGGATCGCGTGCAGTGCGTCGATCATTAAACCCCACAGAATGGGCGAGAGACCCAGGGTCAGGCTGCCGACCACCGAGAACAGCGCGAAGAAATGACTGCGCCCCATTGCCGGGATGATGGCCATGGCGAGCCGCACGTTCGCCATGTTGACCAAGGCGGCCGCCAGGCCCATCAAGAATTGCAGCAGCAACAATAACGAACGCTCGGGCGCCAGGACGCCGCCCGCCAAAGCGAGCCAGACACCGACGATCAGCAGCCAGGCCAGCACCGAAAAGGTCAGCACGGGTTTGCTGCCGAGCCGGTCCAGGCGCGAGCCGAGAAACCACAGACTGCTCAAGCCGCCGATGAACGCGGTGGAGGTCACGAGTAAGATTGTGCCGTCGGCCATATGCGATTCAGTTTTTAACCACGCCACGGTGAACGCGCCGAGGCCGCCAAAGGCCACCGACCAGGCGACATTCAGGCGCAGTAATTTGCGGAAGGGCTCGTAACCGGCGATCTCCCGCCAGGGCACCGCCGTGTTGGACGTCCGGATCTCCTCCGGCGTCTGTCCCTCCGGAATTCGTTTCAAGAACACCAGGCTGGCCACTCCCATCAAGGCGCTAAACACGAACAGCCCGCTGAATCGCCACGCCGAAGGGTTTGCACCCAGACAAACGGCGGCCAGCAGAAACACCAGGAAGTTGCTGAGATTCACGCACGCTGCCTCGCCCGCCAGATATCGGCCGCGCACCGTCGACGGCACGAGGGAAGTAATCCACGGGAGCCAGGCGCAACTCGAGATGCCACGCGACAGGTTGAACGCGAACAACAGCATCAGCACCAGCGCCAATTGCGTCGTGGGGTTTAAAAAGTTTCCCGTGAGCGGCACCAGCGCCAGACCGAAAATGAACAAGACGCGCATGCCCCAACCCGCATAGACGAACCGCTTATAACCCACCCGCGGGACGTGTTTGGCGGCGGGGATCTGGAAAATGACCAGTAGCGGCATCATCCCGACGATGATGCCCAGCACCGTGGCGCTCGCCCCGAGGCTTTTGGCGTACAGCACCATCGGACTGCTCACCACCAATGGAAACGACAACGCATTGAACGTCGCAAACAAAAATGCGTTGTTCAATCCGCGCGGGAATGATTCCTTTTCAGCGGGAGTATTCAAGAGATCCACCGTTACGGCGTAGATATGAAGGCACCTGGCCGGGAGAAACAAGGTTGGTTTTTTGATGTCCAACGGGGGAGAGCGAATCCGGGAATGCCCCCGGACGCACGTCGTCGGAAATATTAGCTTGCGAAAATCTACGAGCAACAACGTGGATTGTGTCTGGTTTGACATCGATGGCATCGAGCACGTGCTGGCCACGTTTAAGAAGTAACCTGGATCCCGAAACGATCGCCGAGTTCGGTGAGCGCGCGAGCGTCTTGGACTGCGCCGGTGCTCCGGCGCTTTGTGGCGCAATCGAGGGAGCAAGGCCCACTGCGTGAGAGGAAATACGCCCAGCCGAAAAGCGCCAGAGCACCGGCGCAGTCAGGACGCTGGCGCGCAGATTATGCGCACGCGGTCGGCGTCAAATTCCTGGTTCGCGATTCATCGGATGGCTTGCCTCTCGTCCGCCCGACAGCTTAACTTCCCAGCCATGCATCACCTGTTTCAGCGCCCATCCCTGCGAACATGGCTCGCCCTCTCGCTCGTCGCCAGCGGGAGCCACTTCGCCACCGGTGCCAGCCGGTTGAACGAGGGCAATGAATTTCTCTGCCGCCATTCGGCGGCCGCGTTCTTCGCCGCGCCGGATTCGCCGGATTACCGCAAATACGCGCCCGATCGCAACGTGGACATCCTCCATCTCGCGCTCGATGTGACGCCTGATTTTCATCAGCGCACGGTGGCCGGGCAGGCCACGCTCACGTTCAAACCCATCGCCAAGCCGCTCGAGGAACTGCGGTTGGATGCGGTGGATCTCAAAGTGCAGTCGGTCACGGCCTCCGAGAAGATCGCCGGCCATCAGGTCACCGACACCGCGATTGTCATCACGTTCGCCAAACCGATTCCGGCGGGCAAAGAGGTGAAGGTGGCGATCAAATACTCGGCGGAACCCCTGCTCGGGATGTATTTTCGCACGCCGGAGCAGGGTTACAAACCGGACGAGACGCATCTCTTTACGCAAGGCGAAACCACGGAGGCGCGCCACTGGTATCCCAGCTTTGATTCACCGAACGAGAAGTTCACCTCGGAAATCACCGCGCGCGTGCCCGCCGGCATGACGGTGCTGTCGAATGGCCGTTTGGTTTCGTCGGAGCGCGACGCGAAGACCGGCCTGCAAGTGGTTCGCTGGTCGCAGGAAAAGCCGCACGCGAATTATTTGCTGTCGCTCGTGGCGGGCCAGTTCGCGAAAATCGAGGACAAATACCGCGATCTCCCGCTGGCGTTTTACACGCCGCCGGCGGACATCAAAGAGGCGCCCGAATCGTTCCGCCACACGAAGGATATGCTGGAGTTTTTTGAGAAGGAGATCGGCGTGCCGTATCCGTGGGCCAAATATGGCCAGGTCTGCATCCGCGATTTTCACTGGGGCGGCATGGAGAACACCAGCCTGACGACGCTGACCGACCGGACCTTGCACACCCCCGAGAGCGAGAACCTAGTGACGAGCGAAAGCCTCGTTTCCCACGAGCTGGCGCACCAATGGTTCGGCGATCTGGTGACATGCAAGGACTGGAGCCATGTGTGGTTGAATGAAGGCTTCGCCACTTATTACGCGCATTTGTATATGGGGCACCTCCACGGCCACGACGAGATGCTTTACGATCTTTACAATGAGGCGCAGGGACTGCTCACGCGGACCACCGACACGCGCGGCATTGTGTCGCGCAAGTTCAATTCGCCGGATGACCAGTTCACCCAATTCGGCGCGCTCTCGTACCCGAAAGGCGGCTGGGTGCTGCACATGCTCCGCAGCGAATTGGGAGAGGAGCTGTATCGCCGCTGCATCAAGACGTACCTCGAGCGCCACCAATATGGATCGGTGGTCACGGAGGATTTGAACGCGGTGATCGAAGAACTGTCCGGCCGCTCCTTCGACCAGTTTTTCGATCAATGGGTTTATCACGCCCAGCATCCGCAGCTCGACGTGAATTACAGTTGGGACGAGAAAACCAAACTGGCCAAGATTTCGATCAAACAGACGCAGCGGATCAGCGACGAAGTGCTCTTGTTCAAGTTTCCGCTGACCCTTCGGTTCAAGGGCAAGTCCGGCGTGGTGGAAAAGCAAGTCCAAGTGCGGGAGAAGGAGGAGGATTTCTATTTCCCGCTGAAGGAGTCGCCGGAGATTGTGCGGGTTGATCCCGCGCTGGCTGTCCTCGCCAAAATCAATTTCAAGGTCCCGAACGCCATGTTTTACGCGCAGCTTGCGGACAAATCCGACATGCTGGGACGGCTGCTCGCCATCGAGCAGCTCGCCGAGAAGAAGGAGCATGAATCGGTGGCGAAATTGAAGGAGGCCTTGAACAGCGATGCGTTTTACGGAGTGCGCGTCCGGGCGTCGGGCGCCTTGCGCGGCATCCACTCAGATGAAGCGCGGGAGGCTTTGCTGGCTTGCACGGCGCAGAGCGACGCCCGGGTGCGCCAGGCGGTGCTCAACGATCTCGCCGGCTTTTACCATCCCAGCGCGTATGAGCAGGCGCGCAAGGCCGCGGGCACGGAGAAGAATCCGGTAATCCAGGCCAGCGCGATCCGCACGCTCGGGGCTTACGCGAAACCGGAGGTGCGGGAGATCCTGTTGAAGTTCTTGGACTCTGATTCCTACCATCAACGACTGGCGGAAGCGGCCATCGGGGCGATCCGCAGCCAGGACGACACCGGCTACCTTGCCCCGCTGCGCGAGAGTCTGACCCGGCGTGAGGCGGAGCTGCCCACATCCAGTTTTGCCGCCGGCCTCGGCACGCTGGCTTACCTGGCGCGCAACCTGGAAAAGAAGGATGAGGTGCGGGAATATCTTGCCGGCTTCGTCACGCACAAAAAGAACCCGGTGAAACTCGCCGCGCTGAATGCGCTCGGCACGCTGGGCGATCCCAAGGCTATCGCCCTGCTCCAAAAATTCACAACCGCCACCAAGGAAAGCCCGGAGCGGCAGGCCGCCGAAAGCGCGCTCGCCGCGTTGAACGTGGCGAAGAAACCGTCGGAAAGTCTGCAGGAATTACGCAACGAAGTGCTCGAACTGCAAAAGGGCAATCGGGATTTGCGCAAGGAATTGGATGAGTTGAAGAAGAAGCTGGAAGCCGGCGACAAAAAACCGGTTCCGGCTCCTTAGTCGCAATCTGTAGCCGCGACCTTCAGGTTGCGTTCGGCGGGTGTTCATCGCGGACGGGGACGCAGCCTAAAGGCATGCGGCAACATCCGGGGAGGATTCCGAGTCCGGTGAGGACCTAACCGAGGAATGCCGTGTGTACGGCTTTCATCGCTTGCTCGCCTTTGGCGAGCTCGATCACCACGGAGATTTTGATTTCGCTGGTGGAAATCATGCCGATGTTCACGCCCTCCTGCGCCAGCGTCTCGAACATCTTTGCCGCCACGCCGGAATGGCTGCGCATGCCCACGCCGACGATCGAAAGCTTCCCGATTTTTTCATCAGCGATGGCTTCGCGGAAACCGATTTCCGCCTTGAGCGCCTCGATCACCTGACTCGCCTTGAGCAATTCGGCCTTGTCGGTGGTGAAAGAAATATCCGTCGCGGGCGCGCCGGTGCCGTGGCTGACGTTCTGCACGATCATGTCCACATTGATGTTCGCGTCGGCCAGCGCCTTGAAGATGCGCGCCGCCACGCCCGGCTTGTCGGGCACGCCCACGAGCGTGACTTTGGCCTGGTTCTTGTCGAGCGCGACGCCGCGAATCACGACGTCTTCCATACTTTTGGTTTCTTCTTTCACAATGGTTCCTGGATTGTCGTTGAGGCTGGA
>JAYTXL010000103.1:0-7300 GCA_043742955.1 Verrucomicrobiota bacterium | reverse complement strand
AAATGGCCCAACTCTCCCTGGTTAAACATCGAATCCTGCCCGATTGGAATTACACCCTTTACCCAAGGAAAAATCCGAATTAATTTTTGCACAAGCCCTTTGGTGGTTGTCGCGTTAAGTCTAGACCGCCAATTGATTTTGTGTTTTGTTTTCCAGTGAACGCCCCTTTTCTTGCGATCAGGAAGGACTCCAGTTCTTGGTGAACTCTTGGGACACGGTTGAGGCCTTGGTCGGGAAGGCCCCAGAACTTTCCTGGGCGAAACCGACGAGGGTCACAGGTGTTGGTGACTTGGCAAATACAGTTGTTCAACCCTAGAACGGAGCATGAACTTCAAGCGACGATTGGCGGTGGTGATTCCGCTCGGTTGTGCGGTTTGGGCGGGTTGCTCGACGGCGCATTACAAGGAATCCGCCGACCGGGAAGCTGCCGCGGTCTTCGACCAAAAAAACAAGGGCATTCCGAACATGCGCGGCCGCTTCAGCATCGAGCAAACCAACCGGGTATCGCTTGAAAGCCTGCCGTTGCTGGAGGAGGTGGATTCGTCGCTGGGCCCGGATGGGCAGAAGGAACACGGCCGGCGCATCCTTTCGCTGGCGGCGGCGCTGGACCTCGCTGTGAAGCACAGCCGCATTTTCCAGAACAGCAAGGAACAGCTCTATCTCCAGGCGCTTGCGCTGACCCTTTCGCGCCATCAGTTTCAACCCATTTTCTCCGGACGCGCACGCGCGGATTACCAGACCACCACGGAATCGGTGGCAATCACCGTGGACGCGCTGACGGGCCTGCCCAAAGTGGTCTCCGAAGCCGACGCTTCGCTGGTCGAGCAACATCGGGTGACCGGGCAGGGCAGCCTCGGCGCCGCCTGGCTGGCGCGGACGGGCGCGCAACTTTCGGCGGCGTTCACGACGGATTTCCTGCGCTATCTGACGGGCGATCCGCGGACCTTCACGTCGTCCCAAGTCAGCGCCACCCTGGTGCAGCCGCTCTGGCGCGGCGCGGGCTACAAGGCGACGATGGAGAATTTGACGCAGGCCGAGCGGACATTTTTATACCAACTGCGTGATTTCAGCCGGTTCAAGCGGGATTTCAGCGTGCAAATCGCGACTGCCTATTATGGCGTGCTGCAGAATCGCGACGCCGTGCGGAACAGTTGGCGCGGTTTCCAAAATTTCAAACGCAACGTCGAACGCGAACGCGCCCTGGTTCAGGAAGGACGCAAGACGCAGGAATCCCTGAGCCTGCTCCGGCAAAGCGAACTGAACACGGAGACTGCCTGGATCAACGCCGTCCGCACCTACAAACAGAGCCTTGACCAGTTCAAGATTCAACTCGGACTGTCCACCGATGCGCCGGTGGTGGTGGCCGATCGTGAACTGGAGCAGTTGCAGATCATCCATCCTGAAATTACCGCCGAGGACGCGCAAAGCGTGGCGTTGGTGACGCGGCTTGATTTCTACAATGTCCGCGACCAGCAGGGGGACGCCCAACGCAGGATCGGTCTGGCTGCCAACGGCCTTCGGCCGCAGGTGGACGCGGTCGGCTCCGCCGGGATCACCAGTGTGCCCGGCACCGGCGCCGGCTTCCCAACGCCGGATCTTAATCGTTATCACTGGAGCGCGGGGTTGCTGGTGGACCTGCCTTTTGACCGGAAGGCGCAGCGGAACACGTATCGCGCGGCGCTTATTGCGTACGAGCAGGCGACGCGTCAATTCGCGCAAAAGGAGGACGAAATCAAGCTGCAGGTGCGCAACGACTGGCGCAACCTCGACCAGGCCAAACGGAATTACGAGAGCGCGCAGTTGGGCGTCGAGCTGAGTCTGCATCGCGTCGAGGAACAGGAATTGCGGGCGGAAGTCGGGCGCGGCACGGCCCGGGATTTGGTGGACGCGCAAAACGATTTGGTGACTCAAAAGAATCTGCTGACCCAGGCGTTGGTGGCCCACACGATTGCCCGGCTCCAGTTTTGGAACGACATGGGGATTCTTTACATCAAGGACAATGGCCAGTGGGAGGAAATAAAAAATGCGAAAAACTAACCTCCAACATTGGGGAATCGCGGCCGCCGTTGCGCTGCTCGCCCTCGGTCTTTACCAATGGCTTCGGCCCAAGGCGATGGTCAGGAGTGCAATCTTCGCGGCCCGGCGTGGTCCGCTTGAAATCAATGTGCTGCAGGGCGGAGCCCTGGAGGCGCTCGAATCCCAGGCCGTCAAGTGTGAGGTGCGCGGCTATCAGGGCGTGAAGATTCTCAAGATCGTTGAGGAAGGCTATCAAGTCACGGAGGAGGACGTGCGCACCAACAAGGTCCTGGTGGAACTGGATTCCTCGGAACTGACCAAGACCATCACGCAGCAGGACATCACTTTCGAGTCCACCATCGCCCAGCTCACCGACGCCAAGCAGGCCCTCGACATCCAGGTCAATCAGAATGTCAGCGACCTCAATGCCGCGCTGCAAAAGGCAAAGTTCGCCCGCATGGATTTCGACAAGTTTATGGGCGACCTGGCGTCGAGGGAGATCATTCTGCAGCTCAATTTGCCCGACGAATTGGATGAGAGTCTGCTGACGAACGGGGTCGCCAATGTTACTGGCCTGGCTCCGAACCAGGTCCCCGCCAACCTGGTCGCGAGCGCGGCTTCGGGCCCCGCAGCCGCAGCCGTACCGGTCCCCGCCCGCAAAGCCGAAACCTCTCGGGAGGACCAACCCCGGAGAATCAATATTGATTTCCTGAAATACTCCAAGGTCGAACTGCTGGGTGATGGGGAGGCGAAACAAAAGATCCGTAAATTCGAGGATGAGTACAAGATGTCGCTCAAAAGCTTCAGCCAGTCGAAGGCCAAGCTGGAAGGATCGCAGCGGCTGAACGCCCGCGGCTATTTGACGAAGACCGAATTGGAACTGGACGAGTATTATCTCGAATCCGACAAGCTCAAAGTGATGTCTGCGGAGACGGCCCAGGCGTTGTTTCTCAAGTATGAATTCCCGAAGTCCTGCGAGGAGACCCTTTCCAAATACGTCGAGGCCGTGCGTGAGTTGGAACGCGCACGCAAAGGTGCCCTGTCCAAACTGGCGCAAGCCGAGGCGCGCTGGAAGTCGGCCGAGGGGCGCTACAATCTCGAGCAGCGCCAGCGCAAGGATCTGCTGGACCAGAGCGAGAAGTGCATCATCCGGGCGAACAAAACCGGCCTGGTTGTCTATGGTGGCGGCAACATGGAGATGTATTACTACGGCAATCAGGAGCAGGTGCGCGAAGGCGCCCTCGTGCGCGAACAACAGATGATCCTGACCATTCCGGACATGACGAAGATGGCTGTCAAGGTGCGGATCCATGAAACCTATATCAAGAAGGTTCAAAAGGGCCAGAAAGTGCGCATCACCGTCGAATCGTTCCCGGACAAGAAGCTTGAAGGGGTGGTCACGAAGGTGGGAGTGCTGCCCGACTCACGCAACATGTGGATGAACCCGGACATGAAGGTGTATGTCACGACCATCACAATTCAGGGTGCCCAGGACTGGCTCAAGCCCGGCATGAGCGCGAAGGTGGAGATTCTGGTCAAGACGCTGCCCGACGTGGTTTATGTCCCGATCCAATCCGTGCGACCGGTGGAGGGGAAATATTTCTGTCTGCTTGAACGGGGCGGCACCCAGGAACGGCGCGAAGTCGAGGTGGGCGAGTTCAACGACGAGTTCATCGAAATCAAGAAGGGCGTTGCCGCTGGTGAAAATGTTTGTTTGCGCGCGCCGGAAGCGAGCGAGAAGGAGCGGGAGAAAGCCGGGGAAAGCGTGGCAAAGGCCGGCAGCGCAAAAGCGACGTCCCCAGCGCCGGCCGGGAAATGAACGATCATGCCCGGCGCCTCCATTGTTGAATTCGTGGATGTTCGCAAGACCTACCAGATGGGTCCCGTGACCGTGGACGCGTTGCGCGGGGTGTCGCTGGATTTCAAGGAAGGCGAGTTCATCAGCATCATGGGGCCTTCGGGTTGTGGCAAATCCACCATGCTCAATCTGTTGGGCTGCCTGGATCGACCCACCTCCGGGCGCTATTTGCTGGGCGCGGAGGATGTTTCACAAATGGATGATGAAGCGCTCTCGGCCATGCGCGGCGCGGCGCTCGGGTTCATTTTTCAATCCTATAATCTCATCCAGCAGCTTACGGTGCTGGAGAACATCGCGGTGCCGCTCTATTATCAGGATTGCCCCGAGGAGGAGTGCGACACGGTGGCGGCGGAGCTGGCGAAGCTCGTCGGTTTGGAATCACGCCTCCACCACCGGCCCTTTGAGCTCTCCGGCGGACAGCAGCAACGCGTGGCCATTGCACGCGCGCTGGTGAACGACCCGCTCGTCATCCTCGCCGACGAACCGACGGGCAACCTCGATTCCAGTTCCGGCGCCGATATTTTGGACGTGTTTACCAAGCTTCACGAACAAGGCAAGACGTTGATCCTGGTGACGCACGATGATGACGTCGCGCGCCGCGCCGGCCGGGCCATCCGCCTGCGTGACGGTCGCGTCGAAAGCGACGTGCGGCGATAACCACATGCCCGACCTTCCCTCAATGCAAAACCGGATGGCAGGCCGTCGCGGGGTGGCGCATCGACGCCGATCCCCCGGCTTGAGTCTGACGCGTTTCAAACGCACGGTTCGCTTGGGGATCAAGAGCCTTTGGTTGCACCGGCTTCGCTCGCTACTGACCGCTTTGGGCATTGTCTTCGGTGTGTGTTCCGTCATCGCGATGCTGGCCATTGGGGAAGGGGCGAGCTACGAAGCGCAGGAACAAATTAAGAACCTGGGCAGCCAGAACATCATTCTCCGCAGCGTCAAGCCAGCGGAGGAACGCAAGGTTACCGAGAAGGCCAACCAGAGCTATGTTCTGGAATACGGCTTGACCGCGGCCGATCTCAAGCGCATCAGGAATACCATTCCCGGCGTTACCATCGTGGTGCCCGCCCGCGTCATGCGCGAATACGTCTGGAATATTTCACGGCAGGTGGATTGCGATATCATCGGCACGGTTCCCTGGTATCCCGAAATGCGAAACCACCCTGTCGCCGAAGGCCGGTTCTTCGCGGAGCGTGACATGGAAGAGAAAGCCAATGTTTGCGTTATCGGCGCGGAAATGGTGGCCCGACTGTTTCCCCTGGAAACGCCCATCGGGAAGCACGTGCGCGTGGGCAGTGGCTATTATTTGGTGATTGGCGTGATGGAGTTGCGGGGCAAAGGCGTCAAGCTGGATGAAGGGGAAAACGCCAAGAGCAGTGCGCCCAACCGGATGTATATCCCGCTTGAAACCGCCCGTACCCGCTACGGCGAAGTCCTGGAAAATCAACGCCAGGGCAGCTTCGAGGCCGAGCGCGTGGCGTTGCACGAAGTCACCGTCAAAGTCGCCAGCCCCGACCAGGTCGTGCTGGTGGCTGATGCCATCAAGAATCTGATGGAGCGCAACCATCAAAAGAAGGATTACGACATGGTCGTGCCGTTGGAGTTGCTGAAACGCGCCGAGCGCACCAAGCAGATATTCAACATCGTGCTCGGCTCGATCGCCGCCATCTCGCTGCTCGTCGGCGGCATCGGCATCATGAACATCATGCTGGCCAGCGTGACCGAGCGGACGCGCGAGATCGGCATCCGTCGGGCGCTCGGGGCCAACCGCCACGACATCATTGTGCAATTTTTGGTGGAAACCGTGATTCTTTCCGGTTCCGGTGGCCTGCTCGGTGTCGTCCTCGGCGTGACGATTCCCTTCCTGGTCAGCTATTTCGCAGGCATGGTGACCATCGTCACCATTTGGTCACCGATTTTGGCCTTCTCCATCTCGGCCTTCGTCGGGGTGGTTTTCGGGCTGTATCCCGCCTTTTGCGCCGCGAAGATGGACCCGGTCGAGGCCTTGCGACACGAGTAAGCGTTTCAGAATCGCATTTCCGAGGAGAAACCGGGTTGAATTCTCCCGGCCGCGGTGCCAATGCCAAGAGTCCATTTGAATAATTCACGAGGTGCTGCGACGAGTGATTTGGTCCATGGCCCAGCCGGCGCGACCGGAACATCAAAGCGGGCTGGGCTGGCCAAGCCAATGCCGGCCACAGACACAAGTCCGGCCGGCCGGAGGGAAGGCTGGACTTGATGGCCATCGGTCTGACCGATCCGGCCGGCCTCTATTTCATTAGCTCCCCAAGCTTGCTGCTGATCGCGTCGGCCCAAATCTGGTAGCCCTTCGCCGACAGATGGAGGAAGTCCGGCATGATTTCCTTGGTCAACGTGCCATCGGGTTCGAGAAACTTCGGGCCGATGTCGAGGTAGTGGAGGCTCTGGCCGTTGTCGAGCTTGGCCAGGGTGTCATTAACTTGTTTGAGTTTCTCCCGGGTCGGGCTCGGCATTGGGCCGCGCGGAAACACGGCGAGCAGCAGCACCTTTGTTTTGGGCAACTTGGCCTGGATGGCTTTCACAATGGCGGTGACTCCCCGCGCGATGCTGGGGGCATCGTCCTGGCCCGAATTGTTCGTGCCGATCATCACCACAGCGACCTTGGGTAAAATGCCGTCGAGTTCACCATTGGTGATGCGCCAAAGGACGTGCTGGGTGCGGTCGCCGCCAATGCCGAAATTCGCCGGCGCGTATTTGCCAAAGGCCGCATCCCAAATCTCCTTCTTGCCGCGCCAGCCATCCGTAATGGAGTCGCCGAGAAACAGCAGATCCACTCCGCCGGCTTTCGCGATTTGCACGAACCCTTCATGGCGCTTGATGAAATTGGCGTCGGGTTGGCCGTCCTTACCGTTTTTAGGAGCGGCGACGTCGGGTGTCTGGGGCGCGGGTTTGTCTTGCGCAGACAAATTGAGAGCGAGGGCGAGAAGGAATAGGGCCGAGATGAATCTGTTTTTCATGGCGATGATCGTTCGATTTTAGGACCTAGATTTGGGCCGCCGGGTCTGTGGTGAAGGTGCCTTGAGTGGTGGTGGAGTTCCGGTTCCTCCTCCGGACACGTTGTGAAAAGGCCCTGACCGGCTGCGGCGGCGCAGCTTTTTGGGAATTGTCTTTCGACCAGATTCACGCCGGTATTATTGGATGGGCGGTTTCCGCCGTCAAGCGCCCAGGCACCGGATGCTTCAGAATATTCCTGAAAATGTTCAAAGTGAGCCAGGGCAGGGTGGTTCTAATCCGCCGAGGAAAAGACTGTCGGAGTGTGAGTTAACGAATTTACGGAACAACCTCCGCAAAATTTGTTTTGCACGGTGGCATGAGCAAAAAGGAATTGGGCGTGAGTGATCCAGAGGAATCGAGTTTTCTGAGTGAGGTCGAGTTTCGGCTGGT
>JAYTXL010000102.1:0-3819 GCA_043742955.1 Verrucomicrobiota bacterium | reverse complement strand
TGGCTGCCCCAGTCCGGCACCCACGTGTTCGTCGTTCCATGCCCCAACTCTCCCATCCCCGGCGCCGCCCGACTAGACGGGGTTAGTAACACGGATACGTTTGATGCGGGCGAATTCGTGCGGGGTCGCGTCGGCCGGGGGCCTGGGGACGTCGCGTGTGGGCACGCGGCCTGCAACGGCGGGTGTTGTGTTGTAGGCCGCGTGCCCACACGCGGCTTCGGGTGCCGGCTCGCGGCGTTCCAGACCACCAACCACGGCTTTCAACGCCTTGATCCATTGTCCCAGGCGGTGAGCATCCTGTCCCATGTGGGCAATTAAATGAATGTGATCGGGCATGACCACAAAACGGCGACCGAACCAATGATATCGTACCGGACTGTCGAGGAGGAAGGCGACCAATCGCCCAAAAATAGATTCGTTGTCGAGGGTGCGCCCGCGGCCATCCACGCACATCGTCAGGAGGTAGGAAATATTGCCGTTACGATCCAGCCAGACGCGTTGCAAGCGTCGCAGGCGGCGCGGTGGTGGTTTCACGGACACAGGATCGGGGCCGCCGTGTGAGGGCACACGGCCTACATCGCCTGGGCGCGTCGCTTTGTAGGCCGCGTCCCCTGACGCGGCGTCTTGCCGCGATGAAGTGAGATTGCCGCGTGGGAACACGCGGCCGACATCATCGCGATCGCACTGCGCTTCGTTCATACCATTACGCGAAGCCCAATGGCGCGGCGATCGTTTGCAAGGCGGCGATGACGTGGTTGATGTGGTCGTCCAGAGACAGCCCCAGCACCACCGCGCCGTGCTCCAGATCCTCGCGCTTGACAGCGGCGGCGAAGGATTTGTGCTTCATTTTCTTCCGCACACTGCCGGCCGACATTCCCGTTAATTTCTCCGGCCGCACATACGCAACGGCCGTGATGAATCCGCAAAGTTCATCGACGGCGAACAACGCTTTGCGGATCGGCCGGTCGAGCGGGTAAGTTTCCCAATTCCAGACGGCGTGGGCGAGGATTGCGCCGATGATTTCCTCGTCCACGCCCCTTTCACGCAGAATCCGTGAGCCTTCGCGAGTATGATCCGCCGGGCTGGGCCAGCGCTCGTAATCGAAATCGTGAAGCAGACCAGCGACGCCCCACGTCTCTTCGGCCGCGCCGAAATGTGCCGCGTAATGGCGCATGGCGGCCTCGACAGCCAGCGCGTGCTTGAGCAGCGACTCGGACCGTGTGTATTCGTTCAGCAAACTCCAGGCTTCAGCGCGTGTCATGGAAAGGTAGGGCGCAATCAGGACGTGGGAAACCACGAATAGACACGAATGAACACCAATGTTGACAGGCTCAAAAACCGCTGGTCCACCCGCCACTCAAACTGACCAAACGATGATCGATTGCAGGCTCGGAGAAGTCACCTCCTCTGCCTTCGGATTCGTGTCTATTCGTGTCCATTCGTGGTTTCCCCGCCCACCAGCTATTCGTTCACCCGCTCCTTTTTAATCAGCCGCCCGGCCGCATCCGTGGTGAAATGGAATTTGCGCGCATCCAGCGTGGCGACAAAGGTAAACACCGGCTGTTGCTTATGGATCTGCTCGACGGCCCCGCCGCGTGAATGTTTTTTCATGGATTCGCGGATCACCTCCGGGAGATCTTCGACCCGCAACTCGCGCTCCTCCTCCGCCTAGCCCTTGTATTCCACCCGGATCAAACTGCCATCATTGTCCGTCCGGATGGCGTATTCGCGGTCATCCACGCTCACCGTGGCGTCATACAACAAATGGCTGTCCTCATTGGCGCGGACGAGTTCGATGATTTTCCCCTTGCCCGCCTCTTTAAGAATCGTCGCCTTGACCGCGGCCGGCACTTCGACCGTCAACTGGTCACCGGTTGGTTTGTCCTGCGCCATGAAGGAAATGGTGCTCGCTGCTGCCAGCACCGCGAGAATACCGCCGAGAAATGGAAGGGGCTTTTTCATGGTCGCAACCTACTCCGCCCCCCCGCTCTCCGTCGAATTGAAAACTGGCTCAGGCTCCCATCAACTTTCGGCAGGCCGCTTCGAGCTTTTTCAACTGCGGGACGGACTTCGACTCAATGTAGCAACGGATGAGCGGCTCGGTACCGCTGGCACGGAAGGCCACCCATTCGCGGTTCGGTAGTAGAAATTTGTAGCCGTCGGTCGTGATGAATTTCTCGACTTTGATCCCGCCAATCTGCTCCAATCCGGAGGCCAGCCGTTGCAACAGCGCGTCCTTGGCTTCCGGCGTGAGGCGCACGTTCAAACGATTGCTGTGAAATCCACCCGTCTGTTTTTCCAATCCCCGCAGGATTTTGCCGAGGGATTTTTTCTCGGTCGCCACCAGTTCCGCCATCAGCAGACAAGCCAGGATGCCATCCTTCTCCGGCACGTGACCCTTCACACTCAAGCCGCCGGACTCCTCGCCGCCAACGATAATCGGCTCGCTCTCCATCAAGGCACCGATGTATTTGAAACCAACCGGTGTCTCATGCACCTTCACCCCCAGCAACTCCGCCACGTCATCGACTTGATGGCTCGTCGGCACTGTGCGCACGACAGCCCCCGTCCACCCGCGATTTTTTTTCAGATGATATAGGGCGAGGGCGAGAATCTGATTCGGCGTGAGCCACGTGCCGTCCTGATCCACGATGCCGAAACGGTCCGCGTCGCCGTCCAGACCAAGGCCCAGCTGCGCCCGGCCGCTCTGGACGAGCTTGCTGACCTCCGTCATGCCCTCGGCGTTCGGCTCCGGATGATGGCCGCCAAAGAGCGGGTTCAATTCATCATGAAACCGCGTAACTTTGACGCCCGCCTCCTCCAGCAGGGTGTCGAGATAGCCGCGCCCGGTGCCGTACATCAACTCGACGGCGATTTTCATCCGGGCCTTTTTAATCGCGGAAAAATTGATGATTTTTTTAAGCTGCTTGAAGTAGTCGGGGCGAGGATCAATCGACCGGCATTGGAAAGTGCCCACGATGGCGGCCTTGAAACTCCAGTTCGCCGCGCTGAGCCGGGCGATGTTCGCTTCGACGATTTTCGTGATCTCCGGCGGGGCGGCGGCACCGTTGCTCGGCGAAAACTTCAACCCCTGATACTCAGCCGGATTGTGGCTGGCGGTCATGTTGATGCCGCCAATCGCCCGGCGGCGGCGAATGGTGTGGGCAATGACCGGCGTGGGCGCATCGCGCTCGCAAAGCCAGGGAATGAGTCCGTTGGCGGCCAGCACCTCGGCGGCTGCCAGGGAGAATTCACGCCCCAAAAAGCGGGTGTCGTGACCAAGAATCACGACGGGCTTGCGGCCGTAAATCACCGATTGCGGGTTGGCCAATTCCGCGAGCCAGTACTCGGCGATGCCCTGCGTGGCCAGCCGGACGGCGTCAAAGGTGAAATCACGCGCGATCAGACCGCGCCAGCCGGAGGTGCCGAATTTAATTTGAGTGCTCATGGGAAGGTGGAGTGAATTTGAAAAATAGTCTGTCTGACGTTGGGTTATGTGCAATGGTTTACGGCGTGATTCTACCCCGATAGAAGCGGCGGGGATAAAGATAGGCGTCCGGATCGCTGAAGACGCCGACGCCGTTGGGGCTCGGGATGGTCAGGATGTTCTGCCATTGGAGGAAATTGGTCGTGGCATCAATGTAAAAAGGTTGGTTCAAGGGTGACACGTGCGCGGGAGCCACCAGCAACAGGTCCAAGCGGCCCCCTTGGAACACCGGCTTCGCGGTGAAGCGCACCGGCTCGCTCACCCCCAGTTGCGCCGCCCCGCTCACCGTCACGTTGATCAGGTTGCTCACGATCACGCTGTAAAAACTCCCC
>JAYTXL010000101.1:0-3289 GCA_043742955.1 Verrucomicrobiota bacterium | reverse complement strand
ATGTACTGCCAGACCGGCATGGGCACTTTGTATCCGGCGTCGCAACGAAAGCCGTCCACTCCCCGCCGGCACCAGGTGAGAAAAACCTCGAGCAGATGCTCCCACAATTCCGGATGCTTCTGCTCGAGCTCAACCAGGTCGGCCCACACCACGCCCCACGCGCCGGGACTAAGAAAGTTCCCCTGCGAATCGCGCAAATACCAGTCCGGATGATTCTCGCGCAGCGGCGAGTCCCAGCCGGTATGATTGATGACGAGGTCGAGAAATACCTTTCCACCCAAGGCATGCACCGCGTCGGTCAGCTCGTGAAATTGCTCAACGCCCGTCGTGCGCTGGTCAAACTCGATGAGTGCTGGATCAATGGCGGTCAAGTCACCACACGCATAGGGGCTGCCAAAGCGGCCCATGCGAGCGAACGTCGTCGGCGTCGGATTCACCGGCAGCAGATGGAGTATACGGCAGCCAAGCTTGCCGAAAATGTGCGGCAGTTCGTGCGTGAGATCGCGCAGCTTGCCCGACGGCGGAATCACGGTGAACGCCTGTTCGTCGAGCACGTTCATCTTCGCTTCGAGTTTGGGATCGGCGGTGGTCGCGGCGGTTTTGCTCGCACCGAACAAGCGCGGAAAGGCGCAGTAAATCGTGTTGGCCGTGCGATAGGCGTCGGGATGAATGCTCACGCCAAAGTCCGGGCCGTCGGGCCAGACTTGGTAGCCTTGCGGGTCGATGAGATAAGCCTTGGCCTTGAAGAAACCGACTTCCGTGAGCGGTAGAGTGAGGAACCACTCGCCGTTTTCCCAGCGCATGGGAATGTCGCGCCACGACGCACCGGCAAACGGCACGTTTTCAAAACGCGCCCGGATGATTTCCTCCCGCAGCAAAGCGGCGCGACCAAGATTCGTGCGTAGCTTCGCCTGCCAGCCGCTCGCGGGCGAGGACGCCGCCTGCTCATTCCGCAGCGTGAAACGCACGGTGTCGCCAACGAAACGCAACAGCCGTTCGCCCGGAGGAGGAGTCATCACCACTTGTTGCATAGCATTCGAGTTACCGTCGCCACAGCCGCCATCTGGCTGGGGCAAACCATCCCCTTACCCGGCGACCGAAGTCAATCTCGCAGGAGGATCGAGGCTGGGTTTTCGTCTGATTGAAGCGACGCGCCAATTTGAATCAGCGGTGGCCCTCCACCGCTCTCGCCCACGCGACGGCTTCCCGAAAGCGCCAGAGGATTGGCGCAGTCCAAGACTTTGCGGACTAACGAATGATTCGGGGATTGGCTCATGGCTTGATGGTGATTACCCGGTGATACAACGTCAGAAGCCCACTCACGCCGGTTGCCACAAAATAATTTCGCGCCGTTTCGCGGCGAAGAAGTTAAAAGGGAAAAAGGGACAGAGAGAAAAGTTTAAGTCAAAACCCAGCGCTAGCGCACCGGCTCAACTCCCAACAGCAACCGAAGGCCGAGGCCGCCGTAGCGAAAGTCCAGCGTGGGGCCGTAGGAGCGAGCCGAGGAGCGCAGAAAGTCGGGAGGGTTAAACCACGCCCCGCCGCGATACACGTGGTGGGTGCCAGAAGACACGCCTTGAGGATCCGTGGCGTCACCGACTGGATAGTTGGCATACCAATCGGCGCACCATTCCCACACGTTGCCGTGCATGTCATGGAGTCCCCAAGCGTTGGGCTTTTTCCCGCCCACCGGATGCGTCGTGCTGCTGGTTTGGCCACCGTAAAACCAGGCGTGTTCACCCAAGTTGCTTTCATCGTCGCCGTAGCTGAATTTAGTCGTGCTGCCAGCCCGGCAGGCGTATTCCCACTGCGCCTCCGTGGGCAGCGCAAATTTTTGTCCCGGCAGTTTCTCCTGCAACTTGGTGAGGAAGCTCTGGCAGTCGTTCCAACTGAGATTTTCCACCGGCAGTTTCGGCCCTTTGATTTGGCTCGGATTGCTGCCCATCACCGCCTGCCACTGGTCTTGCGTGACCTCGAACTTGCCCAAGTAGAATGGCTTCGTGAGAGTGACTTTGTGGACGGGCTTCTCGTCAAAAATGCCGCTCGAACTGACGCTGTCCGAACCCATCATAAACGAGCCGGGGCGAATCAGCACGAAGTCCATGGTCACTCCGCCACCCAGGTCAATCGAGATCTGCGGCTTCGGGCCGGGCACGGCGGCCACCTGGTCGCGGACTTCCCTATCGGTCTTGACGACTTCGAGTTTAGGTTCCGTCACCTCGGTGCGGGCCTTGATGGCGGATTGTAGGTCGCCCTGGGGAGCGTTGGATTTATTGTCGCAACCCACCAGACCGAGGGCCGTCGAAAGCGCCAGGGCCAGCAGGAACGGGAACAGAGAAGAGATGGTTTTCATGGTCCTTGAGTTGAAGGTGGATGGAACATTCGCATTCTCAATTAACGCGCTGATACGCGGGAAACTAGAAAGAGCGTGCGCGGAAGGCAAGCTAGAAGTCGGGTGTTTCGCCTGTCCTACGGCACGGTTTCGCTACAGCAAAGTTTTGATCTGTTTGAAGCGTTTCGACGGAATGACTTGCTTCACTCCGTCCTCAATGCGCAACACCAGCGCGGCCACCCCGGGCTGCGCATCCACCGCTGCGAGACCGCGGGTCGTACCCAGCACGCAAACGACTTTGGCCAGCGCGTCACTGGTCGTGCCGTTGGGCGCAATCACGGTCGTTTGAATGCGCTCGGTCAAGCCGATGCCCGTGCGAGGATCCACAATGTGCGAATAACGGACACCGCCAATCTCCACGAATTGTTCCGCATCGCCGGAAGTGGAGACGCCGACGTTGTGCAGCAACAGCATCTTGGCCGGTGCCGCTTCAGCGGCCACAATGGAAGCAACCGCCACCGTCCATCCCGCACGGCCCGGCGGTGGATCGCCGATGGCGAGGTCGCCACTGGCGGCGACGAGCGCGTGACGAATGCCAAGCCCGCGCAACACCTTCAAGGCGGCATCGGCGGCGTAACCTTTGCCGATGCCACCGAGGTCGAGCTTCATGCCGGAAACGGCCAACGTCACGGTTCGGCTGCGCGCATCAAGTTGCACTTTCTGCCAGCCGACCACCCGACGGGCCGCCGCGATTTCCTCCGGCGATGGCAGGATGCGGCTTTTGCGCGCCGTCCGCCAGAGATGCACATACGGGCCAACTGTCACATCAAAGGCGCCGTTGGAGATTTCGGAGATGTGGCGCGCGTGCTGGAGAATATCAAACAGTTCCACGCTGACCTTCACCGGCACTCCGGACGGATGGCGGCAGAGTTGCATCAATTCACTTTGCGGATCGTA
>JAYTXL010000100.1:0-2472 GCA_043742955.1 Verrucomicrobiota bacterium | reverse complement strand
CTGAGTAAATCCGCACTTTCACACTTCTGAAAAATCGAAACTACGGAAAGATTGTGTACCTCTTGGGAATAAAATCCTCAGAAATACTCCAGCCGCCATCCCCATCCACAGTTTGAGGAAGTTTTCCCCCGGGATCGCGCCGAGCGAGCCCGGTAGCCTGAAAATTTACACCCCTCCAGCAGAAACCAAAAGGGGGTGTGAAATTTTCAGGCTAGCCACGGGCGCTTTCGTCACGCGAGCTGCCGACGCGTTGTCCGTCACCCCCGGCCAGCGCGTATTCGTCACGGCGCACAGCTTCCACATCTTTGTCGCCCCACGATTGGAGTCGCTGGCCAAGGCGGCGGGGATCGAAGGTCATGAGTTGGTCGGGGCGCAGATGATTGGCGGCTCGAAGGTGATTCAGCACTGGAATTTGCCAGACGAAAAGAACCAGGCGAAAACCGCTCTGCGCGACGGCAAAGTGGACGTGCTCACCATGTCGCCGCATGTTTATCTGCCGGACGAGGGCATTGACAATTTTGTGGCCCTCGGGTTGGAGCATAATCCGAAAATCCGCTTTCTGGTGCAGCATTCATGGACGCCCTGGGATGGCTGGTTGCCCGACGAAAAAGTCGCCAACAACGAGGAGCGGGACACTCGATCGCTTGAGAAAGTGCGCGTCGCGAACCGCCGATTCCGGGACTTGCTGGAGGCACAGGTCAGCGCGCTCAACAAGAAGCTGGGCCGTGACGCGGTTCGGATCGTGCCAGTGGGTGATGCCGTGTTGAGGCTGCGGGAGTTGATTGTCGCCGGCAAGGCGCCGGGGCTCACGAAGCAGACCGATCTCTTTGGCGATCAGATCGGCCACGGCAAGGCGCCGGTCCTCGCGCTGGCCACCTACTGCAACTTCGCGTGTCTTTACCGCCGTTCGCCCGTGGGCTTGAAGGATGCGGATCCTGAATTAGACCGGCTAAGTCCCGAGCTCAAGCCGCTGTTGCAACAGCTTGCCTGGGAAACCGTCACGTCTTATCCTTGGTCCGGCGTGGCTACCACCAAAAAGTTAAAACCATGATACCTTCCCTTGCTCGTCTGTTCGTCTGTCTCTGTATTCTCGGCGGCTCGCTCCACGCAGCTGAAACTGCGGCTTCGTTCCCGGGCAAAAAATCCGATTGGAACGGCTACGACCGTTACGATTTTCAAGTGGACGGCAAAGATGTCCTGGTCGTCACACCCAAGCAGGCGGCGCCGGGCCGGCCGTGGGTGTGGCACGGCGAATTTTTCGGACACAAACCGGCGCCGGACATCGCGTTGTTGGGCCGGGGCTTTCATGTAGTTTACCTGAGCGTGCCGAACATGCTCGGTTGCCCTGAGGCCGTCGTGCAGTGGAACAAGTGTTACGCGGAACTGACGGGCAAGTTTGGCTTCGCGAAGAAGGCGGCGCTCGTTGGCCTTAGCCGTGGGGGGCTTTATTGCTACAACTGGGCGGCGGCGAATCCGGGCAAGGTCGCGTGCATTTACGGCGACGCGCCGGTGTGCGATTTCAAGAGCTGGCCCGGCGGCAAGGGCAAGGGCAAAAGGAGCAAGGGTGATTGGAATTTGACAATGAAGGTTTATCACTTCGCCACTGAAGCCGAGGCACTGGCCTACCCGAAGAACCCCGTGGACAGCCTTGCGGTGCTGGCCAAAGCCAAGGTGCCGTTGCTGCACGTCTATGGCGATGCCGATGACGTGGTGCCGTGGGACGAGAACACGGGCGTCATCGCTGAACGTTATCGGAAACTCGGCGGCGAGATCACACTTATCGCCAAGCCAGGCGTCGGGCATCACCCGCACGGACTGGATGACTCGACGCCCATTGTGGAGTTCATCGCGAAGCACGCGGCGAAATAGAGCGCGAAAGGAAGTCAACATGAACAACCTCCATTTATGCTTCACACTCGTGGTCATCGGGGTCACTACTCAACTTTTTGCCCAGGCGCCGGGCGTGCCGGTCAGCCGTGAAAGCCACGGTGACACGCCGGAATTGCTCCAACCCGTGAAAGCGTTGCGTGATGCCGGGGCGCTGCTGTCCTTGGAGAAAGTACGGGCGCAACTCGCGCGGTCAACCTGTGCGCTCACGCTGCCCAAACCGGGCGAGAAAAAACTGGTCGGTCGCGAAATATGGGAGCGCGCCCGCAAGGCGCATCTGCGGGTGGGTTGGTATTTTCTCTGCCAGAACTGTAACAACTGGCATCTCAATCTCGCGGGGGGCTATGCGCTCACCGGGGACGGTGCCGTGGCGACGTGCTACCACGTCGTGGAACCGAAAGACATGCGTGAGGGCTACCTGATCGCGGTGACCGAGGCGGGCAAGCCGCTGGCGGTTTCCGAAGTTCTCGCGGCGAGCAAGTTTTCGGACTCCTGCATCGTGCGGGTAAAATCGGACGAGACGCTCCATCCTTTGCCCTTGAATTCCACCGTGCATCCGGGCGACGACGCGTGGTGTTACAGTGA
>JAYTXL010000099.1:0-1754 GCA_043742955.1 Verrucomicrobiota bacterium | reverse complement strand
CGAGGTGAAGATAACAATGGTGCGCTCGGATAGCTTGAGCGCGTCGAGCTTTTTGAGAATGCGCCCCACGCTTTCGTCCATGCTCTCGATCATGGCGGCGTACACGGCGTTGGTATGTTCTGCGGTTGGCTTTAGCGCCTGATACTTGGCGATCAAATCCTGTTTGGCCTTCAGCGGCGTGTGGACGGCGTAATGCGGCAGATAGAGGAAGAAGGGTTTCGTCTGGTTTTGCTCGATGAACTTTTCCGCTTCGGCGGTCAGCCGGTCGGTTAAATATTCCCCCGGCGCGCTGGTTTCCAACCCCGGCATCGTGCGCGATCCGTTCTTAAACGGCGCAAAATAGCTGAGGGGCGTGCCCGTATGATCCCCGGCGATGTTGACGTCGAAACCCTGTCGTTGCGGCTCGAAACCTTCGCCGCCGAGATGCCATTTGCCAATGCTCCCCGTGACATAGCCCGCCGTTTTCAAGGACTCCGCCACGGTGACTTCTTCCAAGGGCAGCTCCTGCCGGAAATCCGGCCGCAACAGTTTTTGCGAAGGCTGGTCTTTGCGACCGGGCAGCCAATCGGTCAGGTGCAGCCGGGCCGGGTATTTGCCGGTCATGATGCTCGCCCGCGTCGGGGAACAGACGGGGCAGGCGGCATGGGCGTCGGTGAACCTCATGCCTTGGGTGGCGAGTCGGTCAAGGTTCGGGGTTTGATAAAACGTGCTGCCGTAACAGCCGGAATCCGCCCAGCCCATGTCATCGATGAGAATGAAAACAATGTTGGGTGGCTGGGCTTCCGCCGCGTTCACGGGATCAAAGGTCAATCCCAGGAACAATGTGAGCAATGGGAATAGCAAATGTGAGTGTCCTACATTTCGCGCGAACGGAGCGCGGCGTTCACGCCGCTTCAACGCATGACGAGGAGGCGGTTCTGATACTTCCAGCGCCACACCGCCATTCAAGTTGAAGCGGGCTGAAGCCCGCGCTCCTTCACCGTATTGAACGAACCTCAATAGCGCGGACGTGATGCAGGCGCAGCGCGAAATCAATCCAATCATTTTCATAAGCTCGGTGTGTGAAACTTCGAACAAAGTATCTTCGCACGCTCTCGCTGAAAAGAAGTTTCCCAAAGATGTCTTCTTTGGTATTCCTTGCATGTTCGGTGGTATTTACGGTTTCTTTGCTGCTCTTACGGTCTATTACTTCGTTCTTGTTCGAGGTTATTTTCGCTTACGTGTCCGATTGCTGAGCCCACCGATCAGCGCTGAAGCGCGCTACCTTGCGACAGCCTGATAACGGCGCATCAACTTCGCCTTCCAATATAGGGCTGTAAATCCACTGCCGCGGCCTGAGTCGTCCCGGGATCCGGAACGATTTCGAGGCGATGTTTGTTGCCAATATTAGTTTGAACTGTGTCGCTGATCAGAATTAGCCTCGAAGAATATATTCATGAAGATTTACCCGCTGCTCCTGCTCCTCTCCGGCGTCATCACCACCCTGGCTGCCGAACCGCCGCTGCCCAAGTTCCGCGCAGTCACGATTGATGACCAGGTCGAGATTGGCTACGGCCTTGCCATCGCCGACGTGGACGGCGATGGCAAACCCGACATTCTCCTGGCCGACAAGAAAACCATCCAATGGTATCACAACCCCGATTGGAAAAAACATGTCATCGCCGAAAATCTCACCACCCAGGACAACGTGTGTATCGCGGCCTTGGACATTGACGGCGACGGCAAGTGCGAAGTCGCGGTGGGGGCGGGTTGGA
>JAYTXL010000098.1:0-8292 GCA_043742955.1 Verrucomicrobiota bacterium | reverse complement strand
TTTCCCCGCCGCACCGGGCGAAGTGGATGATGATTTGGGCAATGGCCGCCCGCGTCTCGCCGTTATGTCCTACGACGGCACGGCCGTCGGCGCGACGGTAGATGCGGTCCCCGAGCTCATTGCCCGCATTTTCGAGCGCAAAGGAAGCGACGGCACCAGCCTGCGCAGCTTGCGCAACCATCTTGTCTTCGTTGTGGCCGACGAGGCGCGCATCGACGAAATGCGGAAGAAAGTCGTGCGCCGCCTCGCACTTGCGGAACTCAAAAAACCTGAGCGAATCGCTGAACTTGCGGACCATCAGCAACGCAAGGTTCTCGAGTTGGAGTCGAAGTCGGAGACGGATACAGCAATTGCCATCCAGCAGTGCTACCGCCACGTTTTCTATCCGTCGCGTCAGCGGTTGACCGGCAGCCCGGTTGACCTTGCTCATGCGGCGGTGGACATCCACAGCGCATCCGAAAGGCCCGGCAGCGGGCAGCAGCAGATCGTGCGGACGCTCCGCGAGAGCGCGAACCAGAAGTTGCGCCTTTCCGAAGACCCGCCGGAATCGCCCGGCTACATCCGCGACCGCACGCCGTTAAAGAAAGGCCAGATTTCCACCGCCATCTTGCGCGACGAGTTCCGCAAAGACCCCGCGCTTTCCATTCACGCGCACGACTCCGTTCTCATTCGCGCCATCACACAGGGCATCCAGCAGGGAGATTACATCTACCGGCGCGGTGAGTTGCTTTGCGGTCCCGGCGACCCGATGGCGAGCATCGTCATCGACGAACAATCGTTCGTCTTCACGATGCAGTTCGCGAAGGAGAAGAACATCTGGCCCCGGCCCATTCCTACGACCACCCCGCCGACGGGCGGCGAGGGCGGCACGACCGTTTATCCGCCGGGCACGGGCGGCGCGCTGACCGGACACGAAGGCGGGCCACCCGCTCCGACGCCACCGCCACCGCCGCCGCCCGGAGCAATCACCGCCGAAGGCGTGCTCAAGGCCGCGCTCACCGAGCTTTGGGAAAAGGCGCGCAAGGCGAAGTTCGCCAGCGTCACCGTTCTATCCGTGCGTCTGTTCGATGCCACGGATGCGTTCCGAATGTTGAGCAGCGTGAACGCGGAGAAAGGATGCACCAAGAAAGTTGAACTCTCCGGCGGCTACGTCACCACCGAAGGCGGCGAGATGCAGCTAGAGTTCAAAGGCGCACCCAACGATGCCCTGCCGGTAAAGGATTTTCTCGTGCCGCAACTCAACGCGGCCCGCGAACGCGACGTGCAGGCCACGTTCATCCTCACTTTCAATCCTGGATTGCCGCTGGCCGGCGACGCGGCGGAAAAACTCAGCGAACGACTCGCCAAGTTCGCCAGCGGCGCAGCCTATGTGTCCGCCACGGCGGAGGCCGTTCCGTGAAAACCAATCACAAAAAAACACGCATGATTCGCGACGATTCCTTGACTGGCAACGGGCGCCTGCGCCCGGCGGCACGCCGCGCACCCGCCGATCCCAGCATGGCCTTGCCGCGCTACGAACTGCGCGCCCACTATCACGGCGCGGCGGACACGGAAATGGAAGTGTGGCAACTGCCGTCGCCCGCCACGCCCGCGCTCACCGCACCCGTGCGTGTCGCGGGGTTGCGCGGACGCAACCTGGAACTCGTGGAGCACCGCGTCACGCGGCGGCTCAAACAGGCGGGCGTGCCTTTCGAGCAACCCGCCTTGCGCCTTCCGCGCGCCTGGGCGTTGCCCGAGGAAATCGCCCTCACACTTGGTTTGCTCTTTCGTGCGCTCGCGCCGATGCGCAGCCGCGATAACCTTCGCAACGTCATCGAAGGAATCGAACTCATGGGCAAAGAGGAAGCCGCATATTGGCTCGGCATGGCGATGCACCGGCGGAATCCGCGCCGTGTCCTGTCTGCGCTTCGCATTTTGCTCACCGCCCCACGGAAGAAGATAGCTGCGTTTCACTGATTTTAATCAATCCACCTATGTCAGAACTCATCGCTCGCATCCAAGCCGACATCGACAAAGACCCGTATTACAAGGACAACTTCGCCAATGATGGGGAACGTTTTCTGGCTTGGTATCTGCGCAACATCTACCAGCGCACTGCCGTTGAGGCCCGGCAGGACATTACGGACGGACAGAACGACAAGGAGATCGATGCTGTCATTGTAGATGACGAGAAGCGCAAGGTTTTCATCTTCCAAGGCAAGTTTTTCACCACGTCCTCGGTTGACGGCGGCCCAATTCAGGAAATCCTGGCCGCATGGCTGCGTATTCAAGACCTGCCTGCGCTTCAAGCGGCAGCCAATGAGAAACTGCGTCCGAAACTGGAAGCGGTTGCTGAGGCGCTCAAGGATGAATACGAAGTCGTGTTTGAATTGGTGACAACCGGTTCCCTCACGGATGCAGCGAAGGGCGACCTCGAAGCATTTCAGAACAAGATTGGAGACTTCGAGCACCCGGAATCGAGCATCACGCTCGTAGATTCCGCGACCATCAAAGCGCGGTGGGAAGAGGCGCTGACCCAGGAACTGCCCAAGCTAAAACACACCTTCACGCTCCAAGGTGGACAATATCTGGCCGTAGAAATCGGCGGCGTGAAAACTGTTCTCGCTGCCGTGCCGCTCTCGGAGTGTGTGAAGATTCCGGGCATCGCTGACGGGCGGCTATTCCGAAAAAATGTCCGCCAATCTCTTGGCCTGAGCAACAAGGTCAATAAAGGTCTCAAGCAGACCATCCAGGGTGAGACGCCTCAGTATTTTTTCCTCTTTCACAATGGCATCACGGCTCTGTGCGAGAAGCTGATGCTTGATACGACCAAACACGAACTCGTGCTTGAAGGCATGTCCGTGGTCAATGGCTGCCAATCCCTGAGCACCATTCGCGCGTGTTCGGAGAAGGCCAAGAATGCCGGAAACTCCCACGTCCTTTTCCGGTTCTATGAAATCCCTCAGAAAGACCTCGCGGACAAGATCAGCATCTACACCAATTCCCAAAGCGCGGTGAAGGCCCGGGATCTTCGTAGTAACGACAAACGCGTCATCGCCATTAAGCGCGCCTACGAAGCACGATACCCCCAGGGATTTTTCATCGCGAAACGCGGCGAGCAACGTCCTGCCGACAAGTCCGCGGATCAGACCGTGGACATCGTTGAGTTCGCCCGCACCCTGGCTGCCTGGCACCTTCGGATGCCCATCATCGCGGGCAATGAAAACCGCCTTTTCGACAAGCACTTTGAACAGCTTTTTCGTGCGGATTATGCCCCCGAGGACATTGACGCCTTGAACCGGTGGTCACGCAAAATTGACAAGCTGTGGGATGCCAGCACGCTCAACCTCAATGACCAGCTCATTGCCACCCCGAGCCAGGCCAAATATCAATTGCTCTACGCAGTGCAACTCTCCTTTTGCGCCGCAAGCAAGCAACTCGACAAAATCCCGGCCCCGTCGGCGACCCTGGCTGCCTTCAACGCCTCCGCCGACGCCATTGTGACCAATGCCGCCGTTGGGTTTGAAAATGCGTTTCAGAGCGCGGTGCAGGAGTACGCCACGGCCAACAAGGTGTTCAGCCCGCAGAACTGGCTCAAATCGAAGGACAGTCTCACCAAGATTCAGGCGTCGGTGTCAATGTTGATCAACATGCTGGGTAACATGCCTGGTGGCACGGAACTGAAAACGACCCTCACCCTGAAGCCAGAACTCTTTGGTCTGCGTTGGTCGAGCGAGTAGCACTGTCCCAGAAACTTTCTCATGCCCGACACGCGACTGATTGAACGCTGGCTGCCGATTGCGGAGATTGGCATTGAGAGCTTGCGTGAACGCACACCGATGACGCCGTTTCCCGCGCCCAATCGGATGCACGTTTGGTGGGCGCGGCGTCCACTCGTGGCCTCGCGCGCCGCTATTCTTGCTTCGTTGCTCCCGGCGGATGCGGATCACCAAAAGTTCAAACACTTGCTTGGCATTCACGGCGACCCCATGAAAGCCAAATTGGAAATCGACAAAGCGCGACGAACGGGTGTCCGAGTCGAAGACCCGTATGGTTACCCCCGTGCTGTTGGATACGCACCGGATGAGAACGACCGTAAATGGCTCGCAAGCTTTGGAGAACGAATGAAAAGTGGTGTGCTCGATCCCACGGCAGGCGGTGGAAGCATACCTCTCGAAGCGGTAAGACTTGGCCTTCCAACTTTTGGCAACGACCTTAATCCAGTTGCCGCGCTCCTACTCAATGCGACAGTTCGTTGGCCTACCGAATTTGGAATGCCAGTGGAGTCAAAATTCCAAGAAATCGGTGCCGAATGGCAGAAGCGCGTCGGAGAACGCCTGTCCGATGTTTTTCCACAGCTTCGGGCACCCGAGGAAATTGATCTGACCTATTTGTGGGCGAGGAACATCCGGTGTCCATATTGCGAGGGATTGGTGCCGTTGTCGCCGAACTGGCGACTCGCTTCAAACGGTACAGGAGTACGTCTTGCTCCAAACCCCGATACAGACGCAAAAAATCGCCGCTGCGGCTTTACGATTGTTAAAAAAGCCATTGAGCATTCGGCAGGAACGATAGCTGACGGCGATGCGACCTGTCCTTTCCCAGATTGCGGGCGCGTCATTGATGGAGATGAAGTGAAACGGCAGGCCCAGCAGAATCAAATGGGCGACCAGCTATACGCAGTCGTGTTCAAACGCCGCGTCATCACAAAATCGAAGACGGGCAAAGACAAGGTAAAATGGGAACGCGAATACCGTGCTCCTCGCTCGGAAGACGACAATCTGGAAAAGGTCAATATCCGCCTTGCCTCAAAGTTGAATGAGTGGGAATCGCTCAATCTTATCCCTTCCGAACAGATCGGTGATATATCAAACTACGACCGTGGCCACCGGATGTATGGCATGAATTTGTGGCGCGAACTGTTCAACCCACGACAACGCCTCTTTCACGGAACCGGTGTCGAGGTGTTCAATGAATTGTGGACAGAGTCGAAAGCCAATGGGGTTCCGTCAGAACTGACCAAGGCTGCATTTGGCTATCTTGCTCTGGCTCTCGATAAATTGCTTAACTACAGCTCTCGTGCATCGATTTGGATGCCGACCCGTGAAGTTGTAGCAAACACTTTCAATCGGCACGGTTTTGCCATGTGCTGGTCGCACACCGAAATGGCTCCTTTGGCAGAAGGCTTAGGAATGGATTGGGCAGTTCGCGAAACAGGTAAGTGCATCAGAGAACTCGTTAATATGACGCGACCTCATGGTGCGCGTGCTGAAGAAGCGGGGGAATTAAGTTTTTCGACGCAGACCTGGGTTCCGCCCAAAATCACAATCACAAACAAGTCTGGCGATTCACTCGACCACATCGCAGACGCAAGTTTGGAGTGCATCGTCATGGACCCGCCTTATTACGATAACGTGATGTACGCGGAGCTATCAGATTTCTTTTACGTATGGCTAAAACGCACTGCTGGGCAGATGTACCCAGAATTGTTCCGTCGTCAACTCACCGATAAGGAAAACGAAGCCGTCGCAAACTCGGCGAAGTTTCGAGGGGAAAAAGGGGCCAAGGTGCGGGCGGGGCGCGATTATCAGGACCGCATGGCTGCCATCTTCACAGAATGCCGTCGCGTGTTGAAGCCGGACGGGATCATGACGTTGATGTTCACGCACAAGGCGACCGGCGCTTGGGATGCGTTGACGAAAGGCTTGATGCACGCCGGGTTCACCATCACCGCCAGTTGGCCCATCAACACCGAGGCGGAAGGCAGCTTGCACATCAAAGACAAGGCGGCAGCCAATAGCACCATCTTCCTCGCCTGCCGTCCGCGCGCCGTCCTGCCGAGCGAGGCCGAGACGCAGTATTGGGAAGACGTGGAACCGCTCGTCGCGGGGGCCGTCCGCAAACGGGTCGCAGAATTTCAAACCGCCGGCATTCGCGGCGTGGACCTCTACCTCGCGTGCTTCGGCCCGGCGCTGGAGGAATTTTCCAAACACTGGCCGCTCAAACGCGGCACGCCCAATCCGCTCCCGCCCTCGCGCAAGCGCGCGCAAAAAGAATTATTCCCCGAAGAATGGGACCCCTACGCCGTGTCGCCCGAGGACGCGCTGAACGCCGCGCGCCGCGAAGTGAAAAGCTGGCGCTTGGAGCAACTGACGCACAAGCGCGCCCGCACGGAACTCGATCCGCGCACGTCCTGGTTCGTGCTGGCGTGGGATGCGTTCCAAGCCCCCGTCTTCCCCTACGACGAAGCCTTGCGCCTCGCCCGCGCCGTGGGCGTGGACCTGGACAAAGACATCGTGGGCAGCCTCGCCGAAAAGAAAGGCTCCGACCTGACGCTGTGGGACAGCGCGCAACGTGCCGCCAAAAGCGCACTCGGATCAGCCGACGGATCAAGCGGCATGATTGACGCACTGCACCACGCCGCGCACCAGTGCCGCACGCGGACGCTGGAAGCTGGCAAGGAATTATTGGAGCGCGCAGGCGTCGTAAGTGATGCGGCATTTGCGCCGAGCCTGCTGGCCGTGTTGGAAGTGTTGCCCGTGGGCACCGCCTTCAGCGGCGTCGAACTACCAACGGACGTGGCCGGCGCAGGCAGCGACTTCGAGGCGTTGGAAAAGTTGCGCCGCCTCGCCTTCAGCCAACAGGTGGATGCGCCGAAGCAGCTTGAGTTGTGGAGGCAGACCGCAGGAGAATGAGCCATGCCCATACCGGACTTCGACCATAACGGAGTGCTGCCACCGCACATCGGCGACCATGCGGTGGACCGGGGGGCCATGTCGCCCTATCCAACGACCAGCGCCGAGCTTTGCACGAAACTGGGCACGACGGACGAACGGCGAAAGATCCTTCTGGGCTTTTTTGAACTGCGAGCGGCGTTGCGGCAGTTGGGCGTCACGTCGGGGTTTCAGTGGCTCGACGGGAGCTTCGCGGAGGATGCGGAGAAGACCCGAGGACACGCGCCGGGCGACATCGACGTCGTGACTTTTTTCCAGCCAGTTCCGCCGTTCGCAAACCCCACACCGGCAGTGACCGCCCTCATACCGGTGCTGTCCAACCGGGACGCGACAAAGAACCAATTCCGCGTTGACCACATCCTCGTTCCGCTGGCATCCACGCCGGATCGAATAGCAGACGCCAGGCGTTTGGTGGATGAAGTGCGCTACTGGTTCGGACTTTTTTCGCACCGGCGGAGCGACGACGTATGGAAGGGTATGCTACAATTACCACTGGATACGGCCGCCGATGACCAGCAGGCTGCTGAATCCATCCGAGCGAGGACACCATGAGCTACTTGCGCGAACTCGAAAAACGGCAGGCCGAGATTGTCGGCTTGAAGCTGCTCTTGCACGACATGCCTGATGACCCGCTGGCGAAGCCGCTCCTGGCCAGTCGGCTCGGTGGTCTGGAGATGGAACTGGCCGAGATGGAAAAGCGGCCACCGGCCCGTCCGGAGGCGGAACTGCTTTTCGCAGGCGGTCCCGTCGTCGGTTCGGCGGGCCTGGACGCCAAGTTTGCCAGCAAAGTGCTAGACGCTTATCAGGACATGGTAGCCAATCACTATTCGGCTTCGCACCACGGCGGGGTCGGCAGCCGGGGTCCGCGCGCCGGAGAGAACGAAGCCCGGCTCTGCCTCACAGCCCTGCCGCGCGGCTCGTTCGGCCTGTTGCTCTCCCAGCCCCAAGCGGCAGATTTCATCGCGGCGGCCCAACTGTCGGACGCAATGGACCAGATTACGTCGTTGTTGGAAGCGGCGGCCAGCGGCGATGCCGCGTTCGCGCAGACGGTGGAGAATTTCCATCCGCGCGTCCTGACCCCATTGGAGCGTTTCTTGAACACGCTCGAAACGCAGGCGGCGAGCGTCCACATCCGCAGTACCACGCGCCAAAGCAAGTTGACGTCTGAGCAGGTCAGCGCGGCGAAATCGCGGGTAACGGACACTAAGCCGGAAACCGAGACGATTCGTTTGTGCGGGGTCTGCCGGGGGATATTACTGGAATCGTGGCGATTCGATTTCAATCCCGAACAGCAGCCACCCATTTCCGGGATTTTGGCGGAGTCCGTCACCGAAGACGCCGCAAAGGCGATGCTGGTGCTGGTGGACAAGCCCGCCGAGGCCGAACTCAAAGTCACCCGCATGAGGACCAAAACAGGATTTGGCCGGCCTGCATACGAGCTTATCAGTCTCCAAGCCGTACCAACCGCCAACGCAGTACAATGAGCCTGCTTTGCGACCGGGAATGGAGACTGAAATACACGCCGGATGACGGCGACCTGATCGCGCTTTTCTATGTCCCCGCCCTGGAGTGCGCAACG
>JAYTXL010000097.1:0-7814 GCA_043742955.1 Verrucomicrobiota bacterium | reverse complement strand
GGGGCAAGACGGTCAACCCCGGTCTTGAAGAAGGGGTGATGTGGCTCACCGTTCTCGGACACTATCTGGAGACCGAGCAAAAGGCTAAGGAAGCGGCGGCGAAAAGACCTGTAGCCGGTGGCGCGGCTCGTTAGTCATTCCACACTGATAACACTCAATCCGGGCGAACAATCACAAGAGCGCAGATCTCCTTCCGGAAATGGCAGGAGGCGGGTCGATCGCGCTCACCTCGGCTCGGGCCCGAAATCCATTTTCCCTTCCTTTTCCAGCCGGATCATTTCCGCCGTGTAGCCCAGCCGGAAGTTCGCGTGCTTGAACTGGTATCCCAACTCCATCTTCAGCTTGCGGTTCTGGACCTTCTTGTGGGTCAATCCGCGCTTGCGGCCGGTGTTTTCCGCCTCGGTCGCAAACGGCGGCATCCACTTGCCCAGCGCCTCCGAGAGCCAGCGGAAAAAGTGGATCTGCGCCACCGGCTCATCATCCACGGTATTGTAAATCTCTCCGGCACGCCCGTTTTTGAGCGCCGCAATAATCGCGCCGACCACGTCGTCGCGGTGAATCATATTGAGCAGGCGCGAGCCGTCGCCGGCGATCCGCGCCTCGTTCTTCAAATACTGCAAAAACAGATGCCCGCGCTCTGGCCCATAAATTCCCGCCACCCGCAAGATCACCGCCGGAATTTTTTTCTCCGCCGCCGCCGCCACCAGCAATCGTTCGGTTTCCACCAGCAACTGGCTGCTCAGGCTGTCGGGTTCGGTCGGGCTGGTTTCCTTGACCGCCGACCCGTCGGTCTGGCCATAGACGCTGGTGCTGCTGGTATAAACAAATTTTTTCAGCGGCGTCGGCGCCAGCCATTCCAGCAGGTTGCGCGTGCCGTGCAGATAGACCTCGCGGTATTCCTCCGCCCCGCCCTTGGTTGAGGAAACGGTGTTCACCACCCAGTCGAACGGGCCGGGCAACCCAGCCAAATCGGCCGGCTTCGTGACGTCGCCGGTCAACGGTCGGATCCCGGCGGCCACCAACTCTGCTTCGCCGGCCGGGCTTCGTCGCAGCCCGAACACCTCGTGCCCCTGCCGCACCAGTTCGGCGCCGAGCGGCACGCCGACATAGCCGCAGCCCACAATCAAAACACGCATGAGGCGAGTTAAGCGCAAAGACGCAAAGGCGCAAAGTGGAATCGCGGCTGGTGATTGTGATGCCAATCGCAAATGACTTCCGGTAAAACCAACCTGCGACAGCGCCACCCTGCCGCGGCGTAGTGGCACGGGCGTCTCGCCCGTGGGTTTCTAGCCTGTGGGTTTCTAGCCTGCTCTGGCACTGGCGGGAACACACAGGCGGGACGCCCTTGCCACTACGGGTCGCTGAGCACCGATCATCACCGTGGGTTGGTATGAGAGTGAAGGCTGCGAGGACTGCATGATCGTGAAGGGCAATGCGGTTTGGATGGCCGACAAACTTGTTTTGATTGGAGCGCCTTCACTGCTAGTCTGGCGGTTGAGATATGCAGACTTGGTTGCACAGAGTTGTTCCGGGCATCATCGTCGTGATCACGGGGCGCCGTGAATTCAACAGATTGATAGTGATTCCAATTCTGGCAATCGCGGCCTTTGGGTTGAGTTGGAACCAGCATAATCGAAATTGTCGGGCAATTGGTTGGGGCATATTGACGATCATGTTGTTGGAAACTTTTCTCGCTGAGTTTTAAGGCACAGTAATTGAAGCATTGATGTCCGCGCCGCAACCATCTGACCAAACGCCAAACGGAGAACCCACCCTCTGCGCGCGGCCCGAACTGCTCGCGCCCGCCGGGGATTGGGAATGCGCCAAGGCCGCCGTTGAAAACGGCGCGGACGCGATTTACTTCGGGCTGGAGCGATTCAATGCGCGGATGCGGGCGCATAATTTTACCGAGGCGGATTTGCCGAAGTTAATGGAGTTTCTGCACCGGCGCGGCGTGAAGGGCTATGTCACGTTCAATACGCTCGTTTTCCAGAATGAAATTGCGGACGCCGAGCAATACCTGCGCGCCATCATCGCGGCCGGCGTGGACGCCGCCATCGTGCAGGACGTGGGCATTGGCCGCCTCATCCGCCGGCTCTCGCCGGATTTCCCCATTCACGCCTCGACGCAAATGACGGTGACGAGCGCGGCGGGCGTGGCTTTTGCCAGGGAGCTCGGCTGCAACCTCGTGGTGCTCGCGCGGGAGTGCTCGATCAAGGAAATTGAAGCCATTCGCGGGAAAGTGAACAGTAAATCAGTAAGAAGTAATCATTCAGAAGTCCGCGCCGGCACCCCGGGTTCACTGATTACTGACTCACCGATTACGGATGACTCTTCCCTTCCCCTTGAGGTTTTTGTTCATGGCGCCCTGTGTGTTGCCTATTCCGGGCAGTGTCTGACCAGCGAGGCGCTCGGCGGACGCTCGGCCAATCGTGGCGAGTGCGCCCAAGCCTGCCGGATGCCCTACGATTTGATCTCCGGTGGCCAGGTGGTCCCGCTGGGCGACCGGCGCTACCTGTTGAGTCCGCAGGATTTGAGCGGGCTGGAAGTGTTGCCGGAACTGATCCGGGCGGGCGTCGCGTCGTTTAAAATCGAAGGCCGGCTCAAGACCCCGGAATACGTGGCGAACATCACGCGGGTTTACCGGCAGGCAGTGGACAAGGTGTTGGCTGAACTCGATCAGCCACCCGAACGGGCGGAGGCCGCCGTGCAGAGTCTGCGCACACAGTCGCGTTACGATTTGGAGATGGGTTTTTCGCGCGGTCTCCATACCGGCTGGTTTCGCGGGATCAACAACCAGGAACTGGCCCACGCCCGCTTCGGGAAGAAGCGCGGGGTGTTGCTCGGCGAAGTGTGCCGCCTCCAGGGCGAGCGCGTGGCCGTGAAGCTCGCCGCCCCCCTTAAACCCGGTGATGGGGTCGTCTTCGATGCCGGGCATCCGGATCAGAAGGAGGAAGGCGGCTTTATCTACACCATTGAATTGCGCGCCGGCGAATCGTGGCTCGGCTTTGGTCACGGGGACATTGATTTCACCCGCGTGCACGTTGGCGACAAGTTGTGGAAGACGAGCGATCCCGAGCTCAACCGCCGTCTGCGCCAGAGTTTCGCGGGCGACACGCCAAAGTTCCACCGGCCCGTCCGGATGGAGGTTCACGGGCGCAGCGGCCAGCCGATGACCTTGGTGGTGCGGGACGCGGAAGACCATGTGGTCCAAACGGCCTCGACCGTGCCGCTGGCGAATGCGGAAAAGCAGCCGCTGACCACGGAACGACTGCGCGAACAATTGGGGCGGCTGGGCGGAACCCCGTTTCACCTCGGCGAACTAAGCAACCAGTTGGAAGGTGAAGTTATTTTGCCGGTCAGCGAACTCAACCGACTGCGCCGCGAGACAGTGAGCCAATTGGAATCCTTGCGGGCGCAGCCGAAGCGGTGGGCTTTGTCGGAGCGGGGATCTGGCGTTTCGGTTCGGGGGAAGAGCGCGCCTGCTTCCACTCCGGAACCCGGAACCCGGCCGCAAGACCCGGCCTTAATTGTCCTCGTCCGCAACCTTGCGCAACTCGAAGCGGCGCTGAAGTTTGGCCCGCAAACGATTTACTGCGATTTCGAGAATCCGAAAAAATATCGCGAGGCCGTGACCCTGTTTCGCACGGCGTTCGGGCACCCGGTTTCCCCAGACCCCGGACCCCGGAGCCGATCCCCTTCCATTTGGGTCGCGCCGCCCCGAATTTTCAAAACCGGCGAGGAATGGATTCTGGAGCAGGTCCGCTCGAGCAACCCCGACGGGTATCTCGTACGGAATTATGACCATTTGAAATATTTTGCCGGCACGCGGTGCGTGGGCGATTTCTCGCTCAACGTGGCGAATGCGCTCACGGCGGATTATTTCAAGAATCGCTATGGGCTGGAACGCGTGACGGCGTCTTATGACTTGAATTTCACCCAGCTGGAAGCGCTGTTGCAAGCCGCGCCACCGGAATGGTTCGAGGTGACGATTCATCAGCACATCCCGATGTTTCACATGGAGCATTGTGTTTTTTGCGCGTTCCTGTCGCAGGGTACGGATTACTCGAATTGCGGCCGGCCGTGCGACACGCAGGAGGTGCGGCTGCGCGATCGCGTCGGGGCCGAACATCCGCTCAAGGCCGATGTGGGCTGCCGGAACACGGTGTTCAACGCACGGGCGCAGACCGGGGCGGAGCATGTCGCGCGAATGCGGGCGCTTGGGGTTCGACTTTACCGGATTGAGTTCGTCCAGGAAACGCCGGAACAGGTGACTCAGACCCTGACCAAGTACGACCAGCTCCTGCGCGGTGAAATTACCGGCGCGGAAGTGTGGCGCGAGCTGAAACTCCTCAACCAGCTGGGGGTGACCCGGGGGCAGTTGGAACGGGAGGAGCCCGCTCCCCGGACAGCCAGATTTTAGTGGACTAAGCCAGCATTTGCGGTAGCACTAAGTCTGTGCAAGACGCTAGCTAAGTCTTAATCCTTTCCCTATGAATTCAAAAACTTCTTTTGGCTACCGCTGGCTAATCGGTGGTTCGCTCGGCATGGCGTTGTTCACTGTCGGCGTGAGCAGGGGAACTGCCCAGACGATTGACCCCTACTATTCGGAAAGGTACTCGTTCATCGACTTGGGCTCGGCGCTGAACGTCCCGACTTCCTATGGTGGCTTGGCGTTCAAGGCCGGTGATTCCAACACGCTTCTCCTGGGTGGCAGTGCCAATAACTTCTCGGCGGCGATCTATTCGCTGGGACTGGTGCGCGGAGCGGACAACCATGTGAGCGGGTTCAGCGGAGGTTCGGCGACCTTGGTGGCCGCCGCAAACGGTTCCACGGGGGGCATTGATGGTGGGCTCGCTTACGGTCCCGGCAACGTGCTTTTCTACACCAGTTACAGCGATAACCGGCTGGGACAAATCAAGCCCGGGAGCACCGGGCCGGATAAACTGATCGATTTGTCACCTTTGGGGGTCGAGTCTTCGGTGGGTGCGCTGGCCTTTGTGCCCGACAGTTTCGGCGGTGGGGGACGTTTGAAAATCCTCTCCTACAACACAGGCAAGTGGTACGATGCCACGATCACGCCGGACGGCTCAGGCACTTTCGACGTCACGCTGGCTGGTTCGCCGTTGCTGCTGCCCAGCGGCAGCGGGCCAGAAGGGCTGATTTTTGTGCCCGCCGGAAATCCGCTATTCACCGCCAACAGTGTCTTGATCACCGAATACCGGACCGGAGACATTGCCAGTTACGAGATTGATGCCAACGGCGATCCCATTCTGTCCTCGCGGAAATTATTTCTTTCCGGATTGACCGGCGCGGAAGGAGCAGCGATCGATCCGTTGACCGGCGACTATCTCTTCTCGACCTTTGGGGGCAACAATCATGTGATCGCCGTAAATGGCTTCACCACGGTCGTGCCGGAACCTTCCTCGTTGGTGCTCCTCGCGCTTTCCCTGGGTGCCGCCGCCGCGTTGCGCCGGAAACCGCAATCCTAGAACCCCATCCCGCTGGCAGGTCAGGCTGTTTCCATGCTAAGGTTGGGGCACGAGCTACGCCATGCCCGCGACCGAACACATCCGGAATAAGCTGAGGGAGCTGCCGCACAAGCCCGGCATCTATCTGATGAAAGACCGCTTTGGCACCGTGATCTACGTCGGCAAAGCCCGGGATCTTCGCAAACGCGTCAGCCAATATTTCCACCCTTCGCGCCGTCACGGCTGGGATCTGAAACTCAACGCCTTGGTCGAGGCCATTCATGACTTCGATATCCACGTGGTCCGCAACGAGCCCGAGTCCCTGCTGCTGGAGGGCAAGCTCATCAAGGAATTTCAGCCGCGCTACAACATCAGCTTCCGGGATGACAAACGCTTCCTGCTGCTCAAGGTGAATCTCAATGATCCGATTCCTCGCTTCTCCTTCACCCGCCTCAAACAGGATGACGGGGCGCGTTACTTCGGTCCCTTTGTCGATTCCCTGGGAGCGCGGCAGACCATGCTCCTGGCCCGCAAACAATTCAACCTGCGCGGCTGCCGGCCGCTGTCGCCCAATGAAAGCGATTACAAGCATTGTCTGTACGGCAACTTGAAATTTTGCACCGCGCCGTGCATCGGCAACGTGACGCGCGAGCAATACCTCCAGCAGGTGCTGGCCGCCTGCGAGTTTCTCTCCGGCCAGCGGGAGGAAGTCGCGCAGCAGCTCGAAGCGGAAATGAAGCGGGCGGCCACGGATTTGGATTTTGAACGCGCCGCCAAGTATCGCGACGCCCTCGCCGGCCTGCGCCATACCACGGAAAAAACCAAATCCTTTGAGCGAATTCCCTACACGCTGCCGCTCGCGCTCGATCCCGTCCGCGACCTGGCGGAATTGGGCCGCGCCCTCGACCTGCCCGCGCCCCCGAAACGGATCGAGGGTTTTGACATCTCCAATATCAGCGGCACCTTCGCGGTCGCCTCGCTGGTCGCTTTCAAAAATGGCCGGCCGGACCGCGCGAACTATCGCCGCTTCAAGATGAAGACCGTCGTGGGTCAGGACGATTTCGCCTGCATGGCCGAAACGGTGCGGCGACGTTATACGCGGCTCAAGCAGGAGCAGGAATTGCGAATCCAGAATTCAGAATCCAGAACTGAAGCGGCGGCGCCGGCGGCGGATTGTGGGGTTGAACCACGCGCGAAGAATCCGGAAACCATTCCCGACCTCATCCTGATTGATGGTGGCAAAGGGCAGCTCAACGCCGCCCGTGCCGAGCTGGTGAAACTCGGACTGGGGAGCATCCCGGTCATTGGCCTGGCCAAGGAATTCGAGGAAATCTTTCGTCCGGGAGAAAGCGAGCCGTTGCGGCTGAGCCACGATTCCGGCGCGCTGAAATTGTTACAACGCGTCCGCGACGAATCGCACCGTTTCGCCAACAGCTACAACGCGCAACTGCGGCTCAAGAAAATCTCCGAAAGCCTGCTCGATGAATTTCCCGGCATTGGCGGACAGCGCAAGGCGGCGTTGTTGAAAAAATTCGGTTCCGTGCACCGGTTGCGGTTGGCGACGGTGGAGGAAATCGCCGCCGTGCCCGGCTTTGGCGGACAGATGGCGGACAAATTGAAGATGTTCCTCATTGCGCGGGCCGCAGCGACTTCGCCGTAACGATGCTTGCAGATGAAGCCGAGGCACAACCACAGATGGGAAGATTGAAAAAAAGCCACGAAACCGGCCCAGCCCTGGAGCGCGGCTCTGCGAGCCGCAGCAATGCCGAAACCGGATAACCGCTATTAATTTCTACGCACCCGTGACACGATCGGTAGTTGCTGCGGGTCACAGACCCGCGCTCCGCGGACGGTTCAACCGTTCACCGGCCGTGGTGAAGCATTGCCGGGGCGGCCAGCAGGGCCAGTATAACCATCAGCGTGATTAAAATCAGCACGGTGGTGTTGAGTAGAAAGACGCTGATCCCAATCGCGGCCCGGCGGTAGCGCGGCCAGTTGCGCGAGCGCCGTTCCAACAGCACCAGCAACGCGAGGAGCCCGCCGCCAATCAAAAAATTAAAGTCGGTGAGCGCACGGGTCACGCGGTAAACCGTGGGGATGGCGACCCCGGCCTCCAGGCAAATCTGATGCAACTTTGGAAACAGAAACACGCTGGCAATGGCCCAGAGCGCCATCGCTGGCGCCAGGAAGACCGACGCTTTGAAATAGGTCGCCCAGCGGGGTTCGAGGTTTGGGTTCGGATTGGGGTTCTTCCGGGATTTCCGGGTGTTATTTTAGAGCCTCAAAATGGGGTGCCTGCCGCGACAGGGCCGGAATCAATGGCCAAGCCTAGCGTCGTCCCGT
>JAYTXL010000096.1:0-3061 GCA_043742955.1 Verrucomicrobiota bacterium | reverse complement strand
GTTGCCACGCCGCAGTTACTTTCAGTTCGTGGCGGGAAGCTCCGCCACAGTGGGACTCTCACCCTCCTATGCATGCTCACTCTCAAGCGCACGACGGCGCCGGTGCTCCGGCGCTTTTTGGTGAGACGGGTTGGCGAAAGAAACATGAAATCCAAGTGCGCGTTCAAACGCCGTCGAGCTTACCTCCGATGCTCGCGGTTTGCCTATCGCGGTGATCACTGCTTTACTCCGGCGATCTTCCCCCAAGGTGCTGCGGATCATTCTGGCTATTTTGCTTTGGCTGCCGCTGGCCGCTCGGGCGGATGGCAAAGTGTTCTCCCGGGCGATCACCGTTCAAACCACCCTCCTGGATCAGCGGGCACTGATCCATTTCGCCGACGACACGGAAACATCACTTTGCCGAGCTGGAGTTTCTTGCGGCGGAATTCTGAAAGGGAAGCGGGAGCACACCCGCCTCGGGTGCAGTTTTCCGCGCCCTCGCGGAAAACTCCGGCCGGCCGGACAAATGCGCAACTTCGATGAAAGAGGGAACCGTCCGAGGCTGGTTGCGAGGGCGCACCCAGCTACACCCGACGGCGGGTGTGCTCCCCCCAACTTCGGAATTCAGGAGGTGCGTCGCGTGCGTCAGGGGCGGAATGAGGAATAATCAGTCCGGCCGCCGCTTTCCAGAAACGCCAGCAAGTCCAGCAACTCGTCGGCCGAAAGAATATTCACCAGGCCTTCCGGCATCGGCGAGAGCGCGGAGATGCGCCGGGCTTTGATTTCCGTCCTCAGAATCTCCCGCCGTTCAGGGTTCAGCGGATTCGTGGCCACGATCAGCTTCCGGGCATCTTCCGCCAGGATATGGCCGGTGATCTCAACCCCGTCGAGCGTGATGATGTCCGTGTTTTGGAACTGGTCGGGAATCACTTTCGACGGCAGCAGAATCGCCTCCAACATGTCGCGCCGGCTGAACCGGCTCGCGACCGTCGTCAGGTCAGGCCCGATCGCGCCACCTTCGTGCCCGAGGCGGTGGCACAGGACACACTGTGCCGCTGTGAACGCCTCCTGGCCTTTCCGGAACGAACGCCCTTTGGAAACCTGGCCCAGTAACGGCGTCAGCTCGTCCAGCGTCCATTCCTTCACGAAGGCGCGCTGCGGGGCCACCGGCGGCGGTTCGGCAATTTTCCTCGCCAGCAACGGCGCAAGTGCGAGGCCCTCGGCATCGGTCAAGGTGCCGCTCGCGTCGTCGCGGGTATGGGCCAGGAAGTCGAGGAAGTTATGACTGCCGGTGTAATTTTTCGCCGCCTCGGGAAACCAATTGAAATACGCGGCGCGCCATTCGGGTGTCCATCCCTGCTTTACCAATCGTAACGCAAACACATACTGCATCTGTTCCTCCTGCGTGGGCGCGGCGGCGAGCAGTTTCATGGTTTTTTCCACCACGTCAGGGGCTTCGAGATACACCAGCAACTGGCATAGTTCGCGGTTGAGCCGCGCGCTCGCGGCCGGGAATTGGCGGCTCAATTTTTCGCGGCCCATCGTGCGCAACTCGGCGCTGGGTTTTCCCTGCCGGATGAAACTGAGGCTGATGACCCGGAGTTTGTCCAACTTCTGTTCTTCGGTGAGCGAATCGAGCGGGAATTTCGCCAGCGCCCGGAGCAGGTCCGCCTGGCATTCCGGCCCGCCGCAACGCGCGAGCGCGAGCAGCGCCGCAATCCCGGCGTGGGAGTTGGTCTCGGCCAGGGCGCGGGACTGCCATTGCGACACCGGTTGCGCCTCCACGGCGATGCGCGCAGCATAACGAATCCAACGGTCGTCGCTGCCAAGGTGGGGCCAGACGAAATCCACGGCGGCGGGAATGTTCTTCCCATGAAACGCCTCCAGCTGGTGGCGCAGCGCGCGGCTTTTCGCGCCGGTCAATTCCGCAAGCCCGACCACTACCGGATCACGCACTTTGGGCAATTCGTAGGTCACGCGATACAAGCCGGACTGCGTGCCGCGGCCGCCGGTGATGAAATACATCGCGCCATCCGCCCCAAATTCCAGATCGGTCACGTTCAAGGGCCGGCCGGTCACGAACGGTTCCGTAGTCACTTTATACGTTGCGCCATTCGGGATGAAATGCGCGGCGTAGATGGTGCCAAACGCCCAATCGCACAGGAACAAGGCGCGCTGGTATTTCGATGGAAGCTGGCTGCCGCTGCCGAATTTCAGGCCGGTGGGTGAACTGCGGCCCACGTCGAGATTGCTACGCAGACTGTCGGAATAATAGTCCGGCCATTTGCCGGTGCCCTTGCGCCAGCCGTATTCGCCGCCGGAGACGAGGTGATTGATGCGCGTGGGCCGATACCAGGGCGAGCCGTCGTCCCAGTCCATGTCGCTGTCGAAGGTAAACATTTCGCCCTCGCGGTTGAAGGCGAGGTCATAGGCGTTGCGCAGGCCGCCACAGACCAGCGTCCACTCCCGGCCCTCGGGATCGGTGCGCAACACGCAGCCGCCCGGCGGCGAACCGTTGGCCCAGGTGAAATTTGCCGGCCAAAGCTGCGGAGGCAAAAGTTGGTCTTCCTGATAATTTTTGTGAGGCGAAGAGGCGCTCACTCCCGTCGGCAGCTTCGTCTCATTGCCGTGGATGAGATAGAGCATCTTGTCCGGGCCCAGCACGATCCCGTGCGGTCCGTGTTCGCCCGTGGCCACGGATCGAAACGCGCCTTCAAATTTTTTCAGCAACTTCACCTCCTTGAACTCACCGTCATCGGCTGTGTCCCGCAAGCGATACAGGCCGGTGCCTTGCGGTCCCTGGCCACTGACATACAGGCTGTCGAAGGCGTAGAGCAGTCCCATCGCGGCACCCACGGGCGCCTGGATTTTTTCCAATTTGTCCACCTGCCCGGCGGCGGAGAGCGTGACCCGCAACAAGCCGCCCCGGCTGGGTTTGCCGTCGGCGGTCTGGGTGGCGATCTTTTCCGGCGAGATGATGAGGCGGCCTTTCGCATCGACGGTCAGGCAGATCCAGGAGCCTTCATCGGGTTGCGCAGAGCGGAGCAATTCGACTTTGAAGCCCGGGGGGGCGCTCAGCGCG
>JAYTXL010000095.1:0-1507 GCA_043742955.1 Verrucomicrobiota bacterium | reverse complement strand
GAAGCGAATACTGAGGGTCGCGGCGCGGGCGGGTTGGTTTTCGTGCCGCGGCACACCCACGGTGCCGCCGCCAGCCTCGGGCAGCCGACGCATATATTTAAACAAGGTTTTGCCCGGCTGTCCCAGCAGGGAACGGTCATGCCGAGCCCGCACGAGCAAGCCCGCGCGGTGGCCCGGCGCGGTGGCCTCGTGGAGCACGTCGTAGATATCGCCCTCCCGATCAGCGACACTGACCCACTGGTGCGCGGGATAGGCCTGAGCCAACTGTTCCACGCGCCGGAAACCGTCCAACCAACGAAAGGTTTCTTTTTCGCTGATATCTTGGTGGTGGCGGGAACGGGCGCGGCGCGATGGCTTGCGCTTGGGGCGGGCCCAGCCGTGGGCGTGGAGCAGACCGAAGAACTCACCTTGGGGACTGACGGCCAGGGTGGAGTGCAGGAGCAGGCCCAGTGATTTGCCCGGCTTGGTGCCGACATGGCCCAGTCCTTGGGTAGCCGGGTGAGCGATATAATTGAGGGTGGTGGTATCCTGCGGACAAAGGATGACCGCGGACTGACGCCAGCCCAGGCGCTCCAGAGTGCGGCCGTAGTGGGGTGCCAAGATCGCGGCGAAGGAGACTTTTTCATTGGCGCAGAAACGGTAGGCGGCTTTGCTGTTGGCCCAATTGCCGCAAGCCTGAGGGATCGAAGCCAAAGGCTGCTGCGCGAAATGGCGGGCCAGAAACTGGAGTCGGTGGGTCAAACGTCGATCGTTGAAATCTGCGGCCGCAAACTCGTTAAAAGCCCACAGCGGATCTGGATCGGTCGGGGGCTTGATGTTTTGGAAATCGGCAAGGATCGAATCTGTAATCGAACAAGAATGCGTACGCATCCCTTCTAATTACACATCACTCGTTGATGTACAAGGACACAATTATCCGACTATTAAGAGTGAAGATGTGGGTAATGCACAGGTCTTGGAGTGCAGCGGCCCTCCGCCGCTCTTGCCCACAGTGCATCCTCCGAAGGCATCAGCAGACAAGACTGCTTGCCCGTTTCATCCGGCGCGCGTGATGCGGTGGCTCTCACGTTTCGCCGAAAATAACTCCGGACGCAACCGCGTGCCCAGTCCGGGACTCGCGGGCGGAAGCGCGTGGCCGTGTTCGATGACCACGTTCGTTTCAATGAGTTGATCGTAGAAAGTGCGGATGTGCGCCCGCACGGATTCCTGAAAGACCACGTTCGGCACCGCTGTCGCCACATGCAGGCCGGCGAAAAGCGTCAGCGGGCCGGTGCAGTCGTGCATCGTGGCGGGCACGTTGTAAGCCTGCGCGAACTCCGCCAACCGCCGCGTCTCGCTGATGCCGCCGACCCACGTCGGATCAATCATCACGTAGTCCACCGCGCGACGCTCCAGCACGAGCCGGTAGTCCTCGCGGCTCGTCAGCATCTCGCTCACGGCGATGGGCAGCCGCGCCTTGTCGCGGAAGTCGGCGAGCGTGTCGGCGTTGTCCACGCGCATCACGTCT